>JBNMMV010000135.1:0-10661 GCA_051270205.1 Limisphaerales bacterium
TTCCGACCAACCCGTTGCCGCCATTCGCCAATTCTATGGAATTCGGGGTAGCCTTCTTCTATTCATCGGAGATAGAAAATATGGATCATCAAGCTTTTGCTCAGCTATTGGGCAACTATGGGGAGCCCGTTGGGGCTATTGCGGTTGTTTTCACCCTGGGTTACCTGGCCGTTCAGATACGCCAAACCAACAAGATCCAGAAGGCGTTGACACGTCAAAACTATACTGATGCCGCGCAGCGGAGGATCGAATTGGTGTTTAAGTACCCTGACATTCGTAAAGGTACCCTGAAACTTATTCAGGGAGACGAGCTTCAAGACGATGAGCTGCTTCTGATGAGGTCGGCAGCTCGGTATCGTTTACGTGGGTACGAAAATGATTTCTATCAGTATAGGAACGGTCTACTCGATGAAGACGAATTCGTTGCCGTTCGTCGCGAAATCGGTTTAACGTTCCATAGTGGGCTCCTCCCTAAAGAGGATTGGGAAGCCAATAAAGCCACGATGACCCCGCAGTTCACGGCAGAAGTAGATAGGATTATCGCCGAATTCGATAACTCTGAAGAGAACTGGCCGTTTACTCAAGGCCTCGATAAAACCTGATAACCTGCATAGAGACGTTTGTCTTCTCGAATCTCATGATTCCGCCGAGGATGAGTGGTTTCCGAAATTATCTTGAGAGTGCACATCTTCTCAGGGAAGCTTGGCGGCGTGGCGCTTCTGGCGGTAACGGACTGTCCCGTGAGTTCCGGGGCTTTATGGAAACGCCGGTCCCAGACCTGCAACATGACGGCATGTAGCCGAACGTCTCTGCCCCAAGTCCAAATGTCTTTAGTTGGCCGAACCCGGGCATCCGTTTACCAAACGCGCGCACGCACGAATGACCGCTATCTGGGCCATAGCCGCCATGGTAGGCGCGAGCAAACATCACCGCAGGAAGACGGTAGTGCACATTCATGCCTTAATGACTGCTTTGGCGAACATAGGGCCATATTCTCGTGTGCTGGCTCGTCAAATGAATGGGTAAAATCGGCCAGAAGCCGCCACTTCAGATATCATCTAACCACCCAATGTTAGGCTTCTCTGATGAATGTCCCGGAATTGATTAGCGCATACTCCGAATACAACCAGCTTTCGCAGATGCTCCTCGGAACGCTGATAACGCTTATATCCGCATATCTAGTGGCGACATTTCTGGCAGTGGATCGCTTAAGCTGGTTCCAACTTTCGGTCATCTCAGTTATGTACCTATATTTCAGTGTCGACCTGGCGGGGGGATATTACTTTCACTCGGAAATGGCTATTTCTATCCACGACGAACTAATGTTACGAATAAAAGCGGAGGACTCGGCTGTACAGTTTCTATTCGATCCGGGGACATCAAGATCGTCCGCTATCGCACCTCTGGTAGTAGCCGTAGCCAGCGTGCTTTTTTCAATCGTGTTCGCGATTCACAACAAAAGAAAGCGGAACGTCGATGCTACAGACATCTAACAACGCGTTGCAGCGGAGGCCCTAATCTGTCGCCTTTGGGTCGAATTGAGTCAGATCGGTGAAATCTAACCTATGTCGGCTATTGGCAAAAGCTGCCGATCAACTACATATTTTGGGATTGTTTCTGTCGCTCTCTATCTCTGCATTTTTGTTCCTATGTTCGACATTCCTAATAAGAACAGATGAAGACGACACTTCATAACGACTGGATGAGCGTGGGAGGAAAGACGTGTGGCGCCTGCTCTATAGCTTGCCACCGAGTCGCATCGTAGATTTAGGCTGCAATGGCAAGGAGCGGTCCAGGTAGGGGACTTCTCCCAATATTGTTACTCGATGGCCTTTGCGTTCTTCCGGCCAATAGTCCCACATAGCGAAATGTTGGGTGCAGCGGTTGTCCCACAGCGCGATAGCATTTTCCGTCCAACTAAACCGAACTTGAAATTCTGAGCGTTGTTGATGACGGTATAACAAGTTCAACAACGCTTCGCTTTCAAGCTTAGACAAGCCTTCAATACGGGTGGTGAAACTTGGGTTGACGTACAAGGCGTGTCGCCCTGATTTAGGATGTGTGCGTACGATGGGGTGAACGGCGCTAGGGTATTCGCGTGTCGCGTCGTCTACGCCCCGATCTGAATATCGACCTCGGTAGATGTGTTCAGATTCGTGATGCGCGCGGAGTCCCAAAAGCCAGTTTTGCATCGGTTCAGAAAGGGTCTCGAATGCCAGGTACATAGAGGCAAACAATGTGTCGCCACCGGTGCTTGGCAATGTATGTAGCTGCAGCATTGTCGCCATGGGTGGCGTTTGGTCACAGGAAACATCCGTATGCCAGCCGTTACCATTTGCGACTTTGGATTCGGCGTGGGCGTGAATGACGAAAACTTCAGGATTCTCGTCCAACGTGGGGGCTGCAGGATGAGTGTGCAGGGGGCCAAAGCGCTTAGCGAAAGCGACTTGAACTGCAGGTTCTAACGCCGGCTGGTCGCGAAAAAAGAGCACGCTATGTTCAGTAAAAACGTCCTCAAGCGATGCAAATTGTTGATCTGACAGTGTTGCAAGGTCGACCCCGGATACTTCCGCACCGATGGCAGGGGTGAGGCGTGTGACTTGCATGTTTTGCATAGAATCTACAATAGCAGGCGGTAAGGGGCTTCGAGAAGCGCTTTTACTTCGCCTAAGAATAACGCTGCGGGTGCGCCATCAAGAACGCGATGATCCCAGGTCAAAGATAACCGCATGGTTTGCACTTTAACCGGCCGATCGCCTTCCCATGCAACGTCGTCGCGGATACGGTTCACGCCTAGAATACCTGCTTGAGGAGAATTGATGATGGGCGTGAAACTGTCGACCCCCATCATGCCCAAAGCAGACACTGTGAACGTGCCACCAGCGAGATCATCAATGCCAAGGCTCGAATCTCTAGCAGCAGTGGCCAGGCGACTACTTTCTTGAGCCAATTCCTTGACGCTAATCTTGTTGGCATTTCTAATAACAGGGACAATCAAACCTTCGTCTAGTGACACAGCCATGCCCACATGGACATCGCCATGCAGGGCAATTTCTTTGTCTCCCCAGGATGCGTTCATCAGCGGGTGTTTTTCCAATGCGCGAGCAACAGCACGGATAACCAAGTCTGTGAAGCCGGGCTTCACGCCTTCGTCTGCCCATTCTTCGACCAACTGGTTGCGCAACTTAATGGTGTCGTCCATGCGCACGTCCATGTCCATGGTGAGCTGTGCTGTTTCTGTAAGACTTGCGTGCATGCGTTCGGCAATGGTTTTGCGCATGCCGCGAATGGGTACCGTGGTTCCTGGGCTTGATGCAACGGGTGCCGGTTGCGATGGTGTTGCAGCTGCTTTTTCCACGTCTTCTTTAGTGATTCGTCCACCAGGACCGGTGCCGCTGACGGTTGCAAGATTGACGCCCAGTTCGCGAGCGAGCTTGCGTGCCATGGGTGAGCTTGGTCCACCTGCTTCCCCGCCTTCGATTAGAGGGGCTGCTGCGGCAGCTTGCACATCTGCTTCAACGATACGGCCATCGGGTCCAGAACCGTTAAGTGTGGCGTAATCCACACCCAACTCTGCTGCCAGTCGCCGAGCAGCAGGTGATGCCTTAATGCGATCGCCGTCCCCTCTAGTTGAAGAGGTGGTAGGCGAGGTTGCTGATGCAACAGCACCCGTTTGTGAAGTGGGTTGTGTCGATGCGGCGCCCGCAGTAGGTGCTGCTAGGTCTGCCGGTATTACTTCGCCTTCAGCAAAGATGTATCCGACCACATCGCCAGGTTCCATTGTCACGCCTTCAGCGACGATGTGTTTCACAATGCCGTCCGCTTCTGCGTCGACATCGAGATTCACTTTTTCGGTTTCAAGACGGTAGATTAAGTCGCCGACTTTTACGGGTTCACCGTCGGCAATGTACCATTCATCAACAACGCCCTCGGTCATGCTCATTCCGACTTTGACCAGGTAAATTTCTGTAGCCATGTTCTTTTACTTAACTCGTGTTAGTTAGTTTTTGTACTTGGAGCGAAAATATCCTCGCTCGGCAGCCCAGTGTAATGTTGCGCTGACATCGACGACCCGCGGGCCGTTGCGAGTCAGCGTAAGTGTTGCGGTTTGTCCGGCTTTTAGCCTTCGCTCGCGTTCGCCATCGAAGGCCAGGGTGCCGGGTCCTTCGGTGCGCACGGCTTGGCCGAGCGCCAAAGGTTGAAATTTGTTGACGTGAACATCGAGGTACAGCCCAGGTGCAATTGGCGCGTTAACTGTCGTGCCGCCGGGACCAAATTCGAGCCACAAGCCTGAATCAGCCTTCGCATCGATAGGGTGCAATAAGCCGCCAATGCTGGTGATGCCGACTGCTGCGGGGTCTGCGCGGGTTAACAACGCGGAGCTGAATAGATGTGGTTTTAGTAGCGCACGCGCGCCGACGAACCGCTCCTTGGTCAACATTGCATCAATTAGGGCGAAGTCATCGCGTTCACCGTCGACAGCAACCTCGATGCACTTTTGTTGTGCCATGGCCTCGTGGCCAATGCGCCCTGTTGCAATCAGACCGGCTGCGGCCCCCGCTATGGTGGCTTCTCGAAGACTAGGAAAAACATTGTTAGTGCCAGTACTTATTGGCAGCAATGGTGCCGTAGGCCAACCCAGGCAAAAAGCACGGTTTGTACCATCGCCGCCGAGGGTAATGACTACCTCGCACCCTGCCGCTTTCATGGCGCGCGCAGCAGATATGGTGTCAAGCACAGTACCCATTTGCGTAGAGTCCACTGGGCAAGCTTCGAACTCAGCCTTGGTTTCCTCTATCGCTAGACGGCATATGCCGTGGGCGTCGTTGTGATAAACGAATTCAGTGGCTCCCGCAGAGATCGCGCCTGCCAAAACCCGACGCACAATCGCGCGTTTTTCTTGATTGTCAAAAACCGAGGCACGCGCAACAAGACGTCGAACGTCTTTGCCGGAAGCAGGATTGGCGATCAGGCCGATTTTACCCATTGACGAGGACTCGGCTCAGACGCCGAGTTGCTTACGCACTTCTTCTACAATGCGATCAGCATTGGGAATGTAGATTTTTTCTAGCGCGGGGCTAAAAGGCACGGGCGAAAAGGGCGCGCCGACGCGGGCAATTGGCGCATCCAAATAGTCGAAAGCCTCTTCTTGTATTTGAGCGGTAATTTCGCCACCGAAACCACCGAACCTTACTGCTTCATGAACCACCAAAGCGCGGTGGGTCTTGCGTACTGATTCGACCACGGTTGCTGTGTCGAAGGGCTGTAAGGAGCGCGGGTCGATTACCTCTGCATCTATGCCGAACTCTTTGAGCTTTTCGGCAGCTTTCAGTGCCTCGTGGGTCATGCGCCCTAAGGCTACGATGGTGTAGTTTGTGCCTTCGCGAATGATATTGGCTTTGCCAAGCTCAATAGCATACGACTCCTCGGGGACCTCGCCTTTAATGGCAAGCGACATTTTGTTAAGTACTACTATCACCGGGTTGTCATCTCGAGCGGCGGCGATGATCAAACCTTTTGCATCATAAGGCGTGGTTGGCATAACTACCTTCAGACCCGGTAGATGGCAAATCCAAGCCTCGAGGCTCTGGCTGTGTTGTGCCGCCAAGCTCATGCCAGCGCCGGCCATGGTCAGCATGGTCACTGGCAAAGTCGTGCCGCCACCAAACATGTAACGCATTTTCGCAAGCTGGTTGGCAACTTCGTCCATGCACTCACCGAGGAAGTCCATAAACATCAAATCGATGATGGGTCGACAACCAGTCGCGGCTGAACCGACTCCAAGGCCGACGATACCTTCTTCGGAAATAGGCGTGTCGTAGACTCGCTCTGGACCGAATTCATCTAATATACCTTGATAATAACCGTACACACCGCCTGCACCGGCGACATCTTCACCGGCGATAAAGGCATTGTCCTGCTCTGACATAACGGTGCGAATGCCTTCGGTGATGGCCGAGACGTAAGTGAGTATTCGTGCTTCTGACTGTTGGGCTTCTGCCATGATAATTCCTTTGTTTTCCTAACCGTTACGCGTAGACGTCTTCGAGAAGGGCACTAGCGTCCGGGTAAGGACTGTCTTCTGCAAACTGAACCGCTGTCGCTATTTCCGCCAATACCTCGTCGTGTACGGCAAGCGCCGCTTCTGCCGTCAAGATGTCTTGCTCTGCGAGGCGTGCTTCAAACTGATCGATGGGGTCTTTTTTCTTCCACTCTTCGACTTCGGCGTCGGTGCGATAGGTTAAGCCCATGCCGCGTACGCCAACGTGGTCGTAGTAACGGTAAGTTTTGCATTCCAATAGTGTCGGTCCTTCGCCTGCGCGTGCACGTGCGATGGCCTCACCGGCGGCTTCATAAACCGCGATGACATCCATGCCGTCAACAATGACGCCTGGCATGCCGTAGCCAGGTGCGCGGTCTGCGACATCGACAATGGCTTGGTGATTGGCCTGTGGCGTGTACTCGCCGTAGCCGTTGTTTTCACACACGAACAGAGCCGGTAATTTATACAGTGAAGCCATATTGGCGGCTTCATGAAAAGACCCTTCGTTGCTGGCGCCGTCTCCGAAGAAACAGCAAGCGACATTGTTGGTCTTGCGAAATTTGTTTGAGAACGCCGCACCCATGGCGATAGGCGGTCCGCCGCCGACAATGCCGTTCGCCCCCAACATGCCCAGCGCCATGTTAGAAATGTGCATGCTGCCACCTTTACCTTTGCAGTACCCGGTAGCGCGGCCGTACAGCTCAGCAAACATGCGATGAAACTCGCCACCTTTGGCGATTAGGTGTCCGTGACCCCGATGGGTGGAGGTGATTTGATCTTCGTTGGCTAAATGCGCCATAACACCTGTAGCAACGGCTTCCTCTCCCACATAGAGGTGTAATGCCCCTGGGATTTTGCCGTCTTCCATCATTTTTCCTGCCGTTTCTTCGAATCGACGGATACGTACCATGCGTCGATGTAAATCGAGGAGCACCTCATTAGAGATTTCGTCGCTCACTTGATCGCCTCTTTTGTTTTTCCGTGAACCGCATATAGTAACGTGTTTCAAATTGTGGGGAAACAATGCCTTCTTTTTCTGCAGACCTTTCGGTTAGCCGACCAGACGAGATTGCAATACGAGATGAAGACCGAGCCTTAGGGTGGGCCGACGTGGACGATGCCTTAAATCGGGTGGCGAATGGCATCAATAGCTATGATTTGGGTGACCAGCGCCGTATAGCGGTGTTTGCCGAGAATGCGGTGGAAACCGCCATGGCTAATTTGGGTGGCTTGATTGGCGGGGCTTCTGTTGTGCCTGTGAATTTTCACCTCACGGCGGAAGAAGTGGCCTATATCCTCGAAGATGCAGGCGTTCAGTTGTTGTTCGCCGGTGCGAATACCGTTGAGCGGGCTGTCGAGGCTGCGCGATTGGCGAGTGTGCCAGTTGTGGTGGCCTGGCAAACAGATTCGCAAGCCGTAGAACCATGGGAAGGCTGGTTGGCACAACAATCGGGCGATGCCGCGGATGAATCTCTCGCCCCGCGACCAAACTTGCTCTACACCTCGGGTACGACAGGGCGACCGAAGGGTACTGAACTGCCGCCTACCATGTTTGCAGGTGGCGATACTGTGGCCGAACATCTAGCGAATCTAAAAGCGGATCCAAGGGCTGGACAGGGCCGGCATATGGTAGTGGGTCCGATGTACCACACAGGACCACTGTCCGGAGCGCGGCTATTAGCAGCCGGGGTTTCAAGCGTAATCTTGGGTAAGTTCGATGCAGAAAAAACTCTGCGCGCCATTCAAGACTATGAGGTGAGCAATAGCGTCATGGTGCCGACCCACTTTGTGCGGCTCTTGGCGCTGCCTGATGAGGTCAGGGCTAAATATGACATGAGTTCTTTAGTTAGCATCAGTCACACCGGCGCCAAGTGTCCGGTTGACGTGAAAAGGGCCATGATCGAATGGTGGGGACCGGTGTTCCTAGATGCCTATGGCGCCAGCGAAGTTGGCACGACTTGCATGATCACCTCGGAAGAATGGCTGGAAAATCCGGGTTCGGTCGGCAAAGCTATCCCGCCGTTTACTGCCTTGGTTCTGGACGATGATGGCAATGAGGTGCCTGCCGGAATCGAAGGTAAACTCTATTTCGAAGACGAGACTGGGCGTGGCGTCATTTATCACAACGATGCTGAAAAATCGAAGGCAGCCCACATCCGCCCAGGGGTGTTCACTTTGGGTGAAATCGCCTACATGAACGAAGCTGGCTATGTATTCATTACAGACCGATTCAGCGACATGGTGGTGTCAGGGGGTGTGAACCTTTATCCAGCGGAAGCGGAACAAGTTTTAATTGAACATCCGGCCATTTTGGATGTTGCCTGCATTGGCGTGCCACATCCTGAAATGGGTGAGGAGTTGAAGGCACTGGCCATCGCCAAAGAGGGCGAAGTAGATGCTGCAGAGGTGTTGAATTGGTGCCGTGACAAGCTTTCCCACTACAAATGCCCGCGCTCTTTAGAATGGGTCGACGATCTCGGTCGCAATACCATGGGCAAGATCAACAAACGTAAGCTACGAGCCCCCTATTGGTCGGGAACCGACTAATACGGGCCCCTATCTGGGAGGGTTCCTAGAGGTAGGGTCAGACCCTAGGGTCTGACCCTATTTAGGGGGGTCGAATTCAACGATCAAGGATTTGAGTCCTCGTAAAATCAACGAGGGGTGGTGACTGAAGTCATTCATCCCTGGTTTGAGACGGATATTCCGAGTGCGCCTGAGCAGTTCCGTAAACGATTGAAACATCTCCTCTCGGGCAAGGTTGGCGCCTATGCAGTGATGGATGCCAGCGCCAAACCCGACTTGGGTGCCCGCGTTGGCTCTAAAGACGTCCAACTCATCGGGATCTTGGTATTTTTGAGCATCCCGATTGGCAGCGGCATAACGCAGCATGATTCGACTGCCTTGGGGGACTTTGATCCCATTCACTTCTGTGTCCACTTTTACCACCCGAAACAACCCTTGCACCGGTGATTCGAGTCGCAGAGTCTCATTAACGAACGTGTACATACGATCTGGGTTGTCACGCAACAGGGTCTGTTGCTTAGGGTTTTCAGCCAATAGCTGAATACCAGCGGCGATGCCATTGGTAGTGGTCTCATTGCCGGCGACTAACAATTGTTGGACGCTGCCAAGCATTTCGGGGAGAGACATGCCTTCGCCTTCGGGGTCTTGGACTTGCACCATGTGCGTTAGAAGGTCGTCGCGTGGTTCGGTTTGTCTGTCGGTAAATTCTTTGATCATGAAGTTCTGGAATTCACGGGTGAGCTGGGCGCACTCGATCCAGCGTTCGTCCGAGATCATCATGCCAAGCGGTTCAACGGATGCATCGGACCAAGCTTTGATAGTGGCAGAGTGTTTTCTATCGATGCCAAGAATGTCAGCGATCACGGTAATAGGCACCGGTACTGCAAATTCACTAACGGCTTCAAACTCGCTGGCGGCGCCAAACTTATCGATTTCGTTATTGATGATTTCCAAAATTTGATCGCGCCATCCATCAATCGCTCTTGGACGAAATGGCGGGTCGAGCATTTTTCGCACACGCTTATGTTTGGGCGGATCTGAGGCCACCAATATTTCGTATTCGCGCAGTGAAGACTTAGTAATCTCTACCACTTCTGGCGGAGGTGTGCGCATGCGGCTGACTTCTTGGCTTGCAACGTTTGAAAATACCGCTGTGTTGCGCATGATTTCGCGCATCAGCGTGTAGTTTGCGCAGATGAACATCTGTAGATGCTCGTCGAAATAGAACCCCTCTTGGTGCATGACCTGGTAATAAGCCCAGGGGTTCTCTTGTATCTCGGCATCGCCAAGACTGGATTCGCGCAGTAGCGTAGGTAATTCAGTCGACTCGTTTGACATATTGTCTCCCTGGAGATCCTGCATTAGGAAGCCAGTTGCTAATTACCGTTGTCCGGTTTCAAATAGACCCTCAAGGATTCTAGCGAGGAATGTGGGATGTTGGAAACGCTTCTGGTGTGCAAAGGGCACCCGTATGAACGAGAACCGTTTTACGCCATGTTCGACGGCATGGCTGATGTGAACTGGACGCTTGTTGAGCAGCCTGCTGCGCGGGCTTTGTTTTCTACTGAACAGGCCCAACCCTACGACGCTTTTGTCATGTACGACATGCCGGGTATTCAATTTGATCCTCGACCTGGCGAGCCACCGATATTTGAAATGCCTTCGGAACGCTATAAAGAACGATTTTTAAGCTTGCTAGAATCCGGGCAGGGCATGGTGTTTTTGCACCACGCCATTGCGGGCTGGCCTGCTTGGCCTGAGTATGCGGAAATTATTGGCGGTAGATTTCTATACTCACCAACAAAGTTGCGAGGCGACAATCGCCCTGATTCTGGATACCGACATGCTGTCACACATACAATATCCGCTGCTGCTCCACACCCAATTTTGCAAGGTGTGCCTGAGCAGTTTCAAATAACGGACGAGCTGTATTTGTTTGAAGTGTTCGACGACAGTGTTGAGCCATTGCTGGTCAGTGACTACACCTTTGAATCGAAAAATTTTTACTCAGCAACGGCGGCGGTTGAGCAAGGCAAAATGTTTTCCAATGAAGGCTGGTCTCACCCTGCTGGCAGTAATCTCATCGGTTGGA
>JBNMMV010000136.1:0-10483 GCA_051270205.1 Limisphaerales bacterium
CGGTTCTAATTCGACATCATTAGAAGCCATTTCAACGAGTTCCATCAATTCAGACGTCGCAGACTTCAACGCGTCGTGCTGCGCTCTATTCTGCTTGATCTTCTCAAGCTGACCCTTAGCTAAATCAAGCTCTAACAATTCATCAAACACCAAGTCTTCCATAGGGTGATGCACTTGGTCTGGGTAGTCCAATAGATAGTCGATGAGACAGAATAGATGGTCCGCTTGGGCTTCAAATTCATCGAGTCCCAAACCGTCACATACCTTACTAATTGTCTCTAGCACGGCTCGTAAACGTTGATGATCTACATAGAGCCTATCTAAGGTTTTTGACACACTTTCTCCTAGTTATTATGAATCTGTATCGAATCTAAGAACTCAACCAGACTTCCAATCTTTGCATCAACGCGGATCTGAGCAGCGCGATCTACACCCTCCTGAGTCGTAAACACGTTACCCCACATGGGCATCTCCTCAGGTCCGTGCGCCGCACGCGTTTCTCGTCCGTCGACAATTTTTCGGACGAACTCTGTGGGGAACGTTCCACTATTGCGATCTGCTAAGTATCTTAAATCCTGCATGACTACAGTGAGGGACGGCGTAACTGCACCGTTCCCTTCGCCATAAACCCCATGACAATTGGAGCAGTTGTTTAAATATAGCGCTGTGCCATCATAATTTGGAACAGCCGATGCCCCCTCACATCCAGACAGTATAAAGAGTGATATCAGTGTGACCAAATAAATACATCTACTATTCATGACTATTCTTCAGACTCGCCCGGCGTGAGAGACAACTCACCAAACTTCCCTCCTGTGGGGAACGCAAGTTTGAAGTCCTTATGGCACCCTTCGCACACTTCAACCAACTGACCGCCAATGTTGCTTATTGCGTCAAGATCTCGATTCTCAACTGCGGCAATGGCGTCGACTCCCGTTGCCCTCAGTTGATTTGACCATTGCGTCCAAGAGGGTTTCGCAGTCCACTTATCGTCCAAGCCACCGGTTCCAGGATGGGCGATTAGAGAACCCGCCAGTTGCAACTGATATGCTCGACGCTCGAGTTCGCGCCACTCTTTGTCAGTTTTAGGCGCACTCCACGCAGCCATCCAAATCGGGTCTGCCGCATCATTCACAAGAGCGACCATGATATCGTTGATACTGACAGGTAGTCTGTATCCGTCTGTTATCGTCTTTGTTGGCGGAGCACTATCGTCTGTATTTTCGGTACAGGCAGTCATGGCCAAGAGCATGCCGACTAACAACAAGCGCCAGGCACTCTTATGTACTTGACCAATCGGGTGTTGAAAATTCATCAGCACATCTCGCGCGCGCGACAGTCCATTGGACATAATTGTTTCCTCTCGACGAATTAAGTTACGCCACCATATGACGTGACGATCCTAATCTGGCGTTAATCCCTTGAACATTCAAGCGAGATTCGGTCCAACTACGTACAATTACTTACCTTGAAGTAGAACCGCTTCGTGGCGAAAAAGGGGTACATCCACCTTGGCGTTGATTCGGCATGCTAGAACAGCAGCAGAAGATTTTGCGCAGCGCTCTGGAGCAGACTACTCCTAAGCTCGTACCCGCTCAAAGAGGCCAACGAGTTCAAGGATTTTCTCACGCTTCTGTTTAAGCGTACCTTTCAGCAGCGCTTCATCCACGCACTTCTGTGCATGGTCTCGCAACAACTCTGTTTCCACTTTAGTCAGTGCCGCCTTGGTAGCTTGGACCTGGTGGAGTATGTCGATGCAGTAGCGATCCTCCTCCAGCATGCGGTTCAATCCCTTGACTTGACCTTCGATGCGATTAAGTCGTCGGGAAATTGCTTGACGTTCTTCTGATAAACCGGTCATAGCCTTACTAGTACTCCGAGTTATGCGTTGACTGATACCATATAGGGGTATACCGTATTCTATGTGATGATAAAGCAAAAAGCGCTACATTTGATGACCGTCTTGACGTTTGTATTCGTCAACCTGGCCTGTCCCTGTGCGTCGGCGTCTATGATGATAATTGATGAGGCTGGACAAGGCTCTCATCAACACCACGAGGCGCCAGCCGAGTCTCACTGCCCACACAACGAGTGTGCCAATTGCAATTCAGCGATGGCCGGGAGTTGCGATACAGCCACTCTGATTCCCACTGGTAGCGTGGTGAAGATAGACCTAGAGGATGCCGCACCCATTATCCTCGCGTCGAATTCGTTTCGACTTGTAGAAACACCACATATCTCAACCGGCCCACCTGGTTATCTATCTTGGCACCGGTCTCCCTCCCCTGTTAGTCGCTACGACTCACAACTCGAATAGCACCACTTCCTGACCGTTGCAGTTGCTGCTTCGGTAACGCTCTGCGCGCGGGCTTTTGGCCGTGCGCAGATCTCATGAATTGGAAGAAAGCCGTTCGATGCGAGGAGAAGCGCTATGAAAACTATATTCAGTATAAACACTGATACAAAACCTCATCTAACAGTACTGTCGCTGGCGCTCTCGATTGGAGCACTTAGCGGCTGCGGAAGTTTACTCGCGACTGCAGATAATCAAGGCTATCAGCCTCCTGAATATGAACGTATCAGTGAGCAGCGAGTCTCTAGGTATCGATCTGCAGACAACACCTCAAATGAATTTAACGCCAATGACTTGCGCTCGTTGGTCAATTACGCCTTGGCGCACAATCCAGAGATAAACGCCGCAATACAAATGCACCTTGGTGCGCTTGAGAGAGTGCCACAAGTGACCGCACTACCAGAGCCAAAGCTTCGTTATCGCTATTTCTTTGAGGAAGTCGAAACTCGGGTTGGCCCCCAAGAGCACGCCATTGGCATATCCCAGACACTACCGTGGTTCGGAAAACTGAGACTACAAGGTGTAGCCGCTAGTGAATCCGCTAGAGCGGCTGCTGAACGAGTTGCGTCGGTTAGAAATGCCGTCATCGCTGAAGTCGCGAGTGCCTGGTATGAGCTGTATTACCTCGGCCAATCCATTGAGATTGTTCGTGGTAACAGAGACCTTGTTCTTCACCTGGAGCGCGTCGCCAGGGCTCGATATGGAACTGGCGGTGCAACACACGCTGATGTGATTCGAGCACAAGTAGAACTGGGAAACATCGAGAACCGACTCGCTAGCTTAGAAGACAGAAGAGCCCCGCTAAGCGCTAGATTAAACGTAGCGTTGAATCGGCCTACCACAGAGTCCTTGCCATTGCCAAAGACGGCTTCATTTTTTGCGGTCGGTCTCCGCGACGATGAGCTCCTGGAGCTTGTCGCGTTAAACAACCCAGAGCTTCAGGCGACCAGCTTCGACATACAGGCTGCTAGGTCGATCAAGGCACGAGCCAAGAAAAACTACCTTCCTGATTTCACTCTAGGTGTTGATTACATCGCGACGGGGGAAGCAAGAATGCCAGGAGTAGGTGATAGCGGAGATAACGCCCTGTCAGCTTCGGTGGGCGTGACCCTGCCGATATGGCGATCCAAATACGATGCCGGAATTAGAGAAGCAGACGCCAAAATCAGGCGAGAGGAGTACCGACGAGACCAGCTTCTAAACGTATTTCATGCAGATACAGTAACAGCACTTTTCAAACTCAGAGATGCCAAGCGGCAAATTGACCTCTACAAGAATACACTACTACCCAAAGCTAACGAGTCGCTGGCGGCAACCCAACGCGCCTATAGCGCAGGCTCATCACCCTTCGCCGACCTCATCGATTCACAGCGAATGTTACTGAATTTCGAGCTGTCCTACGCACGCTCAGTAACCGACCACAATCAAGCCCGGACAATGCTTGAGAAGTTAATTGGCCAACCAATTGAACCAGCACAGGAGAGCGCAAAATGAAATTCAGTGAACCCCTCTTGTTCCTCGCACGATTTCACTGGGCATTAGCAGCGCTAACCATAGTGGTGATGCTTACAGTGGTGTCGTCTTGCGCAGAAGACAGCAAAGAGCACAAAATGCCAATCTCTCCCGCCGAGGCGGCTGACCCTCATGCCGTGCATGACATGGCAGGGCAGTCTGAAGCGCCACAAATGTCGCCAGTGGAACATTCGAATCACCCTGATCCTCTGAAGCCAAAAGCCGAGGTGTGGAGTTGTTCGATGCATCCGCACATTCAACGAGATGGACCGGGTCAATGTCCACTCTGCGGCATGGATCTAATTCCGGTCTCTCAGGATGCGTCAGACGGCATGGAGGATGCTCGCCAAATCAGTATCAGCTCAGCCCAAAAATCGCTGATGCGAATTGAGACTGTGCCTGTCGAGCGGAGATTTCCCGTGGCATCGCTTCGGTTGGTGGGAAAGGTGACCTATGACGAAACCAATCTCGCCTACATCACAGCCTGGATTCCGGGCCGCATCGAGCGCCTCTTTGTGGACTACACAGGGCTAGCGGTTAAGAAAGGCGACCACATGGTGGAACTCTATAGCCCGGAGCTTTACTCCGCGCAGGAGGAGCTTCTGCAGGCGGTTAAGGGCATGCAAGAACTCTCAAATAGCGGGTTGAATTCACTTCGAGCTTCAGCACAGGGCACAGTGAAGTCCGCTCGCGACAGGCTCCGACTCTGGGGATTAACAGCGGCGCAAATCAATGAGATTGAAAAGAGCGGTAAATCCCAGGAAAACGTCACCATTTATTCGCCATCGAGTGGCGTGGTCATTCACAAAAATGCTCAGGTGGGTATGTATGTCGATACCGGAAGCCGTATTTTCACCATTGCCGACTTAAGTGCGGTCTGGGTTCAGCTAGATGCGTACGAATCGGATCTTCAGTGGCTTCGATATGGTCAGACTGCTGACTTTACGACAGAAGCCTTTCCGGGCGAAGTCTTCCACGGACGAATCGCGTTTATTGACCCCGTCCTCAATCCAAAAACACGAACTGTCGGTGTGCGTGTCAATGTCGATAACAGTGACGGCAGGCTCAAGCCGGAAATGTTCGTACGGGCCAACGTCTCAGCTCGACTGGCGATGGGCGGCAAGGTCGTTGACGAAGAGCTAGCCGGGAAGTGGGTCTCGCCCATGCATCCTGAAGTCATAAGCGACGAACCAGGCGTCTGTCCGGTCTGCGGCATGGCGCTGGTTAAAACAGAATCGCTCGGATTTGCAACGGAGTCATCAGCAGGCATTCAACCGCCGATCGTCATACCGGCGTCCGCGGCCTTGTTAACGGGACAGAGGGCTGTTGTTTACGTCGAGGACCCACACGCCGATCGCCCTACATACGTTGGTCGAGAAGTAGTGTTGGGAGCCCGCGCGGGGGCGGACTACATTGTGCTAAGTGGTCTATCTGAAGGAGACTTGGTGGTTGTGTCGGGAAACTTCAAAATCGATAGCGCTCTTCAGATTCAAGCCAAGCCAAGCATGATGAACCCAGATGGCGGTGGTTCAGCCGGCGGCCATAACCACTAAGGAGTATGAGAAATGACAACAGAAACCTACTCCTTCCTCGATAAGCTGATTCGTTTTTGTCTCGAGAAAAAGCTCGTCGTTTTTCTCGTGCTGGCTGGTGTCATTGGTTGGGGCGCTATGGTGGCGCCATTTTCTTGGGAGCTAGGCAGCTTACCGAGAGCGCCAGTGTCGGTGGATGCTATTCCAGATATTGGGGAAAACCAACAAATCGTCTTTACCGATTGGATGGGGCGTTCCCCCCAAGATGTCGAGGACCAAATCACCTATCCACTAACGGTAGCGCTTCTCGGGGTGCCTGGCGTGAAGACGGTGAGGAGTTACTCATTTTTTGGTTTCTCCACGGTCTACATCATTTTTGAGGAAGGCATCGAATTCTATTGGTCCAGAAGTCGGGTGTTGGAGAAACTCAGCAGTCTTCCCCGAGGCACTCTACCGTCTGACGTACAACCCACACTTGGCCCGGATGCTACGGCTTTGGGTCAAGTTTACTGGTACACCCTCGAAGGACAAGATCCGTCTGGCAACCCAACCGGTGGCTGGGGGCTTGAAGAGTTACGAACGGTTCAAGATTGGTATGTACGTTATGCGTTGCTCGCCGCTGAAGGGGTCAGCGAGGTGGGCTCCATTGGTGGCTACCAGGAGGAATACCAGATAGATGTTGACCCGGATGCCATGCGGGCGCACGGCATCACACTAGACCAGGTCTTTGGAGCCACCAGAATGTCGAACCTCGACGTTGGTGCTCGCACGATTGAAGTCAATGGGGCGGAATATGTCATACGCGGCCTCGGCTTTATCGAGAACATTGAAGACATCGAAGAGATAGTTGTCGGCACCAATGACAATGTGCCAATTCGTATCCGCGATGTGGCCAACGTCGCCAAGGGACCAGCACTTCGCAGGGGAGCGCTCGACAAGGGTGGCACAGAGGCGGTCGGTGGCGTAGTTGTTGTCCGCTACGGATTCAATCCCTTAGAGGCTATCGGTAACACCAAGAAGAAGATTGCCGAGCTCTCGCCTGGACTGCCATCGAAGGCCATCGTTGATTACAGGAAGGTGACCAAAGTATCTCTTCAGGCGTTCGCAGCGAATGTGGGCTTTGGCGCCTACGTCAGCAATGAACTCAACCAAGAGAGTTGGATTCCCTGGTTGCGAGCAAACGCCGAAGAAACGTGGCCTGAAGGCATGACACTAAGCCAGGTCGCGATTGTGCCGTTTTACGACCGCACCAACTTGATTTACGAAACCCTGGGCACGCTAAACGATGCGCTGACCGAGGAGATATTCATCACCATGATTGTGGTGCTGATCATGGTGATGCACCTACGCAGTTCGATTTTGATTAGTGCATTACTGCCTGTGGCGGTGTTGATGGTTTTTATCGCCATGAAGCTCTTTGGAGTGTCTGCCAATATTGTTGCACTCTCCGGCATTGCGATTGCGATCGGCACCATGGTCGATATGGGGGTAATAATTTGCGAGAACGTGCTCAGGCACATGGACGAAGCCGATCCAGACGACTCACCTATGGAAACCGTTTTCGAGGCCACCAGAGAAGTAGCGGGTGCGGTACTTACCTCTGTAGCAACTACCGTGGTTAGCTTTTTGCCGGTGTTTACAATGACTGGGGCGGAAGGAAAATTATTCACACCGTTGGCCTATACGAAAACCTTTGCGCTCGTTGCAGCGGTTATTGTAGCGCTGGCCATTATTCCACCAGCGGCGCAACTCCTATTTGGCACAAAGGTTAAGTCAGAGCGGTTGAAGAATCTTTTTTATGCAGGCTTATTCGTCGCCGGTATTTTCATCGCTATCGGCTATAGCATCTTCGCCGGACTGTTGCTGATTGGCTACAGTGCACTTGTGCTCCTCAAAACACGCATCGCCATTCCGGCTTGGGTGACAAGCAATCTTACTGCAGGCGCAAGTTTGTTAGTCGCATTTTTAGTCGCCATTCTGTTGACGCAATCCTGGATGCCACTAGGTCATGGCCGCGGGTTGATCGTTAATCTGTTCTTTGTCGTCGTTCTCATCGGCGGCTTGTTACTGGGCTTTCGAGCCTATCAGCGCGCCTACCCGAGAATTCTGGGCTGGTGTTTGGTGCACAAGACTCAGTTTCTAACCGTTCCGGTAATTATCACCGCGATTGGACTAACGACGTGGCTTGGGTTTGATAACGTCTTTAAATTCGCACCCGATGGGCTTCGACAAACCACGGCATGGCAGGCAGTTAACCGCGCCCTGCCTGGCTTCGGCAAGGAATTTATGCCGAACCTGGACGAAGGCTCTTACTTATACATGCCAACGACAATGGCACACGCATCCATCGGTGAAGCGCAAAACTCTCTCGAGATACTAGACCGAGCTATTGCCTCCATTCCCGAAGTGGATTCAGTAGTAGGCAAGCTGGGTCGGGCCGATACACCACTTGATCCAGCCCCCATCTCAATGTTCGAAACCGTGGTCAACTATCACTCAGAGTATCGAAACGATGAGCATGGTCGACCGATGCGTTTTTCATACAACGAGGAAAGCGATGAGTTTGAGCGCGATGATTCAGGAGCGCTTATCGCTGATGAAAATGGCCAACCCTTTCGGCAGTGGAGAGACCATATTCGTTCAACCGACGATATCTGGCAGGAAATAGTCAAGGTTGCCAACCTGCCTGGCACAACCTCGGCACCCAAGCTGCAACCGATTGCTGCTCGAATCGTTATGCTACAAAGTGGCATGCGAGCGCCGATGGGCATCAAGGTCAAGGGTCCTGATCTGGATACCATAGAAATGGTCGCACTACGGCTAGAAGGCCTGCTTAAACAGGTTCCGAGCATTGAAGCATCTACGGTTACAGCTGACCGTCTGGTGGGCAAACCTTACTTAGAGATTGACCTCGACCGAGTGGCGTTGGGGCGCTACGGACTTCACATTAGTGATGCTCAACAAGTGATTGAGGTGGCGGTAGGCGGCAAGCCAGTAACGAGTACCATCGAAGGCCGTGAAAGATATGTTGTTCGCGTTCGATATTTTCGTGAACTAAGGGACACGCCAGAGGGGCTCGAGAAAATACTGGTGCCAACCGCCAGCGGAGCGCAGATTCCGCTTGGACAGTTGGCCGAAATTCGCTACGTGCAAGGGCCGCAGGCGATTAAGAGCGAAGACACGTTTCTGTTGGGTTACGTTGTTTTTGACAAAGTGGCCAGTGCGGCGGAGGTTGATGTTGTTGAGCAGGCGCAAGCATACCTTAATGCAAAAATTGAAAGTGGCGAGTTCGTATTGCCAAATGGGGTGAGCTACTCCTTTGCCGGAAACTATGAGAATCAACTGCGCGCGCAACAGACGTTGTCAGTGGTATTGCCCCTGTCGTTGTTCGTCATCTTTTTGATTCTCTACCTGCAGTTTTCCTCCGTCATGACCACGCTCATTGTATTCAGTGGCATCGCCGTGGCCTGGTCAGGCGGATTCCTAATGATTTGGCTCTACAGCATCAGCGGCTTTCTCGATTTCGACCTTCTGGGAGAAAACATGAGAGAGCTCTTCCAGATGGGGCCGGTGAACATGAGCGTAGCCATTTGGGTTGGTTTCTTGGCGCTGTTTGGCGTCGCAACCGACAACGGTGTTGTCACGGCCACCTATCTTGACCAAACGATGGCAAAAAACAGCGCGTCAACAACCGCTGAGATTAGACGTTTGGTGGTCCAAGGAGCGAGTCGAAGAATTCGTCCTGCGCTGATGACGACAGCCACGACACTACTGGCACTCATTCCGGTACTTACTTCTACAGGAAGAGGTTCGGACATTATGGTGCCGATGGCTATTCCATCGTTTGGCGGCATGTTAGTGGCGATTATTACTACGCTTCTGGTGCCGGTGCTCTACAGCCTAGTGAAAGAACTAGGCAACGCTAGAGCGAATAGCAAAGCATCAGATGATGCGATCGCGGTATAGAAACGAGATTCTTAGATAACCGAAAACGATTGGTGATCTCCATCGGGGTGATGGAGATTGTCATGAATACGCTGAACTATTCGGTTGGTGGTAGACAGGCTGACTGCGAGCCCCAGGTGATAAATCCGATCTCTATGTACTGAAACTAGATGGCTGCTAATTGGATTATTCCTCGCTTATAAAGTGAGAAACGAATCCAATATTGAGTCAGGTCTTATTATAAGTGCTGATTACTTCTTATTAATCAAACAATTACAAACTAAATATGGCGTCCCCTAGGGGAGTCGAACCCCTGTTGCCGGGATGAAAACCCGGTGTCCTAGGCCTCTAGACGAAGGGGACGAAGGACTCAGGCTATTGCTAGCCCGTCGCTGACCAAGATCAGCGAGCGGCGCATTCTATTTACACCGCACTACCCAGTCAACAGCAAGATTCAATTCTCTAGCGACACTTCCAAAATAGACCTGCAAAGTAGTCCCAATTCAGGAACCCAATATGACCACAGTTTTCTTCGTTATTTTGCTCTTGGCCACCACAGAAAGCCTATTCTCAACACTCGACGATGTACCCAATGTACTAATCAGCCGTGATTTGCGGCGTGGTTTGGTACTCATTGCCTCTCACTACATAGATGTAATTGTCGACATACAGCCTAAACACCCCCACCTGTGGTATTTGCAATCACGCATCGGGCGCCTGATGTTGAACGCCTAGAAAACCAGCTAGGACGCCCTGCTAGAATTTAACGCCAATGCCTAAGGTGTAAGTCACATCCGACTTACTGTTACCTGGTGCAGGCTTCGTTTCATGGTTCAAATCTACCCGCGCTGCTGCGTCGACTCGGTCGTTCAGTGCGTAGCGCAAACCCGTAGAGGCAGAGATCACCTCACCGCGATCTGCGTCGGGAATAACCAGAATAGAATGCTTGTGAAAGAGTTCCAGCTTCTTTGCTAGCAAGTAGCGCTTGTACTCAAGTCCCCAACGCAAAGCTGGGTTGTCTTCGTTTTCACCACCCACTTCTTCGCTGACCGCACTGACGCCGAGTTCAGCAGACAACGCACCAAAGCTGTTGTCCCAGAACTGATAGCCCATGCCGGCACCCAGCGTTATACGCTGATCG
>JBNMMV010000137.1:0-10432 GCA_051270205.1 Limisphaerales bacterium
CCATGCGATTTTAGTCTACCTTTGTGAGAAGTATGGCTGGACTGACTTGTGGCCGGAGGACTTGGGGTTGCGTGCCAAGGTGAATCAATACCTGCATTTCCACCACCGCAATACTCGAGAAGTCGTCATAGGTTGGAGTCGCGCGCTATGGCCCTCGGTCTTCGGCGTCAAAGACCCGGATGCAGCCTGGTTGAAAAGAAACACCTTCGCCGGGTTGGCGAACAATGCAAAAGTAGTACAAGACACGCTTCAGATTGTCGAAGGCATGCTTATAGAATCGCCTTTCCTTGTCGGTGAGTGCGCAACGCTGGCTGACATTAGTGCCTATGAAGAACTCGGACAGAACCAAGCTAAATATGCCAATTGCACGGACTACACGTCTTACCCATCGATTCAGCGCTGGTTTGTTCGCATGGGGGCACTGCCAGAACACGATAGAGCGCATCGCATATGGCAACTCATTGGCGACGTGGGCAAAGTCAGTGGCGGCATGGCTGTCATTGCTTCTGCAAACAAGGCTGCGGCCAAAGAATGGCTGCCTAGCTAAACCAGATCTAGACGTTGCTTTCCCTTGTCAGGGCATCTCCTTCCCGCCAAGGTGAGATTTGACCTGTGTAACTTTCGGCCCCTTTGTAAAAGTGCGCGGCTTCCTCCAATGACTCAACGAAAGGCATGTCTGCCGGGTACAGCGTGTCTGCTGTTGGCAACGGACCTGCTTTGGAGACGTGTCCCCACAGCGAGTGCCCTACGACTTCCTCTGCAATACGAGCGGCACTGATGACTTTGTCTAAGTCGTAGCCTGTTTCGATGCCCATGCTGTGGCACAGATGCACGAAGTCTTCAGTTGGCACATGCCCAGCTGCACGACCGTTGCCACAGTAGGGACAACCACCCATGCCTCCGAGTGAGGTGTCAAAATCAGTTGCGCCTAGGGTGAGCGCCTCATAGTAGCTGGCCATGGTGACACCGCGAGTGTTATGTAGGTGCATGTGGAAGGTCTCAATTTCCGGATACTTGTCACGAATCGCGACGATGGTCTCGCGCACAGTGTGTGGCATGTTCCACCCCATCGCGTCGAGGAAAGACACTCTCGATACTTTGATGCCAACGGCGTGCCATTTGTCGACCATTAGATCTAACAACGCCATGCGTCGGTCGAGGTCGAAGGCGCCCTCGAAATTTGATCCGAACGGGTTGCCTAATGCTACTGAGCCCACTTCTACCTCGTTCTCTTTGGCATTCTGAACAGACGCTTCTACTTGCTGGATCATCTCGGCTTGGGTGCGATTGTAATTGCGGCGTGCAAACGTATCGCACAACTCAACATGGGTTCCGTAGCGCTTCTGGCGCACATCTATTTTTGGATAGTAGCCGTCAGCGCGATCGTAGCCACGTTTGTTGAATACAGCAGCGGTATAAGTCACGCCTGGTTTCGGCTGAAACTGTTCTGCAATCTCATCAATGTTCGCCATTGACGGAGTCCATTTTGGATGGGCGAAAGAACCAATGGTGACCATCTTTGCACCCATTTCTCCTACCGCGTCAAGTAAGCGTAGTTTCTCTGCCACAGAAATATCTGGGCTCTCGATTTGCAGCCCTTCGCGCATGGTGTCATCGAAAATGTTCACCTTTTTTGGAATTAGAGTGCTCATGGATGTTCCCTTCCCTTCAGCCAATCAATATGAGTGCCCACAGATTGTGCCAGTATTTAGCGCGCTGAACCAAGCGAATCTGTCTTTGCTTGATGCGGAAGATGCTGAGAAACTAGTTCCTTTTGTGGGGCATACCATGGTTGAAAGGAAAAAGGCGCAGGGAAAAAACGTAATCGGTACCGGCGGCGAGCTATTAATGCATCAGCTTGTGGCGCAGGGGGTGGAGTATGCCTTTACTAATACCGGTAGTGCGGAAGCTGGTTTTTTTGATGCGTTCCTCACTGTGCCAGGTGTGCAACCCTTGCTGCTGTTGAATGAGCCTTTGGTTCTATCGGCCGCCGACGGTTATGCACGTTCATCACGCCAAGCGGCGTTCGTGAATGTCCATCTAGCGGCAGGAACCCGACAAGGCTCCGGTCAGCTCTTTAATGCCCATTTTGACGGCACGCCCATGGTGGTAACTGCCGCTATGCGCGATAACGGCTCGTTTGGTGATCACAACACGCTTGGGGTGAGCAGTGGTTTTGCACAAATGAGTACTGTTCAAGACGTCACTAAAAAGCGCTGGGAAGTGCGCGAGGCGCAAGGCATTCCTATGGCCACGCGACGGGCTTTTAAGGAAGCCCTGACGATGCCCACTGGTCCGGTATATCTCGCTTTGTCGGGTGAAGCGTTAGATGCAAAGGATGTGGCAGCAAACATCGAAGCCGGTGTTGCCGTAGAAGTTGCCAATGGCGCATCGAACTCTACCCTAGAAGCGATACATGACGCGCTTCTTAACGCCGACAAACCGTTGTTAGTTGTGGGACCCGATGTTGCCGATGCGCGGGCGCAACGGGAGCTTTTGGATCTGGTAGAAAATTTTGCGCTACCGGTGGCGATTAACTTTTTCGACTACGCATCCTTTCCACCTAGCCATCCGAATCATATCGGCATGGTCGATGGGGTTGAGGACGGCGCTTATGACGTTGTCTGTTGTATCGGTTATCGGCCGAACACTCGAGCAAACGCCTCAGATGACCGGTTTCCTCAAGCCCTTAAGATTGGTATTGGGCATGACCCTGCCATGCTAGGTAATACCTTCTCGTTGGATTTACACCTATGGGCGGACGTAAAAAATGCACTTGTCGCTCTGAATGCGATGTGGAATCCCGCAGATGCAAATCAGCACCATATTTCTGCGCGCCGCAGTGAGATCAATGTCGCCGCTGAAGCGCGCTTGATGAAAAAAGCAGAAGGTCTCGCGCGTAAGAGTAAGGACAATCCAATTCACCCCGATTATCTTAGTCACTGTATGGGCACCTATCTTGCCCCGGGGTCTGTGGTGGTGTCAGAAAATTTCAGCACGTCCGACCAGTTTATGCCATTTGGCTACGATGATGACGACTGGAAACTTGTACGCACCTATGGTGGCAGCCTAGGTTATGGGTTGGGGGGTGCTATTGGTGCACAGCTGGCGAACCCTGATAGACCTGTCGTACTGAGTATTGGTGATGGTTCTGTAATGTACAGTGCGGCGGGCTTTTGGACGATGGCGCGCTACGGATTACCCATTGTCACAGTGATCTGGAATAACATGCAATACCAGACAGTGCGCAATAATTTTGCTGCCTGGGGTGGCAACATGGCTGAACAAAATCGCTATCCGGAGACTTTTCTGGGAGATCCAGAAATCGATTTTGTGATGCTCGCAAAGGCGCAAGGCATAGCGGGTGAGCGGGTAGATGAGCCAGATGATTTGGCCGCTGCGCTAACTCGCGCTAAAGATGTGCAAGCGGGCGGCGAGCCCTACGTCCTAGATGTACGCATTACTAACGTCGGGCCTGGTGCTGACCAGAGTTGGTACAAGGCGTTCAAGCTCGCACACACTTAGTCGTCTTTTTTTGTGGTTACTTCAGGGTGGTTTCCTGAGAAGCCAGTTTGTTCCGTTTTAACCAACGTGCCATCTTTGCAGGATTTGGTTCAATGTTATCGTTGAGGCGCCGCTTTACTTCTGCCGGAATTTTTTGTGGGAGAACCTGGGGATAGACGTAACCTTCAACCTTGTCGCCGTCAGACCGCGCTTCATCATAGCAATCGAATGGCGCCATGGATGTTTGCTCGCCGTACTTATCACTATTGAGGACGACGTCACTGCCTAGATAGCGCAATGCTATTCCGCGTCGCCGCCGTGGTGAGAGGTTAGGTGGTGCCCCGTGAAGGATTTTGGCGTCGAATATAAGAACATCGCCGGCCTTCATGTCGAACGAGATCGCGGAAAGATCTGCTTCGGTTTCGCCTGTCGTTCTTGAGTTTATCGCAGGCAACGGTTTTAAGGTATTTGAACCGAATGGCCGGCGACCTCCATCATCAACACCAATCGCCTGGTATCTATCCCCAAAGTCACTACTGCCAGGTACGAATTCGAGTCCGCCATTTTCTAGATTGGTTGCGTCAAGCGCGATCCAAATGCTCACGATTTGTTCGCCGTCTATCGGCCAGAATGTGATGTCGTGATGCCATGGCGTATTGCCGAGGTGTCCTTGTGCATCTGCGCTTGCGGGTGCATGGGGGTGTTTCACAAACATCTGGTCGTAGAAGAAGCGTATGGGTTTGAGATGCTCGCGAGATTCGGGATCATCTTCAGGCGACATGCCGGCTAGCACCTGCTGTGCAATATGTGCGATGGGGCAGTTCATGATGACACGATGCATACGCGCATCCGTGTGCCAGGCATTAGCCTTCATGCTCTGTAAACCAGTGGATTGAGTTTGTGCGTCGACGACTTCTTCAATCCGCCTAATCCAATCGGCTGAGAGCGCACCGCTGACGTGAATAACACGTTCGTTTAAGAAACGTGTTACTTCCTTGGGCGTCAAATTGCGCAGCGGTTGATCGGGGGCTGCGAACACGTCAATTTCTTCGGTGCTTTGTGTTGTCATTGTCCAACCCTCGAAACAAAATCAGCTTGTCCATAGATTATCGTCCGTCCTCGACACGAAACACAACCTGCAACTCTCGATTGGTTTAAATACGAGTGTTGCCGCTGGCGTGGCGAGACACGTGACGTGCAGGTATAATTTTCCGGTTGTCACAAGGAGCGAGTACATGAGCCAGGTATCCAGACCACTACCGAAACCCACCCCGGAAACGGATCATTTCTGGCAAGGTTGCAAAGCTTCTGAGCTACGCTTGCAGCGTTGTGGTCAGTGCGCTCACGTCTACTATCCACCGCGACCCTTTTGCCCTAGTTGCAGCTGTCGTGACGTCGAAATATTTAAAGCCTCGGGCAAAGGAACGTTAGCCAGCTACGTCATCAATTATCGACCTCATCCAGCGTGGGATGCGCCCTATAGCATCGCGATCGTAGAGCTTGAAGAGGGGCCGCGCATGGCGACCAATATTGTCAACTGTCCTCAAACGCCGGATGCGCTGACTATCGATATGGCAGTGGAGGTAGTATTTGAGGCCGCCTCTGAGGACATAACGCTTCCGCTTTTCCAGCCCGTCGGAGAGCGATCGTGACCGGTATTGCGGTAGTCGGCGCCGCTGAAACTACAGAACTCGGGGTGATTCCCGGCAAGAGCCAGCTGATGTTGCATGCGGACGCCGCGCTGAATGCCATGGCAGATGCTGGTCTTACAGCCAAAGACATTGATGGTTTTGCGACGGCTGGCGAGCGACCCACAGATCTCGCCTACTATTTGGGTATCACGCCGTCCTGGGTAGATGGTACGTCAGTTGGCGGGTGCTCGTTCATGCTTCACGTACGTCACGCTGTCGCCGCCTTGCAAGCAGGCTTGTGCGAAACTGTGTTAATCACCCATGGTGAAAGTGGCCGTTCTCGGGTGGGTACCGGTGGTTGGTCGTCAGACCCTTCTTCGCTTGCCGGTCAATTCGAAGCGCCTTTTGGAACAGCAGGTCCGCCTTCTACCTTTACTTTACCTGTGATGCGTTACATGCATGACTATGGTCTGAGCCACGAACAATTAGCTATGGTGGCAGTGGTTCAACGCGAATGGGCGGGTTTAAACCCGCGTGCCAGTTATCGTGATCCGATTACCGTAGAGGATGTGTTGGCTTCCAAGATGATCGCGTATCCGTTTCATTTGTTGGAATGCTGCTTGGTCACTGACGGCGGTGGCGCACTGATCTTGACCAAAAATGAGCGTGTCAAAGACTTTCCGAACAAACCGGTATACATCTGGGGAACCGGAGAAAGCGTAGAAACGCCTATGGTTTCGCAAATGGAATCTCTAACCAGTTCCAAAGCGTTCTCTGTGGCGGGTCCGCGGGCCATGGCTGATGCTGGTATTAGTCACAACGACGTCGATCACCTGATGATATATGACGCCTTCGCGCACCTACCTATTTATGGTCTAGAAGACCTGGGGTTCGTTGGTCGAGGCGAAGCGGGAGCGTTTATTGAAGAACGCAACACGGCACCTGGCGGACGTTTGCCCACTAATACCAATGGCGGTGGGTTGTCATATATGCATTCAGGTATGTATGGAATGTACGCGATGCAGGAAAGCGTTCGACAGATGCGCGGCACCGCACCCGCCCAGGTTGATGGCGCTGAAGTTTCGCTGTGCTTAGGTGTGGGTGGCATGTTTGGAGCCAGCGGGTGTATTGTGTTTGCGAACACCGCGAAGGGCTAACGGATGTTCTAGCGGGCGTTTATTTATAGGGGGAGAAAGAACGGATGAATTCTGATTCAGCGGCAGGTACTAGCTTTTGGCAGTCGCGTTACACGGTCATCGCAATGTGCTTTGCCGCTACTTTCGTCTGCTATATCGATCGGGTCAATATCTCAGTCACCATCATCCCCATGGCCGAAGAGTTTGGTTGGGATGTGACAACGCAAGGCGCGGTTCTATCATCTTTCTATATTGGTTACCTGTTCATGCAGATTGGTGGTGGACATCTAGCTGATCGTTTTGGTGGCAAAGTCATACTTGGGATTGGCGTTCTTATTTGGTCAGTCTTTACCATCATCACGCCTGCGGCTGCCTTCATTGGCTTGTTCGCGTTGATAGCCGGTCGTATTGGCATGGGCCTAGGTGAAGCGGTAACTTTCCCAAGCATATACAGTCTTGTTGCGCGTTGGTTTCCTTCCGATGAAAAAAGTAAGGCCGTTGCGTTCAATGCAAGCGGTATCCCAATTGGAACGGTATTCGCTTTGGTGGTTACGCCGCTGATAGTGGCTTATCTCGGATGGGAGTGGGCGTTCTATCTCTTTGGCATGGTTGGGGTTGTTTGGTTCATAGCGTGGCAGAAATTGGTCACTACAATTCCGGCTGAGCATCCTCGAATCTCAGCCGAAGAACTCGATCACATCACTCGAAATGCGCCGGCCAGCGGAAAAGTCGAGAAGGCTATTCCGCTGCGTGATTTCCTCAAGAATAAGCATGTTTGGGCGATTATCGTTGCTCATTTTTGTAACAACTGGACCTTGTACGTAATCCTCTCCTGGCTACCGAAGTATGTGAATGAGGGTCTCGGTGTACCTTTTGCAGCCGTCGGTCTGATAGCAATGTTGCCTCACGTAACCTCCTTTTTCTGCCTCAACATCGCCGGTAATATCGCAGATCGGATGATAAAAAATGGCATGGATGTGACCTTTGTCCGCAAACTAATGCAGACCATTGGATTTGGCGGGTTATCAATCTGCCTATTCATGATCAGTCAGGTTGATTCGCCTACTGCAGCCATTGCTATTCTCTGTCTTGGTAAAGTGTTTTCAGCGGCGGGCATTGGTGGTCACAGCGTTAATCATATGGACATTGGACCGCGCCATGCGGGTACTCTTATGGGCATCACCAATACAGCCGGAACCATACCCGGCATAGTGGGCGTCTATGTGAGTGGCATGATCTTGGATGCTACCGGCTCTTGGGCGATGGTTTTCAATGTCACGGCAGCGGTCACATTGTTCGGCATGTTTTTCTATCTTTTCTTTGCCAGCGGCGAGAAGCAATTCGACTAATTGTTAGGATTTTTTGAATACCACACCTTGACCGGTTGCAAGATCCAGTACGGTCTCTTCTTGGTCTGCAAAGTAGTCAAGCGCAACGCTGCGAGCCCCAGGGCACATTGCCGAGCCGTGATCGTCCAATAACAAGATGCCTCCAGTAGATAATCTCGGATAGAAAAATTCAATCGCATCGCCAGTGGGCTGTTGAAGATCTACATCGATATGCACGAGACTAAATTTGGTTTCGGAAACCTCGCCAAAACGTTCGGGAATCCACCCCTTGTAAGTCGAGTAGTTGTCGAATTGGGCGAGATTGTTGCGGACCTCTTCCTCACCGATGCTTAAATCGCCTGGGCTCCAGTGGTTATCTTCTCCGTCGATTGGTGCGCTCAAACCTTCGAATGAATCAAATAGGTGGACATGCTTGTTTGACAGCAATGCCTCAGCACACATGAAGTGGGCTGAACCGCCTCTAAAGACCCCACATTCAGAGAAATCTCCAGGAACGTTACGAACCAATTTTAAAAATTCATTGAGGTGCCACTTTCGCTCGAAACTTGTCCAATTATCGTCGCTGAATTTTTTGAATACGGCTCGAAACTCCTCATCTTTCAAAATCACTCGCCCATAGTCGGCGATTACGAATTCAGGCATAACACCGCGTTGTATGCGGTAAACAAGTTGGTGCCTTTCTGCCTCGTTGAAGTCTCTGGCTTCTGCTTCGTTCACAAGCATGTTAGTGATCTCGTCAAAGAATCGCTCCTTTTCGAAATCGCCTATTTTTCTGAACCGGTTGGCGAGTGTTTTTCTGATCCAATTGTCGAATGTGTTTTTGAGGCTCATAGTGCCCTAAGGGTTATTGATGTGATTCGCGTAGGGTTCCAAAACCCAGCGCAATGTGCCGCTAGCGTACAGCAAGAAAATGAGGGTGGTCCCGAGCGCCAGTGTTCGTAATGTAGTAAGCACTGGTTCGGGCAAGTCTGGATAATACGCAAACAAGGCATAGTTTAGGACGCTTATCGTTGCTATCAAAGCCAGTGACGTAAGGGTCGCTCGAATAGCGTCGGATAGCATTGGTTTGAGGGGAAAAACCTGTGCTAGCTTCCAAAGCCAAAAGACTGTTGTTGCGCTAAAGGCAACTGTCGGGGCGAGGGCGATGTTTTGAATGCTCCCTAGCTCTGCCCCGACTTTGGCGACGACGAAAACGCAGACAAAAGCGATGAGGCCGCTGAAGAGCAAAAAATCGGCCCGCCGAAGTGCACTGAAATATCGCGCGATGAAGGTGCCGATTGCCATTGGGAGAAGAGCGAAGCTAAGTAGAACCAGCAGATGATGGACGGCGGCTACAGCCGCTTCGTCAAAGGCGCCTCTGTCCAAAAGTATTGATAACCACGATTCTCCAATCAAGAAAACCAACGCAACCACAATGCTGGAGACAAGGATGGAGCCTCTGACTAGTCTTCGAAACAAGTACTGCGTCGCGCCAAGTTCAGATTTTGCGATGAGTGCTGCAAAATGAGGAAGTAGGACTGTGCCCAGTCCAATAACGAGTAACTGGCCTATGGCGCTGTTGATGCGGTTTGCGTAGCCCATGGTCGAAACTGCGCCGTCGCCAAATTGGGCGATGTTGAACTGCAGAATACTGAGGACAGCATTGCTTAAAATTACTGCGGGCACGATATAGAGGGTGAGTCGAAAGACAACGCGCAGTTCGGCTTTGATAAGTGAGTGTGGCCATTTGCCAGAATCCTTTCGCGATCGTAGCCTCATGAAAGGCACTGCAACGATAGCGAGTTGAACAAGCGCGCCAAAAATTAAGCTGCCCACCAAGCTCTCGATCCCTTTGCTTGGCGACAACCATAGCGCCAACGTTGCAACTACAGCGTTGGCTAACTGAGCCGCTGCAGGTACAGCGAAGTTCCTGTGTCCATTTAGACTCTGCCCCATGAAATCAGCGACGACCGAAGGAGCTATTATCAGGACTGTCCATTGAAAAGCGACAATCGCAGCCGCTTCTTGAGTTGCTGTTGCGTTAAGAAAAAACTGGATGGGAATTTCAGGAAAAACGAAGCCGAGAACACAGGTGAGGGTTGCGAGTAGGGCGACGAGCAACAACATGGTTAGGCGAAAAGCGCGAGCCAATGGTTGGTTGTCTTCTACGACCAAGGTTGTATAACGCCCAAGGTAGCTCAGCTGTGCCCAATTGCTAAAAACTAAAATAACCAGTGTTGGGATCGCCAGGCCGAGGTAGTAGGCGTCCACGTCAGTAGATAGGCCAAACGCATACGCGATGATGGCCATTCGTAGAAAACCGATGAATTGACTCGCCACTGCAAACCCAGTCACAGTGGAGACAGCTCCCAACATGGGTACCGCTACTTTGAAATATCTTGGTTCAAGAATACATGATGCACAGATCGTTAGGCCAATACGTTAGGCAGTGTCATGCAAACAGATTATCAGCGACTCGATCCAAAATGATGCCAGCGACATAATTTATTACCAGCATTGGCAGACTTAAAGGCTTGTACGTTGCATTCAGAGCGCTGACAGCGTATTTGTTGACGTTAAGTCGTGCAGTTAGGAGAAAGTGTGGGAATTTTGAGATCTTTGGTGTTTGCAGTTGTTTTGGTGAACACGTCCTGCACGTTGGAAAGTGCAGTGGCCAATGAGCGCACTATTTCCGTAAACGGCGTCGGCGTGGTTGCTGCGGCCTCTGATGTAGCGGTAGTGCGGCTAGGGGTCGAGAGTCTCGAGGAAACGGCTCGAGACGCTATGCGTGTGAGTAACGAACGCACACAATCGATTCTCACGGCGCTAAAAA
>JBNMMV010000138.1:0-10279 GCA_051270205.1 Limisphaerales bacterium
TTGCACCGAGCTTAGACGGGCGGAGATTCCCCCAGAGTTGAGCCGCAAAATACGCGTTTCCGAAGACGGTTACACCAATGTCTGGTTGCAGTTTCCTGGAGGGGAGGTGGTGAAACTGGTGAGACCACCAGTCGCCCCTATCCGTGCCGAACCACAGGAGTATTCGTCAAACAGTACTGGAATCGCCTACTTTACTTTGTATTGCGACGACATCATTGATGCTATCGCGGCTGCCGAAGCTTCAGGCGGTGTTCTGATATCAGACCGAGACTTGTATGAGCAAAGTGCCGAAGGAGCTTCGCCCATAAAGCTTGCTTTTTTGACAGATCCAGAAGGTAACGTATTTGAATTTGTAGAACGCTAGTCGCGGTCAGTACGTATCAGGCTCGTTTTGAAACTGCCGATGGATTTCAATCAGTCCAGGTGTCAAAGCAACCAACCAGATCAGAGTCGCAACCCCAACCCACAAGATTGGTAACGATACTAAAGCTAATAGCCAGACACCTACTAACACATACCATCGTCTCATGGCGTCATCTGGCGTAACCTGATCTTTGCCGCCGTCGCGCATTAATGGAAACGCTTTCGGTCGCACAAACCAACCGTGGCCAACGAGAATCAGTAGGAACCTAAACCATGACAGCTGACCCGCTCCGAGTAAGGGGTCACGATCTAGTTGGGCATCTTCGCTGGACGATTGAGCTGCTTGCACATGATCCCAGGTGTATCGCGCCTCTGGCCTACCACCCGCACCACTCATGTTGCTGTACTTGGGTACACAACGCCATCGATAGAGAACTTTTCCGGCCTTGTCGGCTGCCAAAACGGCCGGTTGATAGTATCCGTTAGGATGATCTGCCCAATTGCGATTGCGTAAATGACCATCATCAGCGTTATGAAATACATCAAGCCAACCGCGGGTCTTCAAGTCTTTGCGTATTTCGTGATGGGGGTCGCCAATGATTGGGAACTCTAAGCCCCAAGCCTTTTCGGCTTCGGTTGCCAAGGAATGCGGCTCGCTACTGATGCCGAACACTTCGCCACCTGCAGCCCGAATTTCATCTAACAATCCGTCACGTTGATAGCTTCGCAACTCGAAGCGGCATGGCGGTCACCACAACCCACGATAGAACAGCAGCACTACAAATTCATACTTGGCCAACTCATTCTCAAGCCAACCCCCACGTATACCTTTCGGCGGGTCCAATAACGCTGGAATTTCACGCACAGCTGCTTGGACAAGGCTAAATTCAAAACCATCCCCAATAGGTTGTACTTGGATTTGTTCACGGGCACATATTTCGCCGTCGCAAAGGACCAGTCCCAATTCGTAACTTTCACCGTTGGCGGCAGTTAACGCAGCTTCGTAGTCGACTAACCCTGTAACTTCGAAGGTCTGGCCCTCTTGCCATCCATCGTTTTGACTATAGTGCTGGTTAATCCAAAGAACTGCCGCGTCGACTTGAGGGCGTAGTTGCTCAGGAATGTTTGTTTGGGTCTGCATAATTCAATGAATATAGGCAGCTTTGCCACCTTGAGCAAGCATACAAAAGCCACACCTAATATTCGGACGCCAAATACTCAAGCACCTCTACATTGATGAAATGAAACAACTCAGGCTCTTCCATCAATGCCTGGATCATAAAAATTCCACCCAGACTATAGCCGAACAATACTCGGTGTTTGAACGGAACAAATTCACGCTCAGCATACGGCACCACTGAGTCCTTTATAAACTGTAAAAATCCTGCGGAATTGGGCTCGGTGACCCGCAAGTTGCCCCACTGAGGGTTCCTTGTGCAGGAGGTTCGGTATTTTCTGGTGTCAGATCCCGAACTCGGTCCGACAACGGCAAGCCCACAATGACCAAGTCGTCCGAGTCGTCCGAGTCGTTGTGCAACCCTCGCCCGCCATCATCTATGACTACCAACAAAACGTGGTCTTTGCCAACTAAGTCTCGCGTGTGAACAATCCGAATAGGTTGTACCGTATCGCCATGCGCCAGCTGCGCCATATATTCCACCACCGAGCTCTGTTCGTCCTCCAAGGCATATTCTTCGATAAGTGCTTTTTCGATCTGTTGGCGTTGCTGCTTTGCAACATCTGCACCAAGAACCGGACTGCGAACCAATGATATAACGACTAAAACTGAGTATAAAATTTTGCAGGCACCGCTCAGAAGACTACCCCTGACAGAAAAAGTGGCCTCAGCATAAACACCCTGTATGTTTCCGTCGAGATGCAACAATAGAAGCTTGCGGATGACAGTAAGGATAGTAGTAGACTTAGACCATCAGAACTCACCTGCGCGAATCAACCAAACATGAACAGCTTCACCATAAATACAGACGTGGCCGGTTTTTCAGCAACCCGCTTAGAACGCATCACCGAGCATCTAAACAGCAACTATATAGAGCCTGGCAAAATCGCCGGTTGCCAGACACTGGTAGCCCGGCACGGTCAAGTTGCGTACCACACGACCTTAGGGCTTATGGATATTGAGCGTGGACTACCGATGCGCGACGATTCTATTTTCCGCATCTACTCGATGACGAAACCCATTACTTCAATCGCCCTCATGCAGCTCTATGAGCGTGGTCTTTTTCAACTGAACGATCCAATACACAGGGTCATTCCAAGCTGGCGCAACCAGAAGGTCTTTGTCGCCATGAACGGTAGGGACATGCAACTGGCAGATGTCGCTCAGCCCATCACCTTTCGCCACATACTTAGCCACACAGCTGGGTTCTCCTACGGCGCAACCAAACATCCAGTGGATCGTGTTTACCGCGACAACAACATCGAGCGCAGTGAGGGGGAAACGTTAGCTGGCTTTGTTGAAAAACTCGCATTAGTTCCTCTACACTTCGAGCCCGGTTCGCAATGGCTCTACTCCTACGCCACAGATATATGCGGTCATCTGGTAGAGGCCCTTTCTGGTCAAACCCTCGATGCCTATTTTCAAGATCACATCTTTGCACCACTGGGTATGACAGATACAGGATTCCATGTTGAGCCACCGGCCACAGACCGATTTTGCGCCAACTATGAACGTGGCTCTGACAAGCGACTGAAACTACTCGACGACCCGACAAACAGCAGCTATTTGAACAAGCCTTCGTTTTTCTCTGGAGGTGGCGGTCTTACCAGCACAACAGCCGACTACTTCAATTTTTGCGAAATGCTACGACGAGGTGGCGAGTTGAACGGTGCACGTATCATCGGTTCTAGAACATTGCGCATGATGCATCAAAATCATTTGGCGGACGACGCAGATCTAGCCAGCATGGCGGTTGGCGCTTTTTCTGAGACCGCCTACGAAGGTGTGGGCTTCGGTCTTGGCTTTGCGACCAGTTTGTCTGAAGTATCAAGTGGTGCAATCGGCGCTGGCGACTACTATTGGGGCGGTGCGGCTTCGACCATTTTCTGGGTCGACCCTGTCGAGGATCTAGTGACAATCTTCATGACCCAGCTCATGCCATCAGACACATTCAATTTTCGAGGCCAGCTCAAGAACATAATTTACGGCGCCATCGAAGACTAAAGAATTGATACTGGCTAGACACTCATCCAAAACTACATGACACTGAGTGCAGAGCGATCAAAATAACCTAGGGGAACAGGTCTATGTTGAGTTATCTAAAACAACACCTACTGCTCATATTGAGTATTTTACTTCTCTCACCGCTAGCGAGTGGCATGATCCACGATCCTCGCGCAATCGAGGCAGACCCAAGTTCCGCTACCACCGCCATAGCTCCCCGCCTTGAAGGTTTGGGAGAATATGGTTTTGATGTTACGACCAGCAACCCCGAGTCTCAATTTTTCTTCAATCAGGGCTTACGCCTTACCTATGCGTTTAATCACTCTGAAGCGCTACGCAGCTTTAAAGAAGCTGTAAGGTTAGACCCCAATAACGCTATGGCCTATTGGGGTTGGGCGCTGGTGTTAGGACCCAATCTAAATTTGCCCATGCAACAAGCTGTGGGCGAACAAGCATTCGAAGCCGCACAGCATGCGTTGTCGCTGGTCGACAACGTAACTGATCGCGAGCGCGAATACATTGGCGCACTGGCAGCCCGCTACGCACCGGTAGCCCCCAACAACCGCTCGGCGCTCGATGCCGCGTACGCAAAGAAAATGGCGCAACTCACAGCCAACCACCCAGACGATCCTGATGCTGCCACCCTTTACGCTGCTTCATTAATGAACCTGTCGCCGTGGAATTATTGGCAGAAAGATGGCGCGCCACGGGCTAACACACCGGCAATCATCAATGCCCTTAGCTCTGTAATCGAGCGACAGCCTAGTCATCCAGGCGCATTGCACTACCACATACACGCTGTTGAAGCTGTGCATCCAAAGCTTGGCGAGAGCAGTGCAGATGCACTTGCGCCATTAATGCCCGGCGCTGGTCATATGGTACACATGCCTTCGCATATTTATATGCGGGTAGGGCGTTATGCAGATGCCTATCGCGTCAACCGCGCGGCATCCAACGCTGATTCCCAATACATAGCGCAATGCAACGCCCAAGGTATTTATCCACTTAACTACTACCCGCACAATCTACACTTCTTGGTTTGGGCTGCGATGTTTCAAGGCCGCAGCGTAGAAGCCATGGCGGGGGCCAGGGAAGTACAAAGCAAGATTCCCGTCGATATGGAAGGTAACGCGTTCGCGGCGTTTGAGACCTTTCTGTCACAACCGCTATATGTAATGGTTAGATTCGGTTTGTGGCAGCAGGCTTTGGACGAGCCTAGACCTGCGGCGAACAATCAATTCATGCAAGGCGTTTGGCGCTACGCGCGCGGTATGGCATTCAGCAATACCGGTAAAAAACAAAAGGCACAACGCGAGCTTAAACAATTAGAAAGCCTTATCGAGAAAATGCCGGACGAGTACTTTATTGGCTTTGGCACCGCCCCTAAACTGCTGACCATCGCAAGCCTGGTGTTGAAAGGCGATATGGCATCCAACGCCGGGGATTTCGACCGGGCAATCGCCACCTTAAGCCGCGCCGCGCGCATCGAAGATTCGCTCCTCTACAACGAACCACCCGACTGGTACTTCCCAACCCGTCACGTGTTAGGGGCCGTGTTACTTGAAGCAGGCTATGCGGCGGAGGCGGAAGTGGTGTATTGGGAAGATCTAAAGAAAAGCCCCGGCAACGGCTTTAGTCTCTTTGGCTTATCTCAATCTCTAAAAGCTCAAGGTAACGAACCAGGCGCTCAGTTGTTTACCGAAAAGTTTACACAAGCCTGGCAGGAAGCCGACGTAGAGTTGGAATCATCCCGTTTCTAATCGCAATCACACTCATTTACTTGAAAGTAGTTCCACCTGTAAGCAGTTGAGGAAGAAATAGTTGAACACAAACACCTTATCATTGGCCGGTACACCTGCCGCGACCCCCTTGGGATATCTCAGCTGGACGTTTGGTCAAGGTGCGCGCGACCCCTACTACATACTCGTGATCATCTACATCTTCTACCCATATTTCAGCAGCACAGTTGTCGGTGACCCCATACAAGGTCAGGCCCTTATTGGGTACATCACCGCCGCTGCAGGATTTTTACTCGCCTTTACGGCCCCTTTTCTTGGCGCAATTGCTGACAAAGACGGTCGCCGCAAGCCTTGGGTGGTCGGGTCAGTGATACTGATGAGTGTCGGCGCCTTCTGTTTGTGGTTTGTTGAACCCAATAATCGAGGCTTAAGCCTTAGCGTCACCATTGCAATTCTGTTTGCCATTAAAATCTGCTTCACAATTTCGGAAGTGTTCCACAACGCGATGCTACCCTCGATCGCGCCAGTCAACCGTGTCGGCCTAATATCAGGACTGGCCTTTTCTCTAGGCAACGTCGGAGGTCTGCTGTTGATGTTGTTCGTGCTCTTTGCATTCTCCATGCCCGGCACACAACCCTGGGACTTTTTACCCGATGCGCCCTTGTTTGGTCTCGACCAATCACTGCACGAACACAATCGCATAGTCGGCCCTCTTGCAGGTTTCTGGATGTTGTTGATGACGCTGCCGGTTCTATTATTTACGCCTGACGGCAAAGCTTCTCCCCTTCCCCTGTGGCAGGTGGCGAAAGCAGGTGTAGCGGATGTCATCCAAACCATTAAACACGTCCGTCACTACGCCAACATTGCGCGCTATTTGCTGGCTCGCATGTTTTTTATCGATGGCATGGTCGGCGTTCTAACGTTCGGCGGCATCTATGCATCCGGAACGTTCGGATGGGATACGACGACACTGCTTATCTTCGGTCTTTGCAGTAGTGGCTCTGCCATGATCGGTGCGTATGTCGGCGGCAGACTTGATGATAAGCTCGGCTCAATTCGGGCCTTACAGATTGCAATAGGCACCAGCTCCGTGGTGCTCCTTACGCTGGTATCTGTGCAGCCCGATACCATCCTCTATGTTTTTGAAGTAGGTTCAGAACCTGTATGGTCTTTCCCCTATTTTAGCTCTCTGCCTGAGCTTTTTTACTTCGGAACAAATCAAGTCTTCGCGATGTTCTTCGTCACCGGGTTGTCCGCATCTAGAACGCTTATGGCAAAGATATCACCACCTGAAATGGCAACACAGTTCTTTGGTTTGTTTGCGCTCTCCTCCACTGTCACGGCCTTTTTGGCACCTTTGTTAGTAGCGACAATGACAGATTTCTTCGATTCTCAACGTATCGGCTTTGCCTCCCTCGCGCTGCTGATGATTATTGGGGCGATCATGCTTTTGAAAGTAAAAGAAGAACAAGCCACGGTGGCAAACAAGGCACAGTAGGCGAACATGCCTAGTACTGAACTGCTGGCTTCGTTCCTATTGGTCCTAAGTCTCTAGGCTGTTCAGTAGAATTCGAGTTGAGACGCAGCTATATTCACCCCATGAATATCGAATTACGCCTACGGCGGGTCGAAGCAGCCGAAAAGATCCGGATTCTCAAAGCCGACTATTGTGAGCTGTGTGATGCAGGCTACCCGGCAGACCAACTAACAGACCTTTTTACCTCAGATGGTGCATGGGACGGTGGTGAGCTAGGCGTTTTCAAGGGGCGCGATGCGTTACACAAATTCTTCAGCAACATGCCAAAGACAATGTCTTTCGCAGTCCACCATATCACCAACTCCGCGGTTGAAGTGAGCGACGATGCAACCACTGCACGCGCTCGCTGGTACTTACTCCAAACCGCAACGCTGGGCAAGACTAATCAGGCGGTATGGCTGGCGGCACAGTACGAAGATCAGCTCGTCTTTAAGGACAACCGTTGGTTGTTCAAATACGTTCAGGCTAAGAGTCGTTTCTACACCACACATGCAGCGGGTTGGGCAGAATTGCCTAACCTACTGGAAAATTCATGACAAACCACGTTACCGCCAGTTTCAACTTCATCGACCATGCGTTCACAGGCGGACCCACACAATATGTAGATTTACGCACGCCCATGGCTGGGCCAGATACCAGGCAAACAATTGACATAAGCGTTAAAGACGCCCGTGGCGCATCAGACCTTGGTCTCGAATCAAGCGGCTTCACGCTTTGTCGACAACCGTCAAAGGTGACCGACTTTTACGACTGCGCCGACGTCATGCAAACTTACTACACGGAGTGCAGGTCGCTAGCCGAAGAACTTACGGGCGCGCACACAACGTTCACGTTCGACCATATTATTCGAGAACCTGGTCATCAATTCTCTGGAGGAGGCACTGACAGCACATTGCAAAAGAGCGGTATTCAAGCAGGTGGTGGCTACATAAATAGCGTGCACATGGACTACACAGACAACTCAACTTGGGATAAGTACCTGAATGTACATGGCAAACGCACCCCAGTCGGTGCAACTCGCGTTTACGCACTAAATTTTTGGCGTCCACTGAGTGATTCGGTTGATGATCAGCCTCTGGCCGTATGCGATGCACGCACGGTGCAAGCAGACGATCTACAAGAAGTCGTGATATCGGGATATGGGGCTAAGAATTATAGCTGGCATGACATCGGTATCGAAACCTACAGCGTTAGCACTTCGGATCGGCAACAGTGGTACTACTACCCAGGCATGACACCCGAAGACGTGCTGATAATTAAGTCCTACGACTCAGAGGGTGTTATTGGCAACACATGCCCTCACGCCTCGTTTGCGCACCCTTCACCCAAAGGCGAATCCAGACGCAGCATTGAACTGCGGGTTCTTTGTTTCTGCTAACTCAAGTGCATACGATAAATCAGCCTCGACGAGAGAGTTTGAAGACAACTGCAGTCTCCTGCGCCTCAGCTGTCTTTGGAAAACCTTCAATAATTTCAGGATAGTCACTGCGATACTTCGCCATCCAAGCTGCGAGCACTGCTTCTTTGCCCTCAGTCACAGGTGTTGCGTTAAGCGCGTAGAGCGAATCAGCTAGCCGCACATCCGCACTGGACCTATAGGCGCCACGATGACAACGACAACTAAAGCCAAGCCTAAAACAGTGGCGATGATTTTCACGATTCTCATTGATCATTCCTTAGACATTCAAGAACCAGACGTTAGTATCCACTACAAAGAATATCAATTGATGTTTTATGATTACTGTTTCCAGCGCCGATCTAGACACTTTGGCAGGCGGGCTCGCATTGACGAGGCCGAGCTGGAGGCAGTCCAGATGGGTATAAAACAGCTCTTCGTAAGCACCGAAATCTCGGACCTGTATGAAAAACAGGGTTGGTATGTGGTCAAGGATAGTCCGCCAGACTCGATTTTAGGAAAAGCGCTTCCAAGTGCTTAAGCCAAAAACTAGCGGGCGTCCGGCGGTAAAGTTCGCCACCGATCCAATGCCTCATTTCATAAACTGTGATCCCAATTCACTAACCTACGTCAATGTTCCATCTGGACAAATTCCATGAGTGAAACCTGGCTGTTATGGGGACTAATCTTTGGCTCTATTGGCCTAGGCTATGTTATCTATGGCAGAAAGCAAAAGAACACTGTGGTATTTCTGAGTGGCTTAGCGCTCATGGTATTTCCTTATTTTGTCAGCGGCACTTTGGCTCTCGTTGGCGTTGGCATTTTGTTAATCTGCGTTCCGTTTGTTATCAAACAATAAGCAAAGTACTAAACGTAAAACAGGTCAATTCAACCGATAATCTTGCAAGATTTGTAGAAGAAATTGACCCGGTTTCATGGGCTGTAGCGAACGAAATTTCAGCCTACAACGCTCACTAGAGCCAGACGACGACTAAGTGATTGGCTACAGGTATGAGATGGAAGAGACCCAGGAATAACCAGTACCTAGTGCATTTGCATCAGGCGTGTATGTGACAGACTTGTTAGGTTGGCTACTCGAGCTATGTCTATGGATAGGCCAGATCAAGGACGAAGTAACGCTCGTTAGCCGTCGTACCGCTGTTCAAGGAACCGGCCAGAGGTCGTCGGCATTTTTCGCAAGCTCACCAAGCAGTTCTGGCCAGTACTCCAACAGAATTAGCGACCCTCCCTCAAAAGTTCTCAGTCGATCAATCCTACTGCCTAGAAACTTTTGTAAATCAGCCAAAGAAGCCAACGCATCGTCGGTTCCGTGCCAAACCGTAATAGGCGCTGCAAGGTTCGAGAGCGTGTCGACCTCGGAGGTGTTGAAACACTCCAGCTCATTGATTACACCGGCGGTGCTGACACTCAAACTTTCAAGCGTGTATTCGACCATGTGCTGGAATATTTCAGGTCGATTCTCGAGCAACTGACGATCGTGGGCGACGGAGCCATAAATACTCATGAGCAGCTTGCCAAACATCTCCTTCGAGGCTCGATTGCGCAGTATGTTAAAAAACGTAGATAACACCCAAGGCTGGTTTACCATTTTGTGACGGACGGTCGCGAGTAGTTGAAACCTTCCTGACATAGGTTCCAACGTTCTCGACGCTACCAACATCAAGTGACTGACGCGATCCGGGTGCAAATCTGCCATTTTCATGGCGTAGCTGCCTCCAGTTAGAAAACCCAATATTTGACAGTTCTGTATTCGTAGGTGGTCAAGCAAGAATACCAAGTCATTACACACAGACTCGACTACAAATTCTGGGTTTGGGTCAGAGTGCCCGCATCCTGGCCGCTCTGGTGCTACCAGATAAAGATTATGCTGCTCACACAGTTGTTGGGTATCGGGTAACAAGCGGCTTGAACCAATGCTCTCATGCAAATAGAGCACCGGACGACCCATGGGGTTGCCGTAAGTTCGGTAGGCAATTCTGCGTCCGTCCGGAAGAATCATAAAGTGCTGCGTGGCAACAGGACCGTGAGCACCTTTTGAACCC
>JBNMMV010000139.1:0-10230 GCA_051270205.1 Limisphaerales bacterium
GATTGCTTTCACCCAACTACCTTTCGATCATCCCCTGTATATCCTCTACTCTAGCGGCACTACCGGCAAGCCAAAGTGTATTGTCCACGGCCAGGGGGGGACGCTCATCCAGCATCGTAAAGAGCACCAAATGCATGTGGATTTGCGACCTGAAGACACACTCTTTTTCTTTACCACCTGTGGTTGGATGATGTGGAACTGGTTAATATCCGCGCTTGCAACGCGCTGCACCATTGTCCTGTTTGACGGCGCACCTACTCATCCTACGCCCTCCACGATGTTCGATATTTGCCAACAGGAAAACGTCACAGTCTTTGGCATATCGGCCAAATTCCTGAGCAATATCCAAAAACAAGGCGTCAAACCAAAAGACAGCCATGATTTGCAAACTATGCGCATGCTCATTAGCACCGGCAGCCCACTCACTCAAGAAGGCTTCGAATACGTTTATAGAGACATTAAGACAGACTGCCATCTGGTCTCTATGTCTGGCGGCACCGACATTGTCTCTTGTTTTATGTTGGGTAACCCCAACTTGCCTGTCTACGAAGGTGAATTGCAGAGTCCGGGATTGGGTATGGCGGTGGAAATCTGGAATGATGAAGGCGAGGCTATTGTTGGTGAGAAAGGTGAGTTGGTTTGCACCCTCCCGTTTCCTTCGGCACCCATTGGCTTTTGGGACGACCCACAAAACACCAAATACCGCGACGCCTACTTCAGCCGCCACGCCAATATTTGGCTGCACGGTGATTATGCTGAGCAAACCGCTAACGGCGGCTACATAATTCACGGTCGCAGTGACGCAATCCTAAATCCCGGTGGTGTTCGCATTGGCACCGCAGAAATATATCGCCAAGTCGAATTCTTCGACCAAGTCAGCGACGCAGTGTGTGTCGGCCAAAACTGGCAAGACGATGTGCGGGTGGTGTTATTCGTTGCGCTGAAAACTGGCGTAACTCTAGACGACGCGCTGACGGGTGCTATCAAACTTCGTATTCGCAATTTCGCGTCACCACGGCATACACCTGCTATTATTTTGCAAGTCGATGACATTCCACGCACTATGAGCGGTAAAATCGCTGAGCTTGCTGTACGTAGTGTCATCCACAACGAACCAGTCAAGAATACAACTGCACTCGCGAACCCTGAAGCTTTGGCTTTATACGAAAACTTAGAGGCTCTTAAATCATGAAAACCTGGCTTTGGCTTACCCCCTCTATTGCGTTCAGCATTGCACTAAGCGCGCCGACTTTTGCAGCCCCACAGCTTTCAGGCACCTACGATGTCGGTACGCTCACACCGTTAGAGAGACCCGAGGCATTCGGCGATAACTTACACATCGATGAGGCTACCGCCGGAAAAATGAGCGCCGGGTTTCTGGCGGCCAAAGCACGCGATGCCCAAAATAGTGACCCTAATCGCGCCGCCCCACCCAAGGCTAAATCGCCTGGAGGCTATAATTTGTTTTGGATCAATCCAGGCGAAGGTGCCACTGAAATTGACGGTAAATTCAGAACTTCAATTATTACCACGCCAAGCAATGGCCGCAGACCGGCGATGACAGCATTCGGAAACGACCGTATGCAAAGCCTATTTGACGCCTGGACCATTGTTTGGCGTAACCCAGACCCAACGACAAGCAAAGATGCCAGCAGTGCTTGGTGGTTGGAAGACGGTAATCCAGATGGTCCTTACGACCACATTGAACAAAGGCCACTGGCCGAGCGTTGCATTATTGGCTCGCGTTCAACTGCAGGTCCGCCGATGCTGCCTAATATTTACAACAACTATAAGCGACTGATTCAGACCGAAGACCGCGTCATGATTCTCACAGAAATGAACCATGACGCGCGAGTAGTAAGGCTCAACAGTGCCCACCCGCCAACGGATGTGAAGTTTTGGCTGGGCGACTCAATCGGATGGTTCGAAGGTGAGACGCTAGTGGTGGAGACCACTAACTTTGGTCCGACGCCGCCGCTGTCTGGCGCAAGCGAGAATTTAAGGGTATTGGAGCGGTTCAGTAAAACACCAGAAGGTGATTTGAACTACTCATTCACGGTAAGCGACCCCGTGGTGTGGACAGCAGATTGGTCAGGCGAATACGCTTGGAAAAAAAGCACAGGCAAAGTGTACGAATACGCATGCCACGAAGGTAACTATGCAATAGGCAACATCATGCGAGGCGCGCGCCTATTGGAATCGCAAGCCGGACGCTAGTTAGTGCCTGTCCCGAAGTGGTAGATTTTGGTATTTGCTATTCGATACGGCATTTAATCTGGAATTAAACATTGCGCCCAACCTTGCGCCGCTCCGCGGTGCCCGTACTTCGAAAACAAGCCCCGGCGGAGCGCCAGGTCTTTTTCCTGCACCCGCGTTAGCGCGGGTACCCGGCATTAGGTTAAGTAGCGCTATGTTTAATTCCAGATCAAATGCCTTAGGCGATCCCATGTTCAAAAAATGCCCTTTCGGGACAGGTACTAGTTAGTTCTAGTCCAAAATGCGCAGAACTGGACCACTCAAGCTGGTAACTGATGGGAACGACCCACTAGAGGTGTTCGAGCGTTAAGGCCAAGCGTTGGCGGAGCGACCCCGAAGGGGAAGCCGAGGACTGTCTGAGTGCCAGCTTTTTTGCGCGTTTTGTGCGCAAAAAGGCTGGTCGAGTTCCGCAGGCTAGCTCCGCCAACGCTTGGCCTGCGAGCACTTCTAGTGGGTCGTTCCCATCAGTTACCAGCGTGTCGAGGCGGGCACTGTGACTTTTTGGACAAGAACTAGTTATTGGCTTCTTGGCGGCTCCTTATCCGAAATAGGTTCTTTTCGGAACAGGCACTAACTAGCGAAGGCGGCCGGTGCTGACTCTGACTTGATCGTGACTCGCTCACCGCTACGGCTTTCTGGGTAGTAGTCCCAAACGGCATGATGATGAACACCTCGGTTGTCCCACATCACCACGGTGTTTTTCTGCCAGCGCACTCGACAATGAAATCGTGTATTGGTCTCAATGTGCCGATACAACATATTCAGCACCGCATCACTCTCAGCCCTACTCAGCTCGTTGATTTTTTCTGTAAACGGTTCGTTCACAAACAAGACTGGTCTGTCGGTTTCTGGATGCCGAGTAACAACCGGGTGTGAAGCGCAAGGATAGGTTTGGCCAGGCTTTAGTTGATAACCATAGGCTCGCAGATCTTTGACACCATCGTGAAATGCAGTTAGCCCCAGCAACAGCTTTTGCACATCGGGCGAAAGCGTGGCGTACGCTTCCTGCATGTTGGCAAACATAGTATCGCCCCCGCCAGACGCCGGCACCTCAGTGATGTAAAGCGCAGAGGCCTTCGGTGGTATCGGCTCACAAGAAAGATCTGTATGCCACGCCTCACCGTTGGCAACTTTTGTTTTGGCGGTGATCTTAATATCAAATATCTCAGGATCTCCGGGCGTTCCTAAATTAGTTTTTGCCGGATGCAGTTGTAACTCGCCGAACAGCCGGCCAAAACTTTTCTGTTGTTCTCTGGTCATGTGTTGGTCGCGAAAAACCAACACCAAGTGTTCTCGAAATGCTCGGCGTATGTCTGCGATTGCCTCATCGTCAAGATCGGCTAGGTTTGCACCTGATATTTCGGCGCCCAATTTTGGGGTTAGCGGATCGACTTGAATTCGTTGGTAAGGATCACTCATGTGCCTCGCCTCATAGTCGTATCGGCCTCGACTGGCATTGTAAACGCTTGAGGATCTAAGAATCGCCGCAACACATTGCGGGTAATCTGAGCAATGTCATTGTCACCGCCGTTGTGGGCTAAAGACCCCGCATATGAGATAGAACCCGTACTGAACACAGCCCCTCCACCAGGCACTTCAAAGAACACCATATCGGCGCGCACCTTAGGGTCAGGTCCGATTGCTTCCATCATATGAAACTCTTCCTTCACACGTAGCATTCCGGGACGATGATTTTCTGATGTGGCGACGATGATTGCGTGCCGAGGAGAGCCCAGCTCTTCATCCCAGCGGTCAATTTCTTCTCCAGCGGCACCACCGCCCTGGTTACCATAGTTACCAACGACATCGGCGTTGACGACATTGGTCATAATGAACTCAGCCCGCCTATCCAGCGCGCCGGGTTGCAATTTGTAGTGGGTACCACCATCAAACCCTTGCGCTGCAAAACCAATACCGACCAATTGATTCGGGGGTTTACCCTGCCGTCGCCAAAGGCCACCATATTCGCCACCAAACTGATGGTAGTACTCGCCGGGTTCCGCTATCCACGCTCGGGTGCCATCTTCAGCACGTCGAACCTCCATTACTGCCGGATTATTCGCATCAAACGCCACTCGCCAGTAAAAGCCGTTGCCGCCCATGTACATGAGGCGACCACCTGAGCCGAGCCATGTTTCTAATCCTTCACGCATCTGCGTGGAGTAGTACTCTGGATGCGTACCCGTCATGACTGTGCGATAACCTTCTAGCGCCTCGGCGCCATCTCGATGCAAGTCTTCATCCGTGACCACATCGAAATCTTCTTCAATGGCCTCCAACCAGGCAGTAATGTGCGTGTCTGCATTGAATGCCCAAGTGGCATTGTCAGGTTTCAAATTGGCAATTGGGCGGAGCCGCGATGAGTAATGTACGCCACTGCGATCGCGGTGGTACTCATACATGGAATAGCCCAGATCTTCATGCGCATATGAAAATGCAGCATTGGCGTAGTTTATTTTCGGATCCCCAAACGGGCCAGCCACGAACGCCATACGCTGGTTGGCATAGGCTAAATAAGTGGCCGTCGGCACAAGAAACGCCAGCGCCTTTCTCTGACCAGGTGCCGCACGAACAAAAAACATCACATAATCTTCTGATGCGCCACTTTTGACTTTGAGCGCGTACATACCGCTCGCTAGTTCGTCGGGCACCTGCCAGGAGATGCTGTCTTGCCATTGCGCATCGGTGAGATCGTCTTCATGAAAATGGATCGCCGCATAGTGACTGGGCTGATCTTGAAAGCGTTGATACGCACCTGTCCAGCCACTGCCCTTCACCGCACGGGTGGGCGTTTGGTATAACTCGCCGTGCTGTGCGCCACTGGATTGATCACAAAATGTCTGGCTATTCATTTGCGCGGAAAAATCCCAAGCCGCCAGTACCTGGCCTTGGTTGTCGACAAACCTGGGGGCTTCTAAGCGGCCATTAAAATGCTGCATACCCGGATGCAGACAGGCAAAATACAGATCAGCCGAGTCTGGCATACCTAGCGTGCCACCGGACTCCGTAGCCAGCCGAGTTTCTTCGGACACACCCATTGGCGTCTGTTCAAGGCGAATTTGGCACTGCGGCCCTGAAGCTGCTTCTCCAAGGGTCAACGTCAACGAATACCACCGATGTGTGGCGATAGGCGTAGGCAGCAGCAGTTCATCGTCAGTGCCTCGACAGAAGAGTCCATGCGCCGTGATAGAAATCGAAAAGGCACCCCAACTGAGCAAGCTCTGTTGATTATCGTCAAGTCGGGTTGGATAGAACTTTAGAGACACCTCACCCACATTCGATGCGGCAAATTCGTCGACGCGGCCATAGGATCCGGGGACAAGGGGCTGATGAATGAGCGCCGGGGCTTGCACCCTGCAAACCTCAGATTCGATCAGTCCTGTACCGTGAGGCCGGGTATCGCCACTGGTGATTCGGACAATGGATGCCTCAGGTTGCTGGCCAACTGCCTCACCCCAGGCACCCAACTTAAAACCTACGATTTCTCCGGGTAGAACTGAAAGCGGGTCACAATATCCGATGATATCTTTAACGAACCCACCCGGCAGCTCGTGGTTCATGCGCCCAACGCCACCCCTTCTACGGTAATGCGGTGCATCAGCCGTCGATGGCCGTGATAGTCATTTACCGCCCAATGCCAGGTGGCCCGGTTATCCCAGAAGGCCAATGTGCCCTTGCGCCACTGCAGTCGATAAGAGTGTTGCGGCATACCAACATGTCGATATAGATACTCAAGTAATGGTTGCGACTCTTCTGCCGTCCAGCCTTCAAAACTCAACGTAAATCCAGGATTCACATAAAGAGATTTTCGGCCTGACAACGGGTGCGTAACAATGACTGGATGCACGGCATCCTGAGTCGCAAGTTCAGGATTATTGAATAGCTCTTTGGTCTGCTCGGCACGGACAGATTCTTTGCCGAATGCATGACGGGATGAGTGGCAAGCATTTAGCCCACCGAGTGTTTCTTTCAAGCCGTCTGACAAACTGTCATACGCGGCGCAAGTGCTGGCAAACAAAGTATCACCGCCGACAGGCGGCACCTCTTTCGCATACAGCAGAGATCCTAATGCTGGTATCTGGTCATAGGAGTGATCTGTGTGCCAACCACCGCCAATGTTTGACGTTTGCTCCGGCTCTTTGGCAACGAGCGCGATGTTTGGATGGCCGTCAACTGGCTGGAAAAAGCGATTGATGTTGATATCGCCCCAACGCTCGGCAAACGCAACGTGCTCATTTGGTTCTAAGTTTTGATCACGAATGAACAGTACGGAATGGTCTGCGTAGGCTTGCTGTAGCTGCTCAAACTCTTCTGCTGACAATGAGCCAAGATCAACCCCTGTAACTTCAGCGCCCACTGCACCGGTGGCTTCAATTTGCATGGTTATGCCCTCTCACTCTCTTTTGAAGCGCCTATTCTGGCCGATTTTTGAGGCCGGGGCACGATAAAAATAAGCACACCTGATATGACATTGAGCACGGCGACTACCAGTAGCGCACCATCATAGCTGCCCATTAAGTCGTAATAATACGACACAGCCCAGGGTGCAACGGCACCTAGGGTAAGTGCAAAAGGCATGGCAGCGCCGCGAATAGCACCGATGTGCAGTCGACCAAAGAAGCGTGCCCAAATAACTTCCTGCATGGGAATCATGCCACCCCAGCCGAGGCCCAAAATGCCAAAAGCTAAATAGATCAATATTAGTTGCTGAGAATTGACTGCAGCAATGATCAAAAACAGCGCAATACCTGTCACTGAAGCCGAAATCGCGGCCAGCGGCTTCACCTGCATACGATCAATGAGATAGCCCCAGACAGGCTTCGAGAGCATAGCGGGGACCGATGCCACGATCATCGCCATGACTGCTTCGCTACGACTGAAGCCGTTATCCGTCATGTAGGGCATGGCTTGGAGCAACATCACCACAATGTTAATGGCGAAAAACCCGAACGCAGTCACCAACCCATAAAACGACCAAGAACGAAGCGCCTCGGCACGCGTAAACGCATTGCGGTTTTCCTCGGCGGCTTGTTCACCATGCCCTTGGGCAAGTTGCTCTGCACTCAATCCATCAGGGTTCAAACCGTAGTGTTCCGGCGACCGACGCATCATCAGAGCAACGGGATAGGCAAAAACGGCGGCAAAGACTGCCAACCATAACCACGCAGTACGCCACCCTTGCTCATCGATGACCCAAGTAACCCAGGGGGTGAGGACGATGCCACCAAAGGAGACCCCCATGGCTGCCCAGGCCACGGCTTTGCCACGATTGATGACGAACCACTTGGACAGTGTGATGTTCACCACGAGGTTACCTAACATGGCGCAACCCATGGTTAGAGCAATGCCGTTCAGCAACCACCACTCCCATAGCGTCTCAACCCAGGCATGGGCTGCAAGCGAGATGGTGAGTATGGTTGCGCCGATCAACATTATCGGGCGCCCACCGTAGCGGTCGACCCGAGTACCGACAAACACGCCAACCACCGCCATGACCAATTGGCCAATGGAGCGAGTAAGGGTAAAATCGGCACGGGACCAGCCAAGCTCGTCGATCATGGGGATCATGAACGCACCCAGCACGTAGCTGTACATACCTAAGGCTATAAATTGGGCGAAAAAGGCGCCGCCAATGAGCCAATAGCCGTAGTAGATGCCCTTGTTCAACGCGTATCAATCCGGTAAAACCATCAATTAGAGCACGATTGGAGACACCATGTTTACCCTTTTCCCGGCCAAGTCAGTCATCACCATGAATCCGTCCATGCCCACCGCCGAGGCAGTATTGGTGGCACCCAATGGTCGAATTGTCGAAGTAGGCACAATCGATTCCATGGCACCATGGCTGGATGCTCACCCACACCAAGTAGATGATCAATTCGCCGATCAAATAATCTGTCCTGGTTTCATTGACCCTCACCTGCACCCGACTATGGCAGCAGTACTGCTACCCATGCACTTCATTACAGCCATGCGCTGGAAGTTGCCCTGGGGAACAGTAGAGCCCACCACCAGCGAAGCCGGCTTCAGCGCGCGAATGGCCGAACTTCACGCTGAGCTCCCCGAAGGCGAACCGCTATTTATCTGGGGTTACCACCAGCTCTGGCATGGTGATATGTCACGCGAGCGTATCAACGCCACAAACCGCGAACGCCCGATTGTCGTCTGGCACCGATCGTTTCATGAGCTTTATATGAACGATGGCGCCATGCAGATGAGCCACGCTGATCAAGCTGATGTGCGTCCAGGATCACAAATCGATCTACAGCAAGGCCATTTCTTCGAGAACGGATTGGGCTTCGCGATTAAGGCGTTGAACCCATGGATTTTGGCCGACGATAAATACAAAGCGGGACTGGAACGTTTGAAACAGGTGGTACATTACGGTGGCCATACCAGTATCGGTGATATGGCAACAGGGCTTTTCGACTTCGAATCTGAAGCATCAGCGTTAGCAAACCTGTTGGAAGGAGACGACGTGCCTTTTCGCACAAGGCTGGTGGCTCACGGTATGCGAATGTCTACCGGTAAATCGCTTGAGGAAGCGGTGGCACTCACCGACTCATTACCCGAGCGCAACAGCCATCGCCTACGCTTTGGCAAACACATCAAACTCTTTTCAGACGGCGCATTTTTTAGTCAACTGGCCCAGGTACAAGAACCCGGCTACATCGATGGCCATCATGGCGAGTGGTTAACCCCTCCTGAAATTCTCGAAAATCAAATCCGCGCTTACTGGCACGCGGGTTACCAAATACATGTACACATCACTGGCGATCTGGGCTTGGAATTAACCTTAGACATTTTGCAGAAAATGCAGGATGAAAAGCCTCGTTTCAATCATAAGTTCACCATCGAACACTTTGGGTTTTCAACGCCAGAACAGATCTTAAGAATCAAAGCGCTTGGTGCTCAGGTCTCTGCCAACGTCTACTACTTGCATGAACTTTCGGAGATTTACGCATGTCAGGGCATTGGCTGGGAAAGGGCCAGTCAGATGTCACGTATAGGATCTTGTTTCGCCCAGGGCATCAACACCACCTTGCACTCAGACTTTACGATGGCACCGGCAGAACCACTTAACAGCGCCTGGGTCGCGGCGACACGCAAAAACCACGCTGGAGATGTCATCGGTGCACCCGAACGTCTGACCGCAGAGCAAGCATTGCAGGCGATAACCATCAACGCAGCTCACGTCTTAGGCTTTGCCAATGACACAGGCAGTCTTCGGGCGGGGAAATATGCCGACTTTACGGTGTTGGCAGAAAATCCGTTGCAGGATGCAGAAGCACTGAAGGATATCGAGATTGTTTCGACGGTTTTCGAGGGCAAGGTTTTTCGGCTAAATTAAGAATCATTCCTGCAACGATGGGTCCAGCAAGCAGGCACCGGTGAGAACAGTGAAGGTAATGTTGGCAATGCTTGGCGCAAGATGCAGAAATAGGGTCCTCGCTCAACTGTGATTTTCCGGGTCGCTCACCGACTATTGCTGTTCGATGCCAGTTAGGTCCAAACCATATTCGCGCGCAAATTCAATGCCCCAAGTTTTCAGTCTTTGAACATTGTTTGACCCAAACCGAAGCAGTTGCTTGTCGAACTCCGGGAGCGTTTCCAAGTCTTCATTGGCGTATTGATAGATTGCTTCTTTCTTCACCAGTTCAATTTCACTCGGCAGAGTTGGCAAACCAAATAGACGTTCTGCTGCATCCTGTAATAAGAGACGAGGGCTTCGTCGCTCTCCCAGCTGCGCCAACGCCTCGACTAACAGAGGGTCGACCAAGCGCATAAACGCTGCCGCTTTAGCTGGCGGGATGTTCTCAACAACATCGACATAGCTCTGATATCTATCATGGGAGGCAGAGTCTAAGTACAGTCGGTCTCCAGACTCTTCCACGGTAAATTTTTCGACCAGGGCATATGGCTTCAATAAACGCGTGGGGAGGATACCATCTGCGAAATTGGCAACGACCACTG
>JBNMMV010000140.1:0-10148 GCA_051270205.1 Limisphaerales bacterium
TGACTTTTCTGCTGAGGCTTGTGAGAAGAGTGTCGAGCGCTCACTGAAGCGACTACAAACAGATTACCTAGATATAGTGCTTATCCACTCGGACGGCAGTGACCTAGATATTCTGCAAAATCACGGCACCCTGGAAGTGTTATTGACGTTGAAGAAGGCGGGTAAAATTCGCGCCGTTGGCATGTCCCACAAAACAGTCGCGGGTGCAGAGCTTGCCATTGAGCAGGGTGCTGACGTGCTCATGGCAACACTTAATCCGGGTTACACCGATGAGTTAGGCGTGATCGAGGCTGCCGCCCAGGCGGGCGTAGGCGTGTTAATTAAGAAAGCACTGAGCAGCGGACATGGCCAGGCAAGCGATCTTGCCTGGGTTGCGGAACAGTCGGGTGTTGGATCGATTGTGATCGGCACTACTAACCTCGACCACCTTGAGCAAAACGTGCGGTTGTTAGCCGTCTAGTCGGCGCTGGCTTTGATTTTCTCAACGATTTTGCTGGTAGACACATCTTCTACCAATGACAAGACTTGTACCATTCCACCATAGGCTTCAACAAGCTCGGCCCCAACGACTTCATCAGCACCGTAGTCGCCACCTTTGACCAGTACATCTGGCTCTAACAATTTAAGTAACGCTTCTGGAGTTTCTTCGTCGAACGTCACAACCCAATCCACACAACTTAAGCCGAGTAGCACCCGTGCGCGGCCCTCTTCGTTCACGATCGGGCGTCCAGGACCCTTGAGTTGGGTCACACTGGCATCATCGTTAATGGCAACAATCAAACGATCGCCACAGCCGGCTGCTTCTTCCAAATAGGTAACATGACCTGCGTGCAAAATATCAAAACAACCATTGGTAAAAACCACTTTCTCGCCGTTGGATTTGGCCGCAGACACTTCTAGCGCCAAGTCTTCACGGCTCAGGAGCCCACCGTCGTTTCGTCCAGCAAGCGCGGCCGCGAGTTCGGGGCCCGTAACCGCAGTAATGCCAGATTTTGAAACGGCGATACTGGCAGCGACGTTTGCCACACGCGCAGCGTCTAACAGCGACCAACCAAGACCGAGACCTACTGCAAGCGTCGCAGCGGTGGTATCACCTGCGCCGCTGACATCATAAACGTCAACTGGCCGCGCGGGGACATGTCGCACTTCTTCACTAGTACAAACATCCATGCCGTTGCTACCTCGAGTGACAACAAAGCCATCAACATTAAGTTCTTCGCACAAGGCTTGTGCGGCGGCACCGTCCGCCCTGGCACCGATTTCCTTTGTACCTACTGTTTGGGCACCCACTGCATGACTGAATTCTTTTTCATTTGGCTTGATCACACTCGCCCCTGCATAACTCGACAGCGGCTTGTATTTGGGGTCAACCAAAGTTGATACGCCAGCTGTTCTACCGGCATGAATCAACGCCTGTGGATCTTCCAACACACCCTTGTCGTAGTCTTCTAAGATCATGACCTGGCTATATTGAAGATGCTTTTCGACTTTGTTTTGCAGTATGGCTAAGCGTTCGCTGGTGCCGGTAACAGGCACGGGCGACTCAAAATCTGCGCGCATAAGCTGCTGTTGCTGGGAGACTAATCTGAGTTTAACGATGGTCGACCAGTCTTCGACGGTTAAGAAGTCACATTCGACGCCAGCCGATTCAAGAATCGTCACCAATGCTCGGCCATCGTCGTCGTCACCAACAAAGCCAACCAAAGTACAGCGGGCACCTAGACTGACGAGATTCAACGCCACATTGGCTGCACCGCCGGGATAGGCTTCGATGTTATCAACGCTTAAAACCGGGACCGGCGCTTCAGGAGAAATGCGTTCTGCCGGACCGAGCCAATAGCGGTCTAACATAAGATCGCCAACTACCAACACGTGTACTTGGCTTAAAGATTTGAGTTCAGGAAGCTTTGAAGCTTGTACGCTCTTCACCTACAGATTCACCTACAGATTCACACGTGCAAGTCTAGCATGACAGTATACGACACGACCCGTTAATATCCGCGCCATGCCTGAAGACTCAACTCAAGAAACTCAACCCGCAAAGCGCAAAGGTCGCCGACGCGGCAAGCACGTTGCAAAGGCGCATATCGCAAGCCCGTTGATGTGGCCGACATGGTTGGCCGTGGCCGTGGCGTGGATTATTGCGCGCCTACCGTTGAGCTGGGTGTTTGCACTCGGTCGCGGACTTGGCGGACTACTTTACCGATTGGCTAAAAGTCGTCGTCACGTCACCCATGTTAATTTGGCGGCCTGCTTTCCCGAGCTTAGCGAGGCCGAGGTTGCCGAGATGGCAAAGCAGACCTTTAAAAATGTCAGCATCGGCGCACTCGAACTGATGATTCCCTGGCTGAATCCAAGGCGCAGCCTGGCACATCGCATAGAGGTTAAAGGCATTCAACACCTTCGGGATGCCGTGGACCAAGGCCGAGGAGTGGTGCTAATCGGTGCTCATTTCACGGTAATGGACGTGATCTCGGAAGTGTTAAGCCAATGTGGGCCCATCGATCTGATGTACCGATGGAACAAAAACCCAGTATGGGAATGGTTACAGCTAAACGGGCGACAGCGCTATTTTGACAACGTCATTGAGCGAGAAGACACACGAAGCGTACTTAAATGTCTTCGCGGTGGTCGCGTAATTTGGTATGCCCCGGATCAAGACTACGGCCCCCGCCATTCTGTATTTGCACCGTTCTTTGGGGTTGAGACAGCAACCATTGTCGCCACCTCGCGGCTGGCCAAACTGAACCAATCGCCAGTTTTACTGCTGCGGCAATCACGCAATGCGCAGACAAAGACTTGGCTGCTTGAATTTAGCCCGATTATCGAGAACTTTCCGACCGATGATGACCTCGCGGATGCCGTGACCATGAATGGGCTCATAGAAGACATGATTCGCATAGACCCAACGCAATACTTATGGCTGCACAAGCGCTTCAAAACTCGCCCACCTAACACCCCTTCACTGTATCTCTGACCATACCTAACTAGTCTTTGCAAGGAGGGTCAGACCCTCTTTCGGTAAGGAGGGTCTGACCCTCCTTACTTTTTTTACTTTTTTTAGGGAGGTGGGATGTAGGGGTCGGTTTCTGGGTGTTCGACGAAGTCGACTAGGGTTCCAAGGCTGCGGCTGAGCGCGGCGAGAGAGAACATGTCTTCGGCGCGTTGCTGACTCTGTGTGCGATAGCTGTCGAGGTCGACATTTACGGCGCGGTCTAATGCGTCGGCATAGGCTTGAGGTGTGTCTTCGTTGGCGTAATGGCCTAACGGACCGAGGACATATTCAGGACCACCGCCTGCACCCACTACAACCGGTACCCCAGCAGCCATGGCTTCAAGAATGACCATGCCAAAAGATTCAACGTCGCCCGTGTGCAACAGCACGTCGAATGCTCGAAAGGCATCACGCGCGTTGGGAACATTTCCTACGACGTGAGCACCTTCCTGCCTGAGTAGCTCTTCTTGTTTTACATCACCCGAGCCAACGAACACCAACTGCGCATTCGGATGGGTCTGGCGGAATTGTTGGAACGCTTGAACTGCCAGCTGCGGGCGTTTCTTGTAGTGCAGCCTGCCGACCACGCCAACGGTAGTTACTTGTTCGGTCGAGCCCAGTTCCGCCAAACCCAGAAGATTTCTGGCTTGACCACGGTCTAAACGGTCTGCCTGGCAGGCCTCGAGGTCGAGCACGTTTGGCAAGACAAGGCCGAAGCCGGTAATTTTCGCAAGTTCGCGACTGACACTGGGAGAGACCGCTCCAAAACGCACGCTGGAAGCCATAAACAATCGGTATAAACGACGACCTAAGCTTTTAAGCATGCCGTATTCATGCGCCACCACGACAATTTTGAGGCGATCTACACCCAAACCGAGGGCGGCGCGATAAGCTTGATAACGATGGCAAATCACCAGATCCCAATTCGCATCGCCATTCAATCGCTTACGTAGCTGGCGCCGAGCGCCACGCACATTGGTTAGGTCTAGATATAGGTTTTCATGCAGTGGTGCTTGCGTTGGACGACCCAGAATTACAGTTGTTGATTCACAACCTGCCATTTCAGCGGCCTGAGTAAATGCTTGGCACAAGTCACCAAACGGAGGCGAGTCGTGGGGGCAGATTTGTAAAATCCGCGGCTTCATTTTGAGATCACAGCCCTGCCTCGCTAAATTTCTGTTGCCAGCCGCTAAGCATTTCAGGGTCGTTCTGCCAATTAGCAAGGAAACGCGCTTTGTCCTTGTCGAGCGATCCCTCGCTAACTGCATCTACATCTATCAAAACAATCCTTGTCGCATGACTGCCGTCGTCGTCGGTATATTGTTGTTGAATAAAATTCGTAGCTTTCATGTCGCCGTGGCAAATATTGGCTGCACTTAGCTTAAGCAGAAGCGCGACAACCTGATCTGCTATTTCACTAAATGACTCAGGCTCGGTGGACAGCACCTGGCCTAAATCGCGATCACCTATATCCGGCATGACCACATAGGACACCCCCGCAAACCACCCAATTCGCCGTTCGAGCAGCGCCAAAGGTCGCGCGGTGTCGATGCCCAGAAACGCCAGCCAATGGCCGTTGCTCCAAGCATTGCGGCCACGCCGCTTAAACCAACGTCTAACGCGGTGACCGAAACTTTTAATGTTGTAGCGCTTGATAACGTAAGGCTCTCCACCTATTACGCAACGAACCACGGTAGCGCTGTTACCAAGTTTCAATGGCACGCCTTCACCCAAGTACACTTCGGGTAAAACCATGAACCGCTGCAAACGTAACCAATGTTCACGGTCACAGACAAAATCTCGGGTAAAGCGCTTGTGCTGAACAAACTCGGTACATTCTCGCTGGGTTTTCGCCAGATACCTACTGACCCTGTGTCGGCGTTCCTGTTGGGTAAGCTGTAGAATTTGTTCTGCCGAGCCCATTTTCTCAACGTATTCGCCACGCTGACTGACATAGCTGTGCCAAAGTTGCGGTATATCGCGGTCTAACCAGGGACCACGTTGCGCCAGTAGCAGGGCAAGATTCTTAAAATGGCGACGCAGTAGCGTGTCTGGGCGCACGCCGTCTGCATCTACTAAATGCACAACACCGGCACTCACAACAAAATTATCGAGATGAATGTCGGTTTGCATTAAGCCGCCATCATGTAGCTTCGCAACCTGATCCACAGCAGACGACATGCTGGGTAGGTCGTCTTCTTTCAGACTAGCAGGCTGCTTAATGGCTTCGTAGAGAACTACAAAGCCTTGGTTATCTGAAGTGGCGCCTGTGTGCAGCACGTCAGGCGTTCGTGTTCCAACGCGGCGCATTTGCTCTGATCCCTTGATTTCTCGTGACCAATAACGCCGAGCGCCCTTACCGTAAAACAGTTTGGCGAAAACAGGCTCGTTTTTGTAGTTCGCAAAGCCACTTAAACGCCGTCCAGGTAAAATACGCGCAACCTTCGTATAGGACAAAGGCGTCGTAGGTCGATCTTCAACACTCCCCTCTGGGTCGATCCAAAGATCAACAGAAAAGGGGGGTGTTAAATCGAGCCCTGCGCGCAACAGGCCTTCCACAGAAAACTTCATGGGTTTTTAGTTTGGTCTTTGGTGTACAACTTGCGCGCCCGCGTCACCACCTGATGCCAAAAACTACCCCGCTCTGCGAGCTCTGTCCTTAAAGGTTGGCCACAGTAGCGTCTCAAAAACCGTAGCCACTCTCTGTGGTTAAGTGGAATAACCATGGTTGAGAAGAGCAGCGCCGACAAGTCGCGTTTTAACCAGCGGTCTGGCATGACGCTAAAGCGACGTGCTCGGTGTAAGTCCAACACCGCTAGGTGAACATCGCCCCGCTGCAGGGCTTCATTATTCACTAAAAGATGACAGATGTAGAAGTCTCGGTGAATGAAGCCGTGATGGTGAAAGTTCTTGGCGAAGTCCGCCACCGCATAGAGCAACTTAATGCGCAGTTGTGGTGAGGGGGGGTTATCTCGCCAAGTGGCTGTGAGATCTTCAAGTGTGGTAAACCCAACCAATGCATCGCACAGCACAAAAGACTGCCTTTGCGCGATGCTGCCAGCCGATGCTCCGTAGGCTGCAGGTACTGGTGCGACAATGCCCAGTTCTGCCAACTGACTGCAGGCCATGAATTCGTTTTCGGCACCGACCACAGGTTTCTTGAACTGTAGCCAATTCTTGATGACTTCGGCCCAACCTACCCCATAGTGCAACTTAACAAAATAGTCCTTGCCACCCACAGCGACCTTTAACGTTCGCCGGCCTGGCATATCACGATATACCTCACCTTGGAGGGCGAAGGCTGTTTGCAGGGGGTCCAGTCCCGCCCAACTTTCAGCAATGTCTTGTCGCTGGTACACCTAAGTATTTGTCTCAGTGGTTTGTTGCCGTCGGCTCACAACACCCTCAATGATCTCAAGCGCGTGACGAGGCATGTCGTACAACTCTTCATGCTCTCGCCCAAATGATACCCCGGACTCTGTCCACAAACGACGCTGTTCTGGATCGGCAAGGGCATCAGATACAAACTGATTTAGCTCCGCTTGTTGAAAGGGCTCACTAACGACACAGCCAGACTGTGCATCTGTAATGTAGTGGGCAAATCCGCACACCTCGGTAGCAATGACCGGTAACCCGGCAATGATGGCTTCAATTAGAACTAAGCCGCCACTTTCCATATAGGCAGGATGCACCATTAGGTCGGCGGCTTGTAGGACATCGGCGATGTCATCTCGACCCGATTGAACAATAACAGCCTCAGCGACGCCCAACTGGCGCGCTTGGCGAAGAAAAGCGTTCGGATTGTCTTGTCCTATGACTAGAAACTTCGTCCGGCTTCGAACCTCCTCCGGCAAGGCAGCCAAGGCGATAAGCGCTCTGTCTAAGCCCTTGGTAATAAAACCGCTGCCAACCAACAGCAAAAGAAATTCTTGCTCACCTACACCAAACTCTGCGCGCACTCGGCTACGCGATTGTTGCCAATCGTCAGATCTTCGTCGGTCACGACTTACGCCCGGAGGTAGCTGGTGCATCCGATGGCTTGGCGTCTGATAATAAGCTTCAAAGTCTTCTTGCTGCGCCCCGGTAAGCAACATCACTTGCGTGTTTGATCGTTCATTGAACACGGCATGCTCAAACTGGGACATATGCTTGTACCTTTGGGTTCGACGGTATATCCCGCTGCGCATAGTCTGAGCTTTTTTTGCGTAACAAGGGTCCGCGGCGTAGTACACATCTAGGCCTGGGATTTTGTTGAAACCGATGACCGCTTGAGGCCGTTGCCAAGGAATTTTAGCCGCAACTACGTCGGCAAACTGTTGATAGCGAACATGATTTACCACACCCGGTACAGACACTGAAATAACTTTAAAACCTGCAGGAATGTCGCCAAACCAACCGATACAGTAAACGACGATGTCGTACCCCGCCTGCTGGCAGGCAAGTGCGATACGCATGAAGTCTCGTTGCAGACCACCATAAGGAAAGTATCGGTAGAGGCAGAATACTAGTTTGGGTTTTTGAGCTTTTGCAAAAGCCTCCAGCTTATCAGCCATTTGTTCAACCATCTGAAAGAGTGCAGGATTTTCAGCAGCCCGCAGGCCATTGGCTGCCCAGGTCTCTCTTTCGTTAGAGGTTAACAATTCAACCAACGCTTCATTAAGCGCTATTTGAGAAAACGGATTCGCAAGTACTATGCCAGCGTTGTAGTCCGAAAGGTATTTCGCATATCCGCAGTCCTTTGTGACCAATGCCGGTAAGCCTGCCAGCATCGCCTCGATAATAACCATGCCAGCGGCCTCGTCGTAAGCCGGGTGTAGAAGTGCGTCTGCCGAGAAAAGGAAACTCGGTACATCATCGCGACCTTCCGAGTAAAAAGTGATTTGGTTTTTTAATCCAAGACGCATGGCCATGCGTTCGAAGGCGTCCGCTTTGTCGCGGCCAATGACAAACATTTTTACGCGGCGCCGAATCTCCAAAGGCAACGCCGCCACCGCCAAAAGCGCGCGGTCCAAACCCTTTTTTATAAAGCCTGAGCCAACAAACAACAACATGAGTTCGTCAGCCGCGATCTGTAATTCGTCGCGAAATTCTTGGCGCACCGCTGCCAGGTTCGGCGGCGCAATACGGTCGCGCTCTATACCCGGTGGCAGCGTGTGGAACCGCTCTGCTGCTGTTCTGTAGTGATGTCGGTATCGGGGCACTTCAACGTCAGATATACAGAGAATTTCGGTAGTGCTGTGAACATCGAACACCGCCTTTTCGGCAGCAAAAAAACTTTTGTACCGAGGCAACAGGCGATACCACGCACTGCGTTGAGTATTGGCTTTTTCTATGTAGCAAGAGTCACCGGCGTAATAGACGTCGAGGCCCGCCATTTTGTTAAAACCCATAACCTGGTCGAAGGAACCAGCCCGTACCGCTTTATTCACGTCTTCGGCGAAGCGGTCGTACTGGTCGTGACGGGTTAAGCCAACTACCGGCATCACCTCGACTTCAATACCCGCCTCGTCAAGATCAGGCGCCTGCCACCTGAGTGTGAATATGGTAATCCTGTGCCCACGCCGCACCATTTCGCGGGCAACTTTCATCATGTCGCGCTGAATACCTCCGTAGGGGAAGTACTTGAATATTGGGAAGGCAAAGTGCATGGACTTACTTAGACGCGACAAGGGCAAGCGCTGCGGCCCAAACTTTTTGCGGAGACAGGCTAGCAAAGCAAGCAGGCACAACCTTGGCGTCTTGCCACCTTTGGTCGACACCTTTATAGGTACAGTTTTTCTTAAGGCACGGTACGCACGCAGCCTCACCTTGTAAGGTCTGAGCGTGCACTCCGACGCAGCCCGTAAGCTCACCGCTGGTGGGGCCATAGAGTCCTAACGTCGGCACACCCAACGCGGCACTTAAGTGACCGAGTCCAGAGTCGACAGTAATGACCAGCTGCATTGATTTGATCGTTTCAGCGAGATTTGCCAATGGCTGGCGAGCAAGCACTTGGGCGCCCGCTTGGCCTAAAAGTTCAGCGCGTTTCTTTTCGGCTTCATCACCCCATGTGACCACTGGTTGATAACCCGACTGAATGACAAGCTCGGTCAACGCCACCCACATGGCTTCTGGCCAATGCTTCGAAGCCCACGTTGTGCCATGCAGCAGCAACACTTTGCGGTCTGCAGGGGTGGGTAGTTCACCAAATTCAATGGCGTTTTGACCTGGCTCATATCCCAGCGCCTTAGCAAACAATTGGCGTTGCCGGGTTATGGCGTGTTGCTGTTTGGCAATGGCGTAGGCGTCGCGGTAAACAAAGGATGCCCAGGGTTCTCTTGCCGAGGTATGGGCGTAACCTGCCCTTCTACCTTGGGCGGCAAGACTGACCAGAGCACTCTTTATGAGGCCTTGGCTGTCGAGCACGCAGTCGTATTGGCTGGCTCGCAACGTTTGCCAAAAAGCGCCGAGCTCGGCACGCGAATCGAGAAGATGTTTGCGCCATCTGCGCCAAGCAATGGGAATAACGCGGCGCACTCCGGGATGGAGCCGTGCGATATCGGCGAAAGCTTCTTCAACCACCCAATCTACCTGCCATCCAGCAGCCACAGCTTCGCTGACCGCGGGTAACGCATGTACCACATCGCCTAAAGAAGACATTTTGACCAGCAGGAGCTGTTTCATAGGACTAATTTTGCCAAGACCTGCTCAGGTTGTAACTGTCGTAAACAATTCAGATGACCCAGTGGGCACTCACGCTGGAAACAAGGCCGGCAGTCGAGCTCTAACTGCACTGTTTGTGCATTATCACCAAGTGGAGGCGTAAACCCCGGCGAGGTTGAACCGAATACACCGACGGTAGGGACACCGAGGGCGCAAGCGATGTGCATGAGGCCCGAATCGTTACAAACGACCTGTTCGCAGACCGATAAAAGATCGATAGCATCTAACAGTTGGGTCCGACCCGCCAAATTGACGGAGCCTGGTGCTAACTCTGCTATTGCGGAGCAATCTACTTGGTCGTTAGGTGACCCCATGAGCCAGACAGATTTACCTTGGCTCAGTAGCGTTCGAGCCAAGCTTGCATAATGTTCTGCGGGCCATTTTTTTGCGGCGCCAAATTCAGCGCCCGGACACAGCGCTACCGCACCGGTTGTTTCAAGCTTGAGCTCAG
>JBNMMV010000141.1:0-10087 GCA_051270205.1 Limisphaerales bacterium
ACGCAATCAAAGGCATGGCGTAATGCCAGCCAGCCGTTGTTTCAGCTGCATACGCGACAAGCAAATCACATACAGGGCAATGACGTACATAGCCTGGTAGATGAGATAAATGCACGTCTAGGAGATCACGCATGTACAGGCATTGCTTGTCTCGATCAACATACGCCTGAGCATGCTTGGTGTGCATATAGCGGTAGCACTAACGCGCCGCCTTCTTCAGAAAAACCTGTACAAAACCGCCCGCTTTGGCTGTTTGACCGACCTCACTCAATTCGACGAGCTGAATTAGAGTTGTTACAGGGCCCTGAGCGTATTCAAAGTAATTGGTGGCAGCGGTCTACCTGCCGCGACTATTACATTGCTCGACACCAACGAGGTGCTGAGTGCTGGGCTTTTGTAGATGCCGAAGACAATTGGTACCTACACGGTTACTTCAGTTGAGGCATAGATGACGGCCCACCCTGACACTGGTTTTGCAGAGTTACACACCATCAGTAACTACAGTTTTTTACGAGGTGCATCGCACCCAGAAGAATTGGTTAAAAGAGCGCGTGAGCTAGGTTACCGAGCCATTGCCTTGACAGATGAATGTACCTACGCCGGTTTGGTAAAAGCCCATATGGCAGCAAAGGAACACCAGATTAAGCTTATTGTGGGTGCGGAATTCAACATCACAATTGACGAGACTGTCGCTAAAGTTGTTTTGCTAGCCGTAGATCGGGCAACTTATGGGCAAATTTCAGGACTGGTCACCAAGCTGCGCCGCCGTGCTAACAAAGGCGAATATGCCGCCTTCCTAGATGATTTTCGTTGGGGGCTGAAAGGTTGTTTGGCACTTTGGGTGCCGGCAAATGACGAAATCACTTCGTTAGTAGAGACCGGTCGCAAACTTAAGGAGGTGTTCGCTGATATGTGGGTTGCGCTTGAATTATTCAGAGACGGACATGACCTAGATAAAACCGCTCATGCACTCACGCTGTCATCACGTTTGAACCTACCTATCGTTGCAGCGAATGACGCACATACTCATCAACCTGGGCGGCAGCCGCTACAAGACCTACTCACCGCCATTCGCCACAGAACCACAGTCAATGAACTGGGACATAAGGCATTCAGCAATGCAGAGCGCTCATTACGACCAATTTCGGAACTCGCCAGTCTATACCCCAAAGAAATGATGGCAGAGTCACTTAAAATTGCTGCTCGTTGTCACTTTTCCATGGATGAGTTGCGCTATGAATATCCTGAAGATTTAGTTCCACCGCACCTTTCCCCCAGCGAGTATTTGCGGCAGCTCACCTATGCCGGCGCACGCGAACGGTGGCCTGATGTAGACGGTAGGAGCAGTATTGAGCCTGACACTAAAGCGCTCATCGAAAAAGAACTCATACTTATTTCCGAGCTTAACTACGAACATTACTTCCTTACCGTGCAAGATATTGTTCAATTTGCACGTAGCCAAGGTATTTTATGTCAAGGTCGAGGCTCGGCTGCAAACTCGGCAGTCTGTTATTGCTTGCATGTTACCGAGGTTGACCCCGCTCGCATGCATCTTCTATTTGAACGCTTTGTTTCTAAAGAGCGCAATGAGCCACCAGATATAGATGTAGATTTCGAGCATGAAAGACGCGAAGAAGTTATTCAATATATCTATAAACGTTATGGTCGTGATCGCGCCGCTTTGGCCGCGACGTTGATTTGTTATCGGCCTCGTAGTGCTATTCGAGATGTCGGCAAGGCGCTTGGGTTGAGTTTAGATGTGGTTGATTTGTTGGCCAAGTCCATGGCTTGGTGGGATAAGAAAGATGAGATTCCGCAACGTTTGCGCGCTGCAGGGTTAGATCCATCAAGTTTGGTCGCCGAACAATTTCTCTATTTCGTTAATGAGATTCTTGGTTTCCCGCGGCATTTGTCTCAACACGTCGGTGGGTTTGTTATTTCTCGAGGATCTTTGGCGCAGTTAGTGCCCGTAGAAAATGCGGCCATGGAAGACCGAACAGTGATCCAATGGGACAAGGACGATTTGGAAGCGTTGGGTTTACTCAAAATCGATGTTCTAGCGTTAGGAATGTTGACAGCTATTCGGAAATCACTGGATCTGATTCGTGACTATAAAGGGCATGATCTGCAGATACAGCACATACCGCCTGAAGACTCGTCGACCTATCGAATGTTGCAACAAGGCGACAGTGTTGGGGTTTTTCAGGTCGAATCGCGTGCGCAAATGGCCATGTTGCCAAGGCTAAAGCCGCAGCACTTTTACGATCTAGTTATCGAAGTGGCCATAGTGCGCCCGGGGCCTATCCAAGGAGATATGGTTCACCCCTATCTACGTCGGCGCCAAGGACTTGAACCTGTTCACTATCCAAGTAAAGCCGTGCAAAAAGTTCTAGAACGAACTTTAGGCGTGCCTATTTTTCAGGAGCAAGTCATCGAGTTGGCAATGGTTGCCGCAGGGTTTAGTGCGGGTGAAGCCGACCAATTACGTCGGGCCATGGCCGCTTGGAAAAAACGCGGTGGTCTAGAACAGTTTGAACAAAAGCTGGTCGACGGTATGCAAGCCCGGGGTCATGATAAAGCCTTTGCTGAACGCGTGTTTAAGCAGATACAAGGGTTTGGTGAATATGGCTTTCCAGAATCCCATGCGGCGAGTTTTGCCCTTTTAGTCTATGTCTCTGCCTGGTTAAAATGTCATGAACCCGCAGCATTCTATTGTGGCCTTCTCAACAGCTTACCCATGGGTTTTTACTCTCCGTCACAGCTAATTCAAGATGCCAAACGACATCAGCTTGAAGTTCGAGATATCAACGTTTTAACCAGCCGTTGGGACCACACGCTTGAGGTCACGGAAATTAAGGAGCGACCCGCACTACGACTTGGTTTGCGGTTAGTTAAGGGGTTGCGAGAAGAAGATGCTCAGCAAATTGAACAGGCGCGCGCCAAGCATCTTTTTGCGAGCGTTGAAGATCTAGCTAGCCGCTCGGGGTTAAATAGCCAAAAAATGGAGTTCTTGGCGCGCGCTGGTGCATTGACCAATCTTAGTGGCCACCGTCATCAGGCTCACTGGCAAGTTGCAGGCATTCAACGGCCTATGCCACTTAATCAACATGTCGCGGAAACAGCAGACACTTATCATTTTTTTGCCGGTAGTGAGAAGTCTGTGCAACTGCCGGAACCCACTCCACATCAGGACCTCATCAATGACTATCGCTATACGGGTTTAACACTGGGTCCGCATCCTATGCAGCTACTACGGCATACGGCTGGGTTTACGGGTTATAGGTCGGCTCAAGAGATTGGCTCATATCGCCAAGGACAGATGACTAAAATTGCCGGGCTGGTCACCGGTAGACAACGTCCAGGCACTGCAACAGGGGTGGTTTTTTTAACTTTGGAAGATGAGACCGGCAACATCAACGTGGTTGTTTGGTCTTCGATATTAGATCGCTATCGGGCAGCACTGTTACAAGGGCAGCTGCTAAAAATAAAAGGCGTGGTAGAAAGAGAAGGCGCGGTCATTCATGTGGTTGCTGGTTTTGTCGAAGATGCGACAGCGGTCTTACAGGCCATGCGCCAAGAAGCGTTGCCCTTCAAATCACGAGATTTCCACTGAGTCTCTCACTGACTTCTTACTAAAACTCTACCTAAACTTTTCTTTAACTAGTATCTGTCCCGAAAGGATATTTTTTAGATCATGGGATCGCGTAAGGCAATTGATCTGGAGTTAAACATTGCGCCATTAAACCCAAGCCGTACGCAGAAAGAAGACCTAGCGTCCTCGCTAGGGCTTCTTTTCGGAGAACGGGCACCGCAGAGCGGCGCCGGGCTGGCGCAATGTTTAACTCCAGATAAAATGCCGATTCGAATAGCAAAAACATTAAAGCTATCTTTTCGGGACAGCCACTAACTAGGCGCGGTTTTTCTTGTTGGGTGTCGCAGGTGAACGAGTAAGTTCACGCACTTCGTGCAAAATGTCATCCATCATCAGCCGCAAAAAGCTAAGTTCTTCGCGAATTTCCAATATTTCGGGTTTTAGGTTATGACCCAAACTGTCCACTGCTCGTTCCAACGAGGCAAGGCGCTTCTGCATGTCTGCCTTGTCGAACATCGAGCGGGCCATGGCTTCGATAGGCGGTTCAGGTGTATCAAACACCCCAGCTGCCAGCGGTTTCGATTCCGACGCTTCGGCAAGTCTGGCGCCGCCCCAAAATTCAGTACCTATCTCGTTGGAAACAGATTCCACGACCGCGCTGTCTATTTCGGTCAGTTCTTCCAAAAATGAAAACAATAGCAATCTGTCGCAAACATTGTTTATACGTCGTGGAACACCTTCACAGAATTTATATATTAATTGGTGGGCTTCGTCTGAAAAGGTAGGGTTATTGTCCCAGCCTGCGACCACTAGACGATGTTCAATATAAGTCTTGGTTTCCTCTTCACTTAATGGGTTTAAGTGGTAGGTGGCAATCACTCTTTGGCGGAGTTGTTCAAAGCCCTCTGAGAGCAGCGTTGCACGAAATTCTTGTTGGCCTAGCAGAAAAATCTGAACCAAAGGCTTTCCGTCGCGCTGAAAATTAGAAAGCATGCGCAGTTCTTCGACGGAGCCAGCTGGCAAGTTCTGCGCCTCATCAACAATAAGTAATATGCGTCGGTTATTTCGCGCTTGCTCGGTAAAATTGTGCTCAAGCTCTTTGAGCATGGTTGCCTTACTGGCATCGCGTAGCGGAATACCAAAATTGTTCGCGACCATTTGCAGCAGATCGTTTTCCGCAAGATTCGAGGTAACGATGGTGGCAACAGATAACTCGTTGGGATCAAGTTCACTGAGCAGTGTTTGCACGAGCGTAGTCTTGCCGGTGCCTACATTGCCGGTAATAACAATGAAACCTTCGCTCTGATTGAGTCCATATTGTAAGAAGGACAGTGCCTTTGAGTGTTCGGCGCTAGGAAAAAAGAAATTTGCGTCAGGCGACAGCTGAAATGGTTTTTTGGTTAAACCGAAATGCTCTTCGTACATATCTAGTTGCTCGCCTGTGCAGTTTGTTTGGGTTCCGCCCCATACCCATAGCCGTACCCGTAAGCATCTTGAGAGCTACTTGAGACTTTGTTTAGCAGCATGCTGACCAACTGGCACTCTTCTAATTGCCCGACGGCCTGTTCGACTGCTGCTTGTGGGGTCTTACCGGCCTCTACCACAACGATTGTCTGCCCCATAAGTGTTGCCAAAACAGCAGCTTCAGTTGTGGCGATCAAAGGTGGACCATCAATAACGACAATTCGGTCCTCGACAGAGTTGGCAAGTTGAGCCACCAGGCTTTTCATGACATCACTGGCATAGAGTTCATCGAGGTTCTCAGTTCGTTTGCCGCACGGCATTACACTCAGGCGGTCGACATTTGTTTCGATAGTCGAAGCCTCGACGTTATCTTTTCCGGAAGACAGCATATCCACTAAACCATGTTCATCGTAGATACCCATCCACCGGCTCAAATCTCCCTTAGCTGCGTCGCCATCGACCAGTAAGACTGATCGATCAAGTTCTCCAGCTAGGCTAAGCGCAAGGTTCAAAGAAACGAAAGTCTTACCTTCCTCCGGTAGAGCACTGGTTACGTAAATAACATTAGTCGGATTCTTGTATTCTTTGTCCTGGCGGCGAAGGTTGGCAAGCAGCGGGCGTTTTATTCGTCTAAATTCTTGACTCTGCTTGTGGTTGTTGTGGTTTGGGACCAGGAACCCGTTTTCTTCCAGCCACGGAAAATCTAATTCACAGGAGTTTGTATAGATACCTTCATCGACAGAGGTTTGATCTGTCTGTTGGTCTTGTAGCTCATCCCTGTACTGGTGAGCAGGTCTGCTTACACCAGGAAACGCTGAGGTTTGATTTGGCTCGGTTTCAGACGTATTGAATTCTCGGAGAGCATGCGTCGAATCAACTTCGGCAGTATTATCAGTTTTGTTGTCTTTTTTGCCGGATCCGCTTGGCTTCTTTACCAGGCGTGCTGCAGCCTTTTGGATGGTGCTCATGCAGTGCTCGTATTATGTACGCCTACCATTGTATGCGGTTATGGCATTGCTCGTTGTATTTTCATGTAAATAGTGAGACCCGTATGCCAAATATTCATAAGAATCAGTGACTAAGTTGCAAGTTGCCTCATTCTTAATCGGGCATAATGCGCTTCTAGTAAATATTGTCGCTGTCACTGCATTTCACAGCCATTCGCACCACAGTTAAATTTGTACCACAGTTAAAGGATCGATCTGTGAATTTTGAAGAAAAAGCGCCACATATCGGGGTGATTGGCCTGGGTTACGTTGGCCTGCCTTTGGCCATCGAGCTTGGGACGAAATATCCCACCTTGGGTTTTGATATTGACAAAGTTCGTGTCAGCGAACTCGAGCAATCCGTTGATCGAACGTTAGAGGTGGAGGTCGAGGATTTTGCGCGATCCTCAGCGATTAGCTTTTCTTCCGATGCGCGTGATTTAAGTGATTGCAACACCTACATCGTGACGGTGCCTACGCCGATCGATGAATCCAAAAACCCGAACATGCGCCCTCTTATTGCGGCTAGCCGTACTATCGCCGAGGTTATCAAGCCGGGTGATGTTGTGATTTATGAGTCTACTGTCTATCCAGGTGCCACCGAAGAAGTGTGTATACCCGTGATTGAAGAGCATTCGGGTTTGGTCTACAACCACGATTTTTTCGCAGGCTATAGCCCTGAACGGATCAATCCTGGCGATAAACTGCATCGTTTGCCATCAATCATGAAGGTGACATCGGGTTCAACCCCAGAAGTCGCAGATTACGTAGACAATTTGTATCGGCGGATTATCACCGCAGGAACGCACAAAGCATCTAGTATTGCGGTCGCGGAGGCAGCAAAAGTCATCGAAAACACTCAAAGAGATGTAAATATCGCATTGATCAACGAACTTGCCTTGGTATTTCAGCGCCTAGGCATCGATACCGATGAGGTACTCACTGCCGCAGGTACGAAGTGGAATTTCCTACCCTTTCGCCCCGGTTTAGTTGGCGGACATTGTATTGGTGTTGATCCGTATTATCTTACGCATAAAGCCCAAGCCATGGGCTACCACCCCGAAGTAATCCTCTCTGGACGTCGAATTAACGACCAAATGGGCTCACACATCGCAGATCGTGTGGTCAAACTCATGGCGCAGGCCGCGATCAACACTGTGGGCGCTCGTGTATTGATTCTCGGGCTGGCCTTCAAGGAAAACTGCCCTGATATTAGAAATACTAAGGTTGTTGATGTTTTCAATGCACTAACACCCTATCACCTTGAAATTAATGTCTACGATCCCTTGGTGGATGCCACAGATGCCGAGGAAAAATATGGTGTCACCATGGTGAGCGAGCCAAAGGCGAACAGCTATGACGCCGTTATTTTGGCCGTTGCTCATGATAATTTCACCAACGATGCATTTGATGTCGTTTCCTACACAAAAGAACGACACGTTATTTATGATGTGAAAGGCGTCTTAGATAGGAAAATAGTCACGGAGCGTTTGTAATGTCGAACACCAATTTGCGCGTAATGGTCACCGGTGCGGCTGGCTTTATTGGATCAACGGTAGTCAGAAAATTACTCGATCGAGGCGACGTTGTCATAGGCGTAGATAACCTGAACGACTACTACGACGTCCGCCTAAAAGAAGCGCGATTGGCACGTATCGAGGATCCAAACTTTCTCTTCCGCAAGGTAGATATCAGTGACCGGGTTGCCATGCAGAAGGTGTTCGAGGCAGATCGGCCGGACCGTGTCGTGCATCTGGCTGCCCAGGCAGGGGTTCGTTATTCACTGGAAAACCCGTACGCTTACATCGACGCTAACGTAACCGGTTTTTTGAACGTTCTTGAAAACGTGCGTCACTTTGGTACGGATCATCTTGTCTTCGCTTCGACCTCTTCGGTCTACGGCGCACATACCAACATGCCTTTTTCAGTTCATGATGGCGTCGATCATCCTGTTAGCTTGTACGCGGCGACCAAAAAAGCCAATGAGCTGATGGCCCATAACTATGCACACCTATTTGGAACGCCGGTCACAGGCTTAAGGTTTTTTACCGTGTATGGACCCTGGGGACGACCGGATATGGCGCTGTTCCTATTCACCAAAAATATCCTCGCCGATGAGCCAATTGATGTTTTTAACCATGGCAACCACACTCGAGATTTCACCTATGTCGATGACATTGTCGAGGGGGTTGTGAGGACGCTGGATAGACCCGCCACACCGAATGTCGACTGGGATCCTTCTAATCCTGACCCTGCGTCCTCAAGCGCACCTTATCGTTTGTATAACATTGGTAGTAACAATCCTGTTGATTTGTCTCACTACATCCATGTTCTTGAACAGGCGCTGGGTATTGAAGCTAAGAAGAATATGTTGGGTTTGCAGCCCGGCGACGTAGCAGACACGTTTGCAAACGTAGATGATTTGATTGCGGACATGGACTACCGACCATCAACAACCGTTGAACATGGCATCGGTGAGTTTGTTAAGTGGTATAAGTCCTACTACCAAATCGACTAACGCTTACTTCGGGTTTAGGTGGGAAACAAATTTTGCGTATCGATTAAGAAGGAAGAGACCATGGCCACACCGAGTATTTTAGTAACTGGCGGCGCGGGCTATATCGGATCCCATACCACCGTGGAACTCTTGCAGTCGGGATACGAAGTGATCGTGTTCGATAATTTAAGCAATGCGAGTCGTAAAAGCTTGGAAGCTGTTGAACACATCACACAAAAAAAACTGACTTTTGTTGAAGGCGATGTGCGCCGTGAAACTGAATTGGACGAGTTGTTTGATCGCTTTGATATCGATGGCGTCTTACATTTCGCTGGCCATAAGGCGGTAGGTGAATCGACTGAAAACCCGCTTAAGTATTATGACAATAATTTCAACGGCACGGTTCAACTTGTAGCCGCGATGCAACGAGCACAGTGTAGAACTCTGGTCTTCTCCAGCTCAGCGACAGTGTATGGAGTGCCAGATCAAGTGCCTTTGGTGGAAAGCACCAAAACGGGTGCGGTTAATCCGTACGGGCGTAGCAAACTGATGGTCGAAGAGCTGCTGACGGATCTGTGTCAGGCGGACCCACAGTGGCGAGTTTCACTACTGCGCTACTTTAATCCCGTAGGTGCCCACGCCAGTGGCGAGATCGGTGAAGACCCGAATGACATTCCGAATAACCTGATGCCGTTTATCAGTCAGGTAGCTGTCGGTCGTCTAGATAAACTCAGAGTATTTGGCGACGATTATGAAACGCCTGATGGCACTGGTATTCGCGACTACATTCACGTCGTCGATCTTGCCAAAGGCCATTTGAAGGCACTCGACTACCTTTTTCGTAACCAAGGCCTATTTGTACACAATCTGGGTACTGGTAATGGCTATTCAGTGCTTGATGCGGTGAAAGCTTTTGAGGACGCCAGCGACGTTAAAATACCTTACGAAATAGTCGAGCGGCGTCCTGGAGACGTAGCAATTTCCTTTGCCGATGCAAGCAAAGCCAGGGATGATCTTGGTTGGGTAGCCGAATACGACCTGCGAAGGATGTGTGAAGATGCCTGGCGTTGGCAAAAAAACCATCCAATGGGATATGGCTCTTGAGATACTGCGTACAAATCGTCATTATGCGCACCGTTCAACCGCACCATCGGAGGGGTGGCTGAGTGGTCGAAAGCACTGGTCTTGAAAACCAGCGAGGGTAAAACCTCCCAGGGTTCGAATCCCTGCCCCTCCGCCATTAAACGGCCGATTTGTTAAGAAACCCCTCGCAGGCAAACCACGCCACTTCGATACTTAGCCAACTGGTTGAATATCCCCGTTGAAATTCCTATCCTCATACGCTGAGTTTAGATTTACTGCCTGGAGTTGATACGGCACTGCTGAGGTTACCCTGGGTGGTTTCAACTTCCCGTGGGGCTGGTCTTCCGGTTACGCTGCAGCAATGAACCCCTAGGCGCACAAGAGATTATGCTTAGATTAAACAACATCGAATTATCGCTGGACCACGTCGATTCTGACTTGGCCCATGCCATTGCTAGCGCGCTG
>JBNMMV010000142.1:0-10046 GCA_051270205.1 Limisphaerales bacterium
GTTGGGCGGTAATATGGGTTCCGGTGCGTTACCGTCAAATTCTGAGATGCATGTGGGTCCTCATTCACTGCAAGTTGACCACGACGGAGCCATTTGGATCACATTGGCGGTAGGCAATCGACTTGCAAAGTTCGATCCCGCTGACAATTCGTTTACGATTGAACCGTTACCTGGTGGCATATATCCGCATACCTTACGTGTCGACGGCAAAAACCGTATTTGGTATACGGTGGCTGGCTCAAATCACGTTGGCATGTATGACCCGAAGACAGGGCAGCACGAGAACATCCGTGTGCCGGCCCGATCTTTTGGCGAAGCGGTTATGTTAAGGCTGATTCCGGCGTTCATGTGGTTAAGCCAGTATGTTGATCTTAGCGGAGTCGCCAGCGCTGGTGGTGGGGAAGGGGGTGGACCAGTTCCCTATGGCATCGATGTCGCACCGAATGGAGATATTTGGTTCAGCCAGTTAAACGCTCACCGCATCGGTCGCATCGATCCTGACTCTTTTGAAATAACCATGATTGATACACCGTTTGCTGCACCACGCCGCATGCGGTTTGATTCGAAAGGTGATTTGTGGATTCCCGGTTTCTCATCGAACGTGTTAGCGCGATTTGACACCGAAACAGAAGAGTTCGAACATTTTGAAATTCCTATTGAGCCACTGGGTACGGAAACACCCTACGCACTGAACGTCGATCTAAAAACCGACACCGTGTGGATTTGTGGTACCAACAGCGACACCTTGCTGAGTTTTGATACGCAAACCCACGAGTTTGCCGTCTACCCCTTACCCACCCAAACCACCTATACACGCGACATCGACTTTGATGAAGATGGTGGTATATGGACCAGTAACTCGAATATTCCAGCCTGGCAAATTGAGACCGGTGTCCCGCGCGTCGTACGTTTGGTTCCGGGTGGGACTAAGTCTGGGGAAGTCGCAGGCGGTCAATGACCTTCCGTTGTACAAGAACCTTCCGTTGTACAAGAACCTTTTTTCTATGGCTGGGTTTGTCGATGATCTTTGGGTGTGCAGAACCGCTGCCCACCGAAGCTGACATCGCAGTTATCGATCAGCAAGCTGATCATCTTGCGCAAACCCTGGCGGGAGAAAAACTAGCTCAGACATCTCCGGTAGTGGTGCGCCTAATGTTCGACAGCGATGTTGATCTAGACCTGTACGTTACTGACCCATTGCTAGATACGGTTTACTTTGCGCGCCACGAGACCCGCATGGGTGGTGTGCTCAGCCGTGATGTGCGCTGTGAAACTAAAGGTGCTCGGGTGGAAGAAGTTCGTTTCGAGACTTTATGGCCCGGGAAATATCGTGTCGGAGTCGACTTTCCTCGCCGATGCGACGAACGTGATGTAACCGATCCAGCCCCATATGCCGTCGAGGTGGTCGCTGATGGCCAGACCCACCGCGTGCATGGACTAGTCAATTTAGAATATTTCGAAGTAGAAGTTTTGGCATTCGAAGTTGCAGAAGGAGAGTCTTGATGCGTGCGATAGCCACGTTGGTTCTGTTCGTGCTTGCCAGTGTCTCGGCAGCTGAGTCTGAATCAGGATCCGAAGGCAAAGCATTGTATGACGCTTTGTGTCAGACCTGCCATGGCGCTCAAGGTGATGGCGATGGCGTTGGCATTCCTGAAGGTATGCTACGTCCGCGACCGTTTCGGGTTGCGGTGTTCAAGTTTGACGCGGACGCAGACTGGCAAAAAGGTACTGATGCTGATCTAGCATTGGTAATACGCAATGGACCCGCAGTCTACGGCGGCTCAGCTTTTATGCCCCCGTGGCCGACTCTTGAAGACGCCCAGATTGTTGATCTGGTCGCCCATATTCGAAAGCTGCAGCAGTCGGTACGGGCTCAAGGCGAGTTACCCGCCCAAGGCGGGTAGAATCCTAGGCTGTTTGTTCTAGTGGTGCTTCAATAGGTGCTAGTTTTTGGAGTTCAGGCATCACGTCCCTGGCGAACTGCTGCATGTTTCGATTGGCTTCTTCATGGGGCATGCCTCCGTAGGAGCAGACTGCCATAAAGCCATCGGCTAGGGTGTTTTCCCGCATGGTCTGAACACGATCGAAGACTTGATCTGGGGTGCCCCATATCTGCAGATCAACATAGAAATCTGTCATTTTTTCCATGCCGCCGGGCGCCTTCAAGCGATCATACATCTCACCGTGAAACTCGTATCCAGCTGTGTTTTTCAGGTGGTCCTTGTCGAACTCGTAATGATCGATGACGGAATCCCAGTAGGCGCCGATGTAGCGCCGAGCCATTTCTTCCGCGCGATCTGCTGAGTCGTCGATGAAGACCCAACCTGCGCAGTAAGGTGCAGGCGCTTGCTCGCCGGTAGCGGCGAAGAAGGTAGAACGATATTGTGACAATTCTTTTTGGACAACAGGCCAAGGCTTCTGCGGCACGATGAGGATGCCGACACCCATTTTCGCCATTATATCGGCTGATTCCGTAGATATGGCAGCTGCATAGGTGCGGCCTTTAAATGACTTGTAGGGTCGAGGGCGAAGGTCGACACGTGGTTGTTTGACAAATTCTCCGTCGTATTCGCAAAACCCCTGTTCTAGACCGTTCAACAACATATCTGCAGTTTCAGCGAATCGTGCCCGAGCTTCTGGCATGGCGACACGAAAGCCTTCGAACTCGATGCGGCCAGTACCACGGCCCATACCTAGTACGGTGCGTCCATTCGAAAGCACATCCAGCATGGCAACTTGCTCAGCGACTCTCAGAGGATCATGCCAGGGTAGCACTGCGACCATGGAGCCGAGTTGGATCTTCTCGGTACAGCCTGCCATATAGGTGAGAAACTGGAAGACGTTGGGGCACATGGTGTAGTCGGTGAAGTGGTGTTCTACACTCCATATTGAATCAAAACCTAGAGGTTCAGCTTGTTTCGCTAAGGCAAGCTCCTCGGCGTAAACGTCACGGTCGGGTTTGGTCTCACCCGGATTTTGAAAGATGACTGACATGCCTACGTGCATTTGATTCTCCCCAAAAAATTATAAAAGAAATAATAAAAGTATTAGAAAAGTGAGTGTTTTGCCTGTTGTGAGTATGCCATTTAGCCTTGCGGATAAATACCTAGGGCAACCTGTCCAACATAGTCGCGCATTTCGGTGGCCGCGAATGGTTGCATAAACGGACCAGCACGCACGTCTCTGTAGAGTTGTGAAAGCGGATTGCTAGTCATAAACCCGCCGCCCCCGCACAAGTCCATTGCTTGGTTAACTATGTCGATCGCGCCCCGATTTACGACCCATTTTGCAGCTTGATAGTCTTTCATTAGACCATGGGCTTCTTTCTCTGTGGGTGGCTTGTCGCGATGCTTGGCTATGAATTCGTCGGTCAGATTGCCTGCTTGAGCCATTAGGGCTCGACACTTAGCCAGTTCAATATCCATTTCGGCCACAGCATGTTGGATACCGGCGTGAGTGGTCATTGTTTGACCCACTCTATTGCGACCTTTGACGTTATTGATTGCCAGTTCGTAGGCATGCTCGGCTATGCCTAGAAAAGCTGCGACCAAGGTGAGATTACCGATGGTTCGGTTGACCAGCAGCATGGGACTCCATTCACCCCAAGTGCCTAAACGTCTAATGGCTTGTTTAGGCACTAGAACGTCGTTGAAATTTATCGACTGACTACCGCTTGCCCGCATACCGAGCGCTTGCCAGTCGTTCTGGGGCTCAATGCCTTGGGTGCTCATCGACAGCATAACGGTCACTAGGTGGTCGCCGTCGGCATCGCGCATTCGCAAGTTCATGGCCAAATGTGTAGCGATAGGGGACATGGTCACGAACATCTTTGCGCCGTTGATCAGATAACCGTCATCAGTCAATACCGCTTCTGTCATAGGATGCAGATTGTCAGTGCCGCGTTCGGTGGCTGTCGCGCAAATAAGCATTTTACCGTCAGCGATTGCAGTAAGGGGGGCAGCCGGACCGGCGGGGTCCTTATTGGTTGCTATCGCGAGATTGTAAGCCGCGGCCATGCCACGACTCACCGACAAGTGCATGCAAATTGCTATGGCGGTAGAGCCATCGCCACGTGCCAAAGTAGCTAGGCCGGCGATCCAATCGTGTACCGACTCAAGTCCCCAGCCGCCGCAGGCTTCCGGTACAAACGCTGAAGCGAATCCTGAGCTTTGTAGGTCAGAGAAGTTTCTTTCTTCGATTTCTGCTGATGAGTCAGCTGCCGGGGCACGTTCCCGAAAGGTGGCAATGTGCTGACGAGCTGCGTCCTGAAATTGTTTTCCGGCGCTCGTCTTGGCGGTTAATTCGTAACCCATTCATAAACCTGTTGCGGGATCTGCCAGATACTTTACCAGCAGACGCGGGTAATGCTAACAGGCTAAATTAAGTGACCTTACCTCAACTATTTTGCGCTCTTGGTTGGCACGGCGACACTTTTTGTAGGATTATTTGTGCTCATGTACGCAACCAAAAACTTTACCGAACAAACGATTCAACAAACTGGGAAGGACAATGAGCTCGAATCCGTATCTGACAGGCCTGGATAAGAATGAAGCGAACTACCAACCGCTGACACCGCTGGGTTTTCTTGAGCGAGCAGCCAAAGTGTTTCCAGATCATCCGGCCATTGTTCATGGTTCCCAAAAAACCACTTACGGTGAATTTTATCAGCGTTGTTGCAGTTTGGCATCGGCACTGCAGCAGGCTGGCGTGGGTCGCGGTGATACTGTTTCAGTGATGTTGGCGAATACCCCACCGATGTTGGAAGCCCATTATGCGGTTCCTATGGCGGGTGCTGTTTTACATTCAATGAATACCCGGCTCGATGCTGCGGTAATCGCTTTTCAACTTGACCATGCTGAGACGAAATTGCTGATTACTGACCGCGAGTTTGCGTCCACCATGGCGCCAGCGTTGGAGTTGGCGAAAGTGACGCCAAAGGTCATCGATTATGACGATCCAGAGTTCGCCCAAGACGGTGAACTCTTAGGTGAACAAGAATATGAGTCGTTCCTCAGTCGCGGTGATACTGATTTTCAGTGGTTAACACCCAACGACGAATGGGATGCGATATCACTAAACTACACGTCGGGCACAACCGGCAATCCCAAAGGCGTGGTCTATCACCATCGTGGTGCCTATTTGTTGGCACAAGGCAACGCATTGACTGCGGCTATGCCGCAGCATCCGGTGTACCTATGGACGTTGCCGATGTTTCATTGTAACGGCTGGTGTTTTCCATGGACGTTATCCGTGGTCGCAGGGACGCATGTTTGTTTGCGCTGGGTGAGACAGAAGACGATGTGGGATGCCTTGGCAGATCACAACGTCACCCACCTATGTGGCGCACCTATTGTCATGGCAACTTTACTGTCTGCTAGTGAGGCAGATAAACGACAGCTTAGCCAAGATGTCTCTTTTATGACGGCTGCGGCTCCTCCGCCTGAATCGACCTTGGCGGCCATGCAAGTTGCCGGTTTTAAAGTGACCCACTTGTATGGACTGACAGAAACCTACGGTCCGGCTGTAGTGAATGCTTGGCATAGTGAGTGGGATCAGTTACCAGCTTCTGAACAGGCCGTGCTGAAAGCTCGCCAAGGCGTCCGCTATGTCAGCCTTGAAGGGTTGAGTGTGCGCGATACAGATAGCCTTGAGCCTGTACCGGAAGATGGTGAGACAATTGGTGAAGTGATGTTCCAGGGCAATATCGTCATGAAGGGTTATCTGAAGAACCCTGATGCAACCCGTGATGCCTTTGCTGGTGGTTGGTTCCATTCGGGTGATTTAGCAGTAGTGCATCCAGACGGCTATCTACAACTCAAAGACAGGTCCAAGGACATCATCATTTCTGGGGGAGAGAACATCTCGTCTATTGAAGTCGAAGATGTTCTCTACAAGCATGAGGGCATTGAAGCGGCTGCTGTGGTGGCCATGCCCGATGAGAAATGGGGCGAGACACCTTGTGCCTTCGTAGAGGTGAATTCGGCCGGTAAACACCTCGACGAAGCGGCAGTAATTGCCTGGTGCAAAGACCATCTAGCTTCGTTCAAGGTGCCCCGTCGCGTTATCTTTGAGGATATTCCTAAGACCTCGACGGGTAAAATCCAGAAATATGTTTTGCGGGCAAAACTCTCGAATTAACTTTTCGACGATCTACTTTGAGACTACTTAGGAAGCCTCCCTAGGTGTGGACAGTGCGGTGAAAACGTATTGGACGATCAGTCCGATACCGACAATGGTCAAGATGAAACTGATGATGCCGCCGACAAAAGGCAAATTCACCGCAACGATAACGGCGGCAAGTCCGACAGCTAGAACGGCGAAACTGCTGTTGGCGCGATCCGAATCACCGAACACTGCCCGGCCTATGTACGCTGCGATGACAATTTTAGCTATGTAAAGTACAAGCAGCCAAGCGAATACGCTTAATAAGGCAATGGGCAGCCCGACCAAGGTGATCGCGAGGAGGAGGGCTATTATGGGTGTGCTGACCAAGGCAACCAGGCCTATACCTGCTGATTTAAGGCCTTCGACGCCACCGCCAACAGACAGTCGACCCAAACCGGGAACCAACCACAATATGAGCAGACCGGCTATAAGCGCGCTGATCAGTCTGGCCGCCTGCCATAAGTAAAACTGGACTGTGGCATAGCGATTGGTCGACTTGAATTCTTTAGGCATATCGAGAAATGAAAGCTCGCCGCCAATACGGGCATTTGGATCGCGGTGCAGTGAGTCTTCACTATTAACGTGAATTCTTGCATCGCCTTCGATGTTGGTGCCTTCGAGAAGCCGCACACGATTACCATACGCTTCAAGATCTCGGCCGACAGCGCCGCTGAGCTCAATCGTCTCAGCGAAGCCGTAAAGGTCTTTGGAGAGACTCCCTTGAATGTTTACGAACTGGCCTGCCGCCGTTACGTTTCTTCCGACAACCGCATTTTTGTCCAAGGTAACTTTCTCACCGGCCATCCAAAGGTCTCCGCCGACGTTTGCACCTTGGAGTTCCACTCTGTTGCCAGCGCTGACGACCATGCCTTCTACAGAGCCGCTTATGGTGACGGATTCAGCGAAAGCAAAAACGTTGCCTTTCACTGTACCTGCGATGTCGATTCTGCGGCCACCGGCAACAAGATCGCCGTTGATTGTGCCTTTAACCAAAACCGTATCTCCGGCAGCAATGAGCGTGTCGTCAATGACTTCAGAGGCGCTAACAGTGACGACATTGTCATCTCTTTTTAGCTCCAATGCGGTCGCGGGTGAAGGTGCAAGGGCTGTGGTTCCCACCAACATAACAATGCAGAGGCTCGCCACTGCTTTTGTCTTGCGGTAGGCCAACAGAAGCCACAGGACCCCGGCTACGATTAGGCTAATTGTGATTAAACCAAGGTAGGCATCAAACATGGCGGTTCCTTCTTCTAAGTAATATAGGGCAGTGGTGGTGGTCACTTCGTAAATATCGGGTACGTAAACAGAGGTAAGCCAGGACGCGGCATTCATAAATAATTCTCCAAACAGAGTTTTCCACAAGAACTGTGCTAACCAGATTGCTAACCCGGTAAGGATGTTCGCCATCGCAAAGCCACGCAGTGATGCGGGGCGGACGAACTTCGGTATTTCTAAGGGAGAGTGCTCAAATTTCTCGTTTGTTAGCGCCGATTCAGCCAAGCTCGAAACTTGAGTCGAACCTTCAACTTTCGATCGGCAAACCAAACAGGTTTCAATGTGCGTTCTGGTGTTGTGCATCTGCGCTTCAGACAACGCCTCGTCTGCATACATTGACAGCGTCAGATCATTTGGGTGGGTAGGTAAAGTACTCATTGATTTGGCTCGCTAGGCACTTGTTCAAGTATTTCACGGATCTGTTTTTTAGCCCGTAGAAGCAAGATGCCTACATGACTCTTGCTGATCGACAATTGGTCAGCAATCTCTTCGTAGGTGTCCTGATTGAAGTAGGCGAGAATGAGCGGGATACGGTACTTGTCTGGCAAAGTGGCAATCGCGGTATTCATCGAAGCCTCGTCTTCACGTGCCATAGCTTGTGCAACCAATGGTTGATCCGATGAGACCAGATTGGCCATTTCTTGTCCTTCATCTCCAAAAATTTGCCCAGATCGGGATTTTTGGCGAAGTAGATCCAAACAGTGGTTGTTGGCAATGGTTGCAATCCACTTCCAAAAAGGTTGGTCTGAATCGAATTTGTTAAAGTTCTTGTAGGCACGCATAAACGTCTCTTGCGATGCATCCTCTGCTAGTTCATTGGAATTCAGTAAGCGGCGACACAGCCCGAAAACGCGAGCGTAGTAGTCTTTGTATAGAATTTCGAATGCCGTGTGTCGTGCCACTGGTTTTTCCGTTGGTTCAAACAGTTATACGAGGCAGCTTGGGATTTATTACAAAATCAGCTAAAAAAGTTTTTAGAGCTGGTCAATTTAGCGAACCAAACCCTCGAAGACTGCCCATTTGGGGTCGAAAGATGTGTTTTCGATTGAACTGCTGTGGGTGGCGTAGTCGTCCACTAGGTTTTGTACAGTTGTTACCTGGTCTGGGTGACCTTTGGGGAAAGTAACAGCGTTTACGAACACGACTTTCGCGTCTACTGGAACGCCCGAAGCGATAGATTTCACCGCGGCTAGGCGGTCAAAGAGGCTTGGGATCGGGTTGTCGAAATTGATGCGTTGGTTATTTAGTGTGGCGCTCCATTCGTGCATGCGTTCTCCGGCGAACACTACGCCAGACACATCGCGGACGTCCAACAACAAAAAGCCTCGGTGGGTTTTTAAGAGATAATCAACGTGAATCTCGCCGCCCATGCCATCGGGAACCAATAAATCTTTCAGAGCGTCATGGCTTATGGCTTGAGTAAGTTTCTTTATTTCTCGTTGTAGGGGATTGCGTCGTCGAAGTAGCCAGGTGACCAATAACCCGAGCAGGAGTACTGCTGTGGCAATCAGACTCAGAAGCTCATAGGACACGTGGCGTACCTCGGTGAAATGCTTGTTTGGGTTTGAGTATTTATAGCGACAAGCAGTGTCGTAAAACTTAACATAAAGTGGTTATTTTCTCTGGGGCGTTTCGGAAGAACTCAGTAATTAGTTTGCAGGTCCAAAATAAAGAAAAATCGACTGCGACTCCCAGGATTGTCGTCGTAGGCAGCACTAACTGGGATATTTGCTTGTACTTGCCGGAGTTGCCGACCCCGGGCGAGACTGTGGGTGGTGGCAGGATGAAGACTGCAATTGGTGGCAAGGGTGCCAATCAGGCCATAGCGAGCCACCGTGCAGGGGCCGCCGTTCGATTTGTAAGCTGTGTCGGAGATGACGAGAGCGCCACCAGCATACTGAGCGCATTTCGCGAGTATGGTTTGGATACCGCTGCTGTTAGTTCTGTCGAAGATTGTAATACCGGTACGGCATGTATCTTTATCGATGCTCGAGGCGAAAACTGCATAGGCATTACCCCCGGGGCTAACGATCGCCTTGATGTTGCGGCACTAAAAAATTCAGCCCAGCTTATCGCTGACGCTGATGTGCTATTACTCCAGTTGGAAACACCTGTTGAAGGCGTGCAGTGGGCCGCGCGACAAGCGCAAAAATCTGGCACACAAGTTGTTTTGAACCCAGCACCCGTGCAGCCTATGTCTAGCGAAATGTATGAATGCGTAGATGTGCTCACACCCAATAGAGGCGAGCTGGCGCGGCTTACAGGAATAGAGACAGATACAGATGCGGGCCTCAAAAACGCCTGTATCGAGTTGACTCAGCGTGGAGTAGGGAGTGTCTTAGTCACATTAGGTGAGGAAGGCGCGTTTCTGCACGGTGCGTTGGGAGAAGCTAGGTTTGGTGCATTTGAGGTACAGGCGGTTGACACTACTGCCGCAGGAGACGTTTTCAACGGATACTTTGCAGCGGGTTATGGTCAGTTTGTTAAAAACGGTTCTGCCAGTGATCAGGTGGCAGTTGAGGCCATTATTCGTCGAGCGATGGCTGCCGCCGCGATAGCGGTAACAAAGGAAGGTGCGATGCCTTCGATTCCAATGAAAGATGAGG
>JBNMMV010000143.1:0-10028 GCA_051270205.1 Limisphaerales bacterium
AATCGTGAAACCGTTCCGTTGTGCGAAATTCTGATGGCTTGTTAGTGTAAGTCCGCTAGACTTTGCCCAATCTGCGAGTTGTTCTTGTGTAAAGCCGAGCCACAAATCGCCACAGTGTTCTTTCGCCCAGTTGTGGGTATGTGGGCAAAGCTCCGCGATCACGAAGGTGCCATCGGGTTGCAGCAAGTGCTGCACCTTTTCAATGAACTGACGCGGTGATGGTTGGTGGTGGAGTACCATGGCCGAGACGATTAGATCAAATTTTTTCGACCTCGCGTTCGGTTCCTTGTTAGACTCAGGGTGCGGAATAGAAAGGTGCATAAAGTCTTGTTGGTGCAAGGTCACGTTGCTGACGCCTTGCACTCGGCTTGAGGTGTTTTCCAACATTTCAGGGGTATTGTCGACGCCCGTGGCTTGATTGAAAATTTGTGCCAGTTCGTAGAGCAACTCACCGTTTCCTGGCCCAACTTCCAGGGCATGTATTCTCTTCTTTTTAGGCAGCCCATTGGCGATTTCTAGTACAGGCTGGGTGTAGACCACGGGCAAGCAAATCCGTTCTTGTTGATTGGCCAGTGCATCTGCATGGGTTCGAAAATATTCGGTGGTGTATTGCTGTCGGGTTTTATAGATTCGTTCGATGCGTTTTTGTATGGCAGCGGAAGAGGCGCTCTCATCTATGGCGTCGAATAAGGCGGCTAGGAATGTATTGGGTGTGGCATTGGCGCGTTGGTAGAAAACACTCGTGCCTTCTTTGCGCTTACTGACCAGTCCGGCATCAGCGAGAATGCGTAAGTGATGACTCATGGCGGGTTGGGCGATATCGAAAATTTTGCACAGCTCTAAGACGCCAAAGGATTCGTTGTTGAGGGCCTGAAGAATGCTTGCGCGCAAGACATCGCCTGCTGCCTTAGTGACTTTGACAATGTCATGGATGCCTTCAGTTTGTATTTGAGCCGGCTGCATGGCGCGCAGCATACCTTCTTCCTGAACTAAATATCAAAAAATATTGATATTTAGTTGTAAGCGCAGTTATGCGAAACTTACAGCCTATGACCATAGCCATTGACAGCAAACTTCCCCACGTCGGCACTACCATTTTTACCGTAATGAGTGCCCTCGCGGTGCAACACAAAGCGATAAATTTGTCTCAAGGCTTCCCCGATTTTGACGCACCTGAAGCATTGCGCTCTAGGGTCGAATACTATTTGAACAGTGGATTCAATCAGTATCCTCCAATGGCGGGCGTGCCCAGTTTGCGCCAGGGAGTGGCGACCAAAGTAGCGGACCTGTACGGCGCTCAGGTTGATGCAGAGGACGAGGTGACGATAACAGCGGGAGCCACCGAGGCGCTATTTTGCGCCATTGCGGCAGTGGTTCGGCAGGGTGACGAGGTGATTGTTTTTGATCCCGCATATGACAGTTACGAACCGGTAGTTCTTTTGCAGGGAGGACGAACGGTCCACATACCGTTAAAGGCACCATCATATAGACCAGATTGGGATCAGGTGCGTGACGCGATCACCTCAAAAACTCGGCTCATTATTATTAATACACCTCACAACCCCACGGGAGCAGTTTGGCAGGCTGAAGACCTTGCCGAACTAAAGTCGCTGGTTGTTGAGCACGGTATTTTTGTCGTCTCTGACGAGGTCTATGAACACATCGTTTTTGATGGTGCGGCACATGAGAGTGTCTGCCGTGATGAAGAACTGATGGCGCAGAGTTTTGTAATATCATCTTTTGGTAAGACTTATCACGTTACGGGTTGGAAAGTCGGCTATTGTGTAGCACCACGTGCGCTAACGAAAGAATTTAGACGTGTGCATCAGTTCGTCAATTTTACTGTAAACACTCCTATGCAACTGGGTATTGCAGACTTTCTTGCCGAACATCCTGAGCACCATTTGGAACTTGGTGCTTTCTATCAGCAAAAAAGAGACTTCTTTTGTGAGCTCTTAGCCGGCTCTCGATTTTCCTTAACTCCGAGTGGGGGCACTTACTTTCAGTTGTTAGATTACTCAGCGATCAGTGATGCTGATGATGTGTCGCTCGCTAAGCAGTGGACAAAAGAAATTCAGCTGGCCTCAATACCTGTATCGGTTTTCTATGCGGATCAAGAAATAGACGCACGAGAGGCAGGAGACGCACGAGCCGCAGGTAGACCCAAAGTGCTCCGCTTCTGCTTTGCTAAAGATGACGCCACCTTAACCCAAGCCGCAGAGATTCTATGCAGTCTTTAAGGGTCTCACTAGTTCAAGAAGCAACGGTCTGGCATAGCCCAGCTGATAACCGCGCCTTGTTTGCAGAAAAACTTGCTGATCTCGAATCCCAAGCAGATCTCATTCTCCTGCCAGAGATGTTCAGCACCGGATTCACCATGGCAAGCCGAGAGATGGCAGAAGAGATGGACGGAGCCACGGTTGCGTGGTTAGTCGAACAGGCTGGGTGTGTTGGCGGGGTTGTTGCGGGTTCGGTAGTGATCGTAGATAACGGAAGTTATTTTAACCGTTTCATATTCGCGTTTCCGAACGGTGAGGTGACCTATTACGACAAACGCCATCTCTTTCGCATGGGCGATGAACACCACCACTACAAAGCGGGTAGCACGCGAACGGTATTGGAAGTCGCGGGTTGGCGAGTATGTCCTATGGTTTGCTACGACCTACGTTTTCCCGTGTGGTTTCGCAATCGCGGTGACTATGATGTCATCGTCTGCGTAGCGAACTGGCCTGCCGCGCGTCGCGAGGCATGGAACACATTGTTACGCGCGCGGGCGATAGAGAATCAATGCTATGTGTGTGCAGTGAACATTGTTGGTAAAGATGGCAACGGTGTTGTGTATGGTGGCGGAAGTGCTGTGTATGCGCCCGATGGTGCACCTTTAGCCAAGATTTTTGATCGCAAACATGTTCAAACTGTAGAATTGGATGCGGCCACCCTAGAGAGGTTTCGAACCAGTTTCCCAGTCGAGAAAGATGCTGACGGGTTCGAGATAGATTTTGATTAACGTATTAGATATTCGGAGTTTCCATTGAAGAGTTTGAGGTTAGTAACGTTTGTGATTTTAGTAGCGGCTACGGCTATGGGATGTAGTGAAGGTGGCCAGAGTGGTGCTGCAATTGATGCTACGAACACGGCAACGGAAGCGCCTGTCGAGCATCCGGGTAAGAAGGTGTACAACGAATTTTGTTTCTCTTGTCATGCAATTGGATTAAGCGGCGCACCCAAGTTTGGTGACATCGAAGCATGGGCGCCGCGCATCGCCAAGGGCAGTGCACTGCTGCTTCAAACGACAATTGATGGGATTCCTCCCGCTATGCCTCCTCGTGGAATATGTATGGCTTGCACAGATGAAGAGCTTGCTGAAGTGGTCGATTATATGGTGGTTAATGCTCAGTAGTTAGGTTGACCAAAACATGGTGAGATTTGCTCTTTAGCGAAAGGTTTTTAAGATAAAACGTAGTAAAAACAATCGCTTAAGATTGGCCTGATTCATGCTTAATAGAAGAGATCAATAGCAAAGAATATTGGGTCAAAGTGGAATATTGGGTCAAAGAGGAAGAGAGGTTGTTTTATGGCTTATAGAGCTCGCCCTGGAGATATTGTCAGTCGGCGCAAAGGGTTTGTGATGCATCGGGGGGTCGCCTTGGGAGATGGGCGTGTTTTACACAACACACCATTTAAAGGGGAACACATTTGCTCAGAGGCTGAATTTAGGGATGGCAAACGCCTGTACGTAAATAGTCTAGAGCGTGAAGATCGTCATCGTGCCTTGTCCAGAGCTTCTGCCGCACGGCGGCGAGGGTACAATTTGCTAACTAATAATTGCGAACATACGGTAACTCGTGCGACGCAAGGCCGTGCGGAAAGTCCGCAATTACGGTCTTGGGTTGTAGGCTCTGGGTTCGCTGTCGCGGCGTTCGCGGTAACTCGCCATCCGGTAGTTGCAGCGGCGGCCTACGCGTTCGGGCGCAAGTTAGCCGGCCGCAGAAAAACCTCCGGCGGTCGATGAATCTTAGAGATCTGCGATATCTGGTAGCAGTGGCTGAACATCGTCATTTCGGGCGAGCTGCGGAAGCTTGTTTCGTGAGTCAGCCAACACTCTCCACCCAACTGAAGAAATTGGAAGAAACCCTGGGGGTCACGCTCATTGAGCGGACCAACAGGCGGGTTATGTTGTCGGCTGCTGGTGAGCAAATTGTTGAGCAGGCAGGCGTTGTGCTTCGTGAAGTGAATGGGCTGATCGACATGGCGGAGCAACATCGCGATCCCATGGGCGGTGACTTTAAACTTGGGATCATTCCTACAGTGGCCCCTTACTTACTACCAAAAATATTAGAACCCATTGGCCAGCGTTTTCCGAACCTTAGATTGCAGCTCACTGAGGCCCAAACGGTACCGTTGGTTCGCATGTTAAAGCAGGGTGAGTTGGATGCGCTGCTATTGGCGCTGCCGCTCAAAGAAGAGAGCATAGAGGAAGTGTCGCTGTTCATTGAGCCATTCTATTTTGCAGTACCTAAGGATCATCCGAAGGCCAAACAGAAATCGGTGACCCTTAGTGACCTGGATGGTGAAGCCGTGTTGTTGTTGGAAGACGGTCATTGCCTACGCGATCAGGCCTTGGATGTATGCCATCGACATAAAGCAGAAGAGAACACCAATTTTCGGGCTACTAGTATCGAGACATTGCGGCAGATGGTGAATGCGGGTGTTGGCACAACGTTGATGCCGCAGTTGGCGATTAACGACTCTGCCAAAGACACTCGATACCTGCCTTTTCGCAAAGACCAACCTCACCGTGAGCTTGGTCTCTGTTGGCGAGGAACCTCGCCTCGAGGTGCTTTACTGTCAGAGCTTGGTGAAGTAATTCGGGATGCCCTAGGGTAGAAAAACGGGCGCAGCAAGCCAAAACTAGTTGGCGGACAGATCCTGCACTAGGCTTGCGCGCGTTTCAGAGTCGAGTATCACTTTGCAGGGTAGTTCTGAATGGTCTATACCCATTTGTATGACTGCACCGGCAAGTACGGCTTGCTTTGTCGATTCGGGAAGTTCAAAGCGTAAAAAGTGAACGGCGGAGGTTTTCTCTTCGTTCGATCTCTCTAAATCCTCATTCGCCACCGCCATGATCTGTTCGCTGTCGCCGATCTGTACCCAAACTCGATGTTCAATGCCTGCCATGCGGGTCAACGCGAGACGTCGCTCTTCACTGTCTGAGTATTCGATCATGAATGTTGCCTTCCAATTGCTGCCGTCTGGAATCAGAGGGTTATATGCTGCCAGTTCTTCCTCTATTTCTGCGCTGGTAAAGATTTTTTCTACACGTAGCATTTCTTGGACTTGGTATCTCATGGTGGTGTTGTCTTCGAAGTAGAGTGTTGCATGGGGTCCAAGGAACACCCGACGATGCTTCTTGTGTTCGATGACTTCGCTGCGAAAGCTATCACGCCTTTCTGAATAATCTTCCAGTGTCCAAAGGTCTTGTCGGGTGAGCTTCATGGTGGTCTCCTAAATGCCGTATGCTTTTTTGACCATGGAAATCGGGTGTTCTGCGGTTTGTTCACCCTCCATGCCGTGTGCGATGAGTCGGCCTGCCATTGGGCAGTCTGAGCCGAAGGTGTCGGGTTCCACTTCTGCCACTCGTCGCACGACCGGTCGAGCAATCTTCATGGCTTTCTCGTAAGTTTCTGACTTAACAGCGTAGGTGCCATCGTGACCAGAACATCGTTCGATGGCAGTGACCTCGGTATCTGGGATTAGCGTGAGGAAATCTCGAGTTTTCATGCCAAAGCTTTGCACTCGTTGATGACAAGCAACGTGATAGGCCACTTTGCCTAAGCTATGAGGGAATGTGGTACGTACAAGGGCTTCCTTGTGACGCAGCATGAGATATTCGAACGGATCAAAGAATGCTGCCTTAACTTTGGCGACATCTGCGTCGTCAGGGAACATCAGTGGGATTTCTTGTTTGTACATGAGCACGCATGAAGGCACAGGTGCCATCAGATCGTAGCCATCATCAATTGCCGCGAGAAAATTGGGCATGTTGGCATCTTTCAGCTGCGCCACCTTGGCGAGGTCGCCCAGTTCCAGTTTGGGCATGCCGCAACACTTAGCGTCTTGCAGTATCTGTACTTCGCAGCCATTGTGGTTGAGTACGGCGATTAAATCTTCGACAACTTGTGGTTCGTTGTGATCGCCGTAACAAGTGGCATACAAAGCTACCTTGCCTGTGGTCGTGGTGCCTGCTTTTGGCTCCTCTTTCGCCGGATGATGGGCAGCCAAGCGTTTGGTGGTGGGCGTTGTCTCAAAATTGGGTAGCGGTGCCTCTGGATGAATCCCTACCAGTTTGTCGCCGAGTTTGCGTAAGCCTTTGCTATTTGCAGCGGCGTTAGCCAGGGATGCTATTCCTACGGTGGAGATCGCATCGAAGACTGGGTCCGTGGAGGTGATAATGCGGTCTCGCCACTTGGTATCTTTCTGCTGAAACTTGTAGGTTTTTGCCCTTAGCATGAGGTGAGGGAAATCTACGCCCCACTCGTGTGGCGGTATATAGGGGCACTTTGTCTCTGCGCACAGATCGCAAAGAAAACACTGATCGACCACCTTCATATAATCGGCTTTGTCGACGCCGTCCACTTCGAACGTATCAGATTCATCAATCAGGTCGAAAAGCGTGGGGAAAGAATCGCAGAGGCTGACGCAGCGACGGCAGCCATGGCAAATGTCATAGACGCGTTCTAGTTCTTGGTAGAGCGAATCTTTGTCCACATATTCAGGGTTCTGCCAATCTATGGGCTCTCTTTTGGGTGCTTGTAGATTGCCTTCTTTTACGCTCATGGTCGTATCTGCCTGTGTCCTAAATTAGAGTCGAAAAAAAAGGGGCTAAAGCCCCTTTTTTCGGGCCTCGGGATGTTACTCCATGCTGTCCAGTGCTTTTTGAAATCTATTGGCGTGAGAACGTTCGGCCTTCGCCAAAGTTTCGAACCAGTCTGCGATCTCGTCAAAGCTTTCGTCGCGTGCAGTTTTGGCCATGCCCGGATACATATCGGTGTATTCGTGGGTTTCGCCTGCAATGGCTGCTGCCAGATTGTCGCTCGTTCTACCAATTGGTAGACCCGTTGCTGGGTCGCCCACTGCTTCCATGTACTCCAGGTGGCCGTGTGCGTGCCCTGTTTCGCCTTCTGCGGTAGAGCGAAATACTGCTGCTACATCATTTTCGCCTTCGATATCGGCTTTTGCTGCAAAGTATAAGTATCGACGGTTGGCTTGGGATTCCCCAGCGAACGCATCCTTCAGGTTTTGTAGTGTGTTGCTGTCCTTCAGATCCATGTTGTCATGAACTCCATATTCGTACGTTGAAGTGTCTCTCGCGGGTCACATTAATAGTGACTTGACGCCAGTATAGAGCGAAAAACCCGTTTGGCTATTTGAATCTATGAATCGTGGCGATAGATTCTATCTATCAAACTACTCCTCATCCCCGAATCCATCAATATGGGGTCAGACCCTCCTTCTGTAAATAGGGTCTGACCCTCCTTCTGTGAACAGGTCGGGCCCTTTTTTAGGAGGTGGGTTGGGGGGCGAGGAGGGTGCTCGACTCCTGCAGACTCTGTTGGCGGTACAAGTTGTAGTAGTGACCTTGCGATGCCATGAGCTCGTTGTGGGTGCCAGATTCACTGATTACGCCCTGTTGGATCACCACAATCCGATCGGCATTGCGTACGGTTGATAGCCGGTGGGCTATGACCAATGCGATTCTGCCGGCGAGTACTCGCTGCATGGCGTGTTGTATACGTTGCTCGGTCTCGGTGTCGACAGAAGAGGTGGCTTCGTCCATTACCAAGATCTGAGGGTCAGCTAACACGGCTCGAGCGAAGGAGACCAGTTGTTTCTGGCCGGCCGATAGCCTTGTGCCTGATTCACCGGCTTCGGTTTGATAGCCGTCGGGGAAGGCGGTAATGAAATCATGGGCGCCGGCGATTTTGGCGGCCTCTATAACCTCGTCGTCGCTTGCATCCAGGCGCCCATAGCGAATGTTCTCAAGCAATGACCCTGAGAATACGTGTGCATTCTGCAGCACCATGCCTAAGTTGGACTGCAACCAGTGGAGGCTACGCTGACGGTAGTCGACGCCGTCTATTAACACTTGGCCACGGGTCGGTTCGTAGAATCGGCAGATCAGATTCACCAGTGTTGACTTGCCGCCGCCGGTTGGCCCGACAATGGCGACGGTTTCGCCCTTGTTGATATCAAGATCTATACCTTCTAGAACCGGCTTTTTGGGGTCGTAGGCGAAACTCACGTCTCGCAAGCTGATCTGGGAAATCTGCGCCTCTGCGCCATCGACTGCGTAGCGAGTGGATTTCTCTTTTCTTTGAGTTTGGACTTGCATGGCTTCGCGCACCGCCGAGTTGTCGGTTATAGACGGCTCAGCTTCGATCAACGACAAAATCCGCTCTGCTGATGCCTGAGCCATTTGCATTTCTGCAAACCAATGTCCGAGCTGTTCTATTGGATCGAAAAAGTGGCGCGTGTACGCCATAAAGGCGATTAACGTGCTTACAGGAATAATACCTGCGAGCATATTGATACCCCCCGCAGCCAGTGCGAGCCCAGTGGCCAGACTTGCCATGGTGATTACTAAAGGCAAATAGATGGCGGCATGCGTTAGGTTAGTGACCGAGGCCTTATACATGGTATCGGTTAAACCGCCGAACTCTTGCTGATTTTCCCGCTCTCGTACAAAAGCCTTAGAGGTTAAGACGCCCATTATGGCTTCGTTGTAGTTTGCGGTAATGCGCGAGTTTGTCGCTCGCACTTGGCGTGCAGACTGCAGAATACGCCGCTGGAACTTTGCAGATACCCAGGCCAACAACGGCAGTACGGAAAAAACTATGCATGCCAGCTTCCAATCCATAATGAACATTGCAATGGCGATGCCGGTCATCATGGTGGCGCCCCAGATCAAGTCGAGGAAGCCCCAGGCAAGGATGTTGGAGAGCCGCTCTGAATCGGAGGTCATTCGTGCCATTAGCCAACCCACGGGTCGATAGTCGAAAAATTCGAATGACAAACGCTGCAGGTTTGCGAAGCCGTCCTGTCGAATGTCATGGGCAATGTGCGTGCGAATACGCCCAGCCATAAATATAAAGCCACCGATGGCCATCGAAATGGTCACCGTGCAAAGAAAGTAGGCGATACCCCAAAACCACAAATCGGGTTCTGTGCCGTGGTTTATGTAGGCCTCAACCTCGTCAATAACGCCCTTCGTTAACAGGGGATATGCGACCTCCATAAGCGCGGTGATTACTGCAAAGGTACCCAACCAACGAAGCTGTTTAGGGTAGCGCAGGGCATAGCCAAACAATTGTCGCCACAAGTTAGAATTGATTCGAGTGGACAACGCCTGCTCGTCAAAGCCATCGTCAAAATTTTCGTCATCATACATCGCGGCGCTCCTGGGCTGTGGTGAGGTCCGCGGCGATAGAGGCATCGAGCGCGCCTTGAATCTCACAGAGTCGTCGATAGGGGCCTTCTTCATTGAGCAGTTGGGCATGGGCGCCCAATTGGACCTGGCGACCCTTCTCCAATACCAGTATTCGGTCGGCCGCGACGACTGAACTTAGCCGGTGGGCGATGATCAGTGTGGTTTGTCTGCCACGGCGCTTTTCTATGGCCTGAAGAATGGTTTTTTCGGTCTGAGTGTCGACTGCGGACAGTGCGTCGTCCAAGACCAATACCGGTGCATCTTTTAGGAAGGCACGCGCTAACGCCAGTCGTTGGCGTTGTCCACCGGACAAGGTCACGCCTCGCTCGCCAACCATGGCGTCAAAGCCCTCGGGAAAACTGTTGATTGCGCCAAGAATTGCCGCTTCTGTACAGGCTTTTTCTATGTCTGTACTAGGCGCATCCGGGCGGCCAACGGCTAAGTTTTCGCCGATGCTGCGTGAATAAAGGAAGGGGTCCTGCAAAACCACACCAATTTGTGAGCGTAACCAAAAGCGATCAAGTTGGGTGACATCCTTGCC
>JBNMMV010000144.1:0-10009 GCA_051270205.1 Limisphaerales bacterium
CATCTGGCCAGGGTAAGCATTTTCTACTAGTCCGGCGTCTTTCACCACCCACTGACCATTGACCATGACATGGCTAATGCCACTCGACGGTCTGGCTGGCAGGGTGTAGGTCGCTTGATCGAGAATTCGATCCGCAGAGAAGATGGTCAAATCTGCATCTGCACCTACCTGAACTCGGCCTTTTCGCGCCATTGCCGGCACATGCGTCGCTAGTCTGTTAGCCGGTTGAATGGTCATTTTGGCCAGCGCTGTCATCAAATCCAAAGCCCCGAGATCTCGCGCATAGTGGCCCAGCACACGTGCGAACGTGCCTGCTCCACGTGGGTGAGAAGCATTTCCAATAAACGGCACGCCATCGCTGGCCACCATAATATCGGGTTGCGCAACGACCCAAGTGTTGGTCACCTCATCTCGCCCGTGCAAGATTACCCAGCCGCCTTGCTTGCGATATTCCTCGAACGTCTCCTGGTTGAGCCGTTCACCGGTTAGCGTCCATTGAAGCTGAGCCAGGTCACCTTGGTAATCATCAAAAATCGCACTTTCAATGCGCGTTGACCCCGCGGTATACGGATAGGATTCGGTTGTAATGTCGAGCCCCGACTTTCGTGCGCCTCGGATCATGTCCATTGCTATGCGAACGTCTTTGCCCAGGCTCGAGTTAATGTGAACAATATGCAACGACGCACCGGTGGCGGCAGCATTGGCAATCACTTCCTGCAAAGGCGCCAACAGATCGCCGCCCAACTGTCTTGCCTGGCGAATGTGCACAAAGATTGGAACACCCTGGGATTTCGCCAGCTTAAACAGACTCAAAATTTCCGCATGATCAGCACCCGGTGTATAGGTGCTACCAATTCCAATACCAACGCCACCCTGCTCTATGCCAGCGGCAATCAGGTCTAACAGTTTGTTGCGCTCGGATGCGCTGAGCACCTTGTTGGCATAGTCATTCTCTGGCGTCTGCGGGATACGATTGTCTAGATAGATTGGATTACCAATCTCCTGACCTGTAATCAAATGGGCCCGCACCGCTAGATGACTGGACGTTGCGCCATAGTTTGGCCGTGACTTGCCTACCCGGCTCAGCAGCCAGGTATCGACCGGAAACACGCCTATTTCGGCTTCGAAAACAGTCGTAACGCCATCCAACACCTGAAACTCGTTACTTCGCTCGTCTTGCCCATGGGCATGTAGATCAATGAACCCAGGCGCAACAATTAGCCCGCGGGCGTTAACAATGTTCTCGCCATCCAGGGGCCTGGCACTAACAGCGGTGATTTTGCCGTCAGTAATTCCTATATCTCGAATCTCATCCAGGCCGGTCGCGGGATCCATAACACGACCCGACTTTATGACCCAATCGTATTCGGCCATGGACCACGCTGAATACAATGCAAGCACGCACGTCAGCGCTAAGCTAAAAGTAAATCTCAACATTTCCTCACCTCGACAATCCCTCCGCCACGGCCCATCATAGCTCGCCGACTATCGCTTTGGACCCCCTACTTCCATTGCTACCCGGTTATCGCGGCATAATTGCAGGATCCCCGGAACGTAAGAGCTCATGAGCCCGTTTCCAATTGGCGAATGCGGCGAGTATATGCGGTGGATCGTCATGCAACTCCGTAAAGCCACCACTAAAACTGCGCGTATCAATATAACAGGCGTCTACGTTGTCAGCATGAAGCTCACAGGCAAGCTCAAATCCCATATCAACAATGCGCGCCTTCTCGCCATCATAATCGTTAACAAGGATTCCAACATGATGGAATCCTTGCTCACCAGCCTTGTACATATCGCGGTAAATAGACGGTGTTTCATCATGCTGAGCGATGAACTGAATCATCATGTCGCCCAAGTAGCCAAATGCGTAACTGACGTCCGCTTCTTGGTTTGTGCCGCGATACATAAACTCATCCGTTTTGTGATGCTCTGTCACCACAAATGGACCCGCCTTATAGAGCTTGTTCCAGTTAGTGCACGCCTCTTCGACGTCGTTGACAAAGTACGCTTCCTGGAAAAAAGGTAAGCGATCCAACAATTTACCAGAATTCTTAGACATAGCAGCCTCCATTGAAGAAGCTACATACTAGCAATTGTCTATGAGTGACGCTTTATCGGGATTTTAAAGTAGTGACTTCCATTAGCTTCAGCTTGCGGTAACTTACCAGCACGCATATTGAATTGGACAGCAGGGTATAAAAGCCCCCGGGCAGACAACTGCGCATCACGATCTGTTCTGAACCGCACAAACTCAGCGGCAGTTTTATTGCCACCGATATGAATGTTATGAGCCTTTTTCTCACCCACGGTTGTAAGGTATTGGAACTCTGGGCGCGCGTCTGTGCCGTAGTCGTGGCACATGTACAAACGGGTATCGTTAGGCATGAACAAGGTATCACCCACAAATACGTTACCATCGATGACGTAGCAGACGCACGAAGGCGTATGACCGGGTGTAGAAATGACTCGAAGCTCATGCCTGCCCAGCTTCAATGTCTCGTCTTCCCTTAGCAAAACATCAAATTGACGTCCGTCATCATGAAAATTATCTTCAGCGTTAAAAACCTTTTCGAACACCTGCTGCACTAGACCAACGTTTGCACCCGTACAGATCTGCCCACCTATCTGAGACTTAATATATTGCGCGGCACTTAGGTGATCTGCGTGAACATGTGTCTCGAGTATCCACTTTAGGCTCAAGTTTTAATCAACCAGTGCAGCGATTACTCGGTCGGCGCACGTAGGGGCTAACTCACCGGCAAAAGGATCGAAGTCGTAGACGGGATCAACAATGGCAGCCTCGCTATCGCTGGATACTAAGTAGCTGTAGCTGAACGTGGTCGGGTCAAAAAATGCCTGAATATTCAACAATTTATCTCCACAAAGCGGTTCTAAGTGAACCTTTATATTAGCATTTCACTTTAACATTTTTTCTCAAAACAGTAGTATATTGGGATATTTTCCCAATATTTGTAGATAATGGGGTTTTATTAGAGAAAATAGTCTGGCGTCGAAGCGCTAACCTTAAAGGACTCGCAATCCGATTAGGTCTATTTCCCCATGCATTTTGTCGTCCGAAACACTATTTGCGAAATGAGTGGGCACATTAGCTACCTGCTGACCACCCGAACGGGACAAGGCGCGGTGATCATCGACCCACCACACGAATCTTCAATTGCATGGCAAACACTGAACGCAGACATTCAACAGCAGAATCTATGCTTGTCGTGGGTACTTCACACCTGCGTCGACCCTATTCAACTCACCGCAGCCAAAGCCCTAAAAGCGCTGCACTTGTGCGCACAATCGGCGATAGGGATTTCGGACAGCCACAGTTGTTGTAGCCAATTTGATCGAGTTTTTGGACCCGATGGAGTCATTAAGGTGGGTCATGTTACCGGCCGAGTAGTCAATCAACCCGCGGACAATCCATCTCACGCACAATATCAATTTGATCCATATCACTTTCTGGGTGACAGCACAGCGACTCAACCATCGAATAGCGCGCTGGATCCAATCTATCTGCCCAGGCACGCTTAATGTCACTTCCGCAGCTATTTACTAGCAGAGAGGGCCTGCTCAAGATCTGCAAGTATGTCGTCGATATGTTCAATGCCTACTGACAAACGAATTGCTTCCGGCGCAACACCAACCGCACGTTGTTCGTCTTCAGACAATTGGCGGTGCGTGGTTGAAGCCGGATGACATGCCAGCGATTTCGCATCACCGATATTGACCAAGCGTTTGAACAAGCCTAGGGCATCGTAGAATTTTATACCGGAATCAAAACCACCTTTAACACCGAAGGTCAGAATACCTGATGCGCTACCGCCCATATATTTCTGCGCTAACGCATGGTGTGGGTGATCTGGCAAGCCGGCATAACTCACCCAATCTACCTGGGCATGGTCGTTCAAAAAGTTCGCCACCACCATTGTGTTTTCGCAGTGGCGTTCCATTCTCAAATTCAGAGTTTCAATGCCTTGTAGAAGTTGAAAAGCATTCAGCGGCGCCAGTGCGGCGCCCGTATTGCGGAGTGGCACTGTCCGAGCACGCCCAATATAAGCTGCAGGACCGAAGGCTTCGGTATAAACCACGCCATGATAACTCGGCTCTGGGGTGTTCAGCATCGGGTAACGATCGGCATGTTCGGTCCAAGGGAATTGACCAGAATCAACGATAGCGCCGCCGAGCGTCGTGCCATGGCCGCCCATATACTTCGTCAACGAATGCACAACCACATCTATGCCATGAGTAATGGGTTTTAACAACGCAGGCGTCGCCACGGTGTTGTCTGCAATGGTTGCAACCCCATGACTGCGCGCCATTTCAGCAACCTTGGCAATATCAACAATGTTACCTGCCGGGTTACCGATGGTTTCCATGAAAATCGCCTTGGTCTTGCTGTCGATTAGCTTTTCCAGATCTTCAGCTTGATCTGATTCTGCAAACCGCACTTCTATACCTAGTTTGGGCAACATGTGTGCAAATAGAGTGTAAGTGCCGCCGTATAGTTGCGGCGTCGCGACAATATTGTCACCAGCCTCGGCAATATTCAGAATCGCGTAATTAATCGCTGCACTGCCCGCCGATACCGCTAAGCCTGCAATGCCCTGCTCCAGCGCCGCAACGCGCTGCTCAAGCACATCATTGGTTGGATTCATAATGCGACTGTAAATGTTGCCCGGTACTGCCAAGTCAAACAGATCAGCGCCGTGTTGCGCATTGTCAAATTCGTAAGCGACCGTTTGATATATAGGCACCGCTACCGATTTGGTCGTAGGCTCGGTTTCATAACCACTGTGAATAGCAATTGTCTCGTCGCGCATAGCTTCCTCAAACGGATTGGCAAAAACCAAGCATTGCACAATCGTAAGTCGAGATACAGAGATCCATCGTCCAACCGGCGTTATACTGAACCCCAATATTGGAAAAACTCACGAGGCAAACATGGTAGATCTGACAAACAAAGCTTTCATCATTACCGGCGGTAACGGTGGGATTGGTCTAGGCATGGCAGAAGGCATCGTTCTCGCAGGTGGCTCCATTGCCATTTGGGGGCGCAATGCAGATAAGAATGAGGCTGCTGTCGCTACTCTAGAAGCGCTTGGCGGCAAAGCGGTTTCATACGTATGCGATGTCAGCGACGAGCAAGACGTGATCTCGACCATGCAACGGTCAGTAAAAGATTTAGGACGCTGTGACGGTTTGTTTGCAAACGCAGGGCGTACCGGAACAGGCACAGCATTCGTAGATTTGCCCCTTGAAGAATGGCGTGCAGTTATGTCCACCAACTTAGACGGTGTATTTCTATGTTTGAGGGAGGCGGCGAAAGTATTGATCGATCAAAAAGAAGGCGGTAGTTTAGTCGCGGTCTCCTCAACTTCAGCAATACACGGTGCCGCTGGCAATGAGGCTTACGGCACAGCTAAAACCGGCCTGAACGGTCTGGTGCGAGCGCTCGCGGTAGGTCTTGCACGACACAATATTCGGGTCAACTCACTACTACCCGGCTGGACCCTTACAGAAATGGCGAGTCGTTCTTACGAAAACGACCGCTTCCGAGATGCGACCACGAAACGCACCCCGGTTCGACGCTGGGCAGACCCTGAAGAGTTTCGCGAAGTGGGTGCATTTCTCGCCGATCCGAGCCAGACTTTCCACACCGGCCAAGAAGTCTGCGTCGACGGCGGCTACACCGTATTTTAGCGAGGTAGGTGGGTTACGGGATCGTTCTCAATATGTGCGACAAACCCTGAGCCTGCTTCGCGGTACATATTGAAGACCGTGGTCGCACCCGCTTCCTTGAGCGCAGCTTCTTCATCGGTGAATCGAGCGGTAGCCGCGATTTGACCGTCAAACCTTGCTTCGCGCAGTCGTTCTAAAACTGCCATGTTGGTGCTTTGCTTTGGTAAGGCCAACATCACGAGCTTCAAGGTATGTGAGGCATGCACCCGGTCCCAGAAATCTGCATCACTGGGGTCACCACGAATCACATTTCGACCTGATGCCTGCTGATTGTGGGCAGTGACGGGGTCTATATCCACGCCAATGACAAGCGCATCCGCTTGTTGCCTAAGCGAATCTTTCGTTGCGACTTGAAGCGCATCATACGTACCCGTGCCGACACCACCCATGCCGATGACGGCAATGGTCGCCCCGCCCAAGTCGACCAACTTGTCGTCATCGATGAGCGCTGCACGCTGAAACTTTTGCCAAAGCGGGCGATGCCGGTTGTAGATTTCATAGGATGATTTACTAAGCGCTGCAGCCACCACAAAAGAGAATGACAATGCCAGCGCTATGATCATGAGCCACTCCTGACCAATCCAACCGTTCGCGGCACCAATGGCCACTACAATTAAACCAAATTCGCTGTAGTTACTGAGCTCAAGAGTGGTTAGAAAAGCAGTGCGCGCGCGTAGTTTGAAACGCGCCAGCAAACCGAAAAACAATACTGATTTCACACTTACTAACATGACGAGTAAAGCCGCAATGACTAGCGTGTCGAGGCTGGGCTGTCCCGACAAGCCGATGGAAACGAAGAAGCCAAGCAAGAACAGGTCTTTGAAACCCAACATCGCCTTGGCCATTTCTTCGGATTTAGGATGACTGGCGATGGTGACGCCCAGTATCAGCGCACCGAGGTCGCCTTTTACGCCAACCCACTCAAAAAGTTCAGCGCCGCCAAGGGCAAGCAAAAAGCCATACAACACCAATAATTCGCCATGCCCGATTCTCTTAAGCACAAAGTGAAACAGCGGGCGCAATGGAATCAGTAAGAGCAAGCCGAGCGCCCATAAAGATGGCACTTTGTCAGAAGCTATGGCCAAAAACACCACCGCAGCGATGTCTTGCATGAGCAAGATACCAATCGCGATTCTGCCGTGCAGCGAGGTCATTTCTCCCCGATCTTCCAACACTTTCACGACAAACACGGTACTTGAGAAACTCAGAGCGAAAGCCAGTAACAACGATTGAGAAAGATCTAGATTGAGAAATGGCAGACTGCCAAGCGCCGCAACACCGTATAACCCCAAGCCAAGCAGCCCAACGATGACAACCATGTGAATGCTTGTTACAGCCCAAACCTGGGGCCGAGCAAGCGTACCTAGATTCAGTTTCAAACCAACTGTAAACAACAACAAGGTAATGCCAAGATCAGCAACAGTCTGCAGAATGGCCCCACTAGTCACACCTTGTGTGTGCAGCAGGAATCCGGCGGCAAGAAAACCCACCAGTGGGGGTAGACCAAGAAGCCGAGCGCCAAACCCCATAACAAACGCCAAGGCTAACCATGCAACCTCACCAAATCCGACGGCGATCCAAGCAAAATCCATCATGTGTTCGAGCCACGCCTCCTGGGCGTTACCTACAGATAAGGTTAATCGTACTATCTATCCCTAGGGTGATACATCCGTAGATCATCTTATAGGGTATGGTATTGAGTCATCAGGTAATCCAACGAGGGCCAACAATGACATCCGTTTCTTTACCTAAACTACTCTTCCTATCGTGCCTTCTGCTTCTCGGTTGCACAAAGCAGCCAATCGAGGTTGATCTAATCCTGACCAATGGTCAGATCCTAACCGTCGACAAGCAATTTTCCGTTCATGACACTATCATCGTCGACGAAGGGCATGTGGTCGCCACCGGAACCGCCGTACTCCTCAATCAATACCAAAGCCCAAACACCCTCGACCTGAATGGCAAACTTCTTATGCCAGGATTCATTGATTCGCACACGCACATTCGAGGCAGACCGCAGCGATACATCGAACTTGGAGACATTTCTTCCATTGAAGAAATGCAAACCCTTCTTGGAAAGAAAGCCACAGAACTCGGTGACGGGGAATGGATAACAGGTTATGGCTGGTCAGAAGACGAACTTGCAGAAAACCGCCGGCCACTAAAAGAGGACCTAGACCAAGCCGCCCCAAACAACCCGGTCACTTTGACCCGGGCAGGTGGCCACAGCGCAGTGGTAAGCAGCCTTGCGCTAGAGATTGCCGAAATTACTACCAACACACCTGACCCCGCAGGCGGTGTTTTCGAACGCGGAGAGGACGGCGAACTCAATGGAATAATTCGAGAAAGACAGGAAATCGTCGGCCAATTCGTTCCGCCAGCAACACAAGACGAGCTGATCTCGAGTCTCGAAATCAACCTCAATGCCCTGCTCGCCAAAGGTATCACCAGCATTACAGATGCCGCTAAAACACCCGAAGATTACTTGATGTTCGAAGCGCTCTACGCCAACAACAGCCTGCCCTTACCCAGGGCTGCGCTGCAATTTCAATGGCAAAACCCGGAAGCGATAGCCGCCTTGAAAGCACGCGTCGGCGCTGGCAACGACCGCCTGAAAATTGGACCCATTAAAGTTTTCGCCGATGGCGGATTTACCGGCCCGGCTGCATTCACTTTAGAACCCTACGTAAATCAGGGTAGCTACCGCGGCTATTTGAATATGACCGAGCAAGAACTGGTAGCCCTGCTCAACGAGATTCATGACGCAGGCTGGCAAATGGGTATTCACGCCATTGGAGATGCCGCCATTGTTTTGGTAGTAGACACACTAGCCGAAGCGCTGGATCGAAACCCGCGCGAAGACCATCGTCACTACCTAAACCACTTTTCCATGCGCCCGCCAAAATCTACCATGGCGCTCATGGCCGAACACAGCATCCATATTACTCAACAGCCTAATTTCACCTATACGTTGGAGGGCCGCTACGCCGAAAATTTGGATGGTTGGCGCCTACAACACAACAACCCACTTCGTTCGCCTATGAACCACGGTATTATCGTGGCCATGTCCAGTGACATATTGCCCATAGGACCCATGGTCGGCATCTATGCTGCCATCACCCGTAAAGGCATGAGTGGCGAGGTCTATGGCGCAAGTGAGGCCATAACTATGCAGGAAGCAATACGCGCCTATACCGAACTCGGCGCTTATCTAAACTTCGATGAAACCAAGAAAGGTACTCTAGAGGCAGGGAAATTGGCCGACATGATTGTGCTGTCAGATGATCTTCTGACGATTAATCCCGACAAGATCATGGGCGTTACGGTAGAACAGACCTACATTCATGGCGAATTGGTTTACCAAAAGCCCTAGCCACCCGAAACCAAACCAAGGCGCTCGGCTGTTTCACGCGCATAGGCGCCCGCAGCACCCGCGACACGACCTTTGTCACCCGTCTGAATAAAACGCTTTATACGACCTGCATCACCGAGCGGCGATCGCGTGCCAAAGGAATTTAACATCACCATGGCAATGTCTTTGCCGTCAATGGTAGTCACCATAACCAGGCAACGCCCAGCTTCGGTGAGGTAACCTGTTTTACTCAGTACAACATCCCAGCGACTGCTGTGAACCAGCCGGTTGGTATTGCCGTAGCCTAAGGTGTATCGCGGCTTGCGAAAGCGTGCAGTTCTTTGGCGTGTCGTTGAATACTCACGAATCGCCGGATGCTCAGCTGCGGCGACAAGCAACTTTGCAAGATCACGCGCCGTAGAGCGGTTGTTCGGCGAGAGTCCGGTTGGGTCGACGAAACGACTATTGGTCATGCCTAGCGTCGCTGCCTTGTCATTCATTTGTCTAACGAACGTAGGGATACCTCCTGTGGCGTTCGCTGCCAAGTTAAAAGCGGCCCTATTTTCAGACGACATTAGCGCGATACGCAGCAGTTCGCCTCGCTGAGCTTGTGAGGTGAGTCGAATCCTTGAATAGGCATTTTTAGCCGTGGCTGCATCCCAGTCTCGGATGGTCAACCATTGCTCCAAGTCTGCCTCACCATCAAGCACCACAACCGCTGTCATGAGCTTAGTGACTGAAGCAATAGATAACGCCGCATCGGCATGCTTCGCCACCAACACCTTACCCGTTGCAACATCGACAGCGACCGCGGCGACAGAGGCTAACGCAGGCGCATCAGGCCCAGCTGCGTGGAGGTATGGAGCGCTTGAAAGGCCGATGAAGAGGACCACTAAACACCTATAC
>JBNMMV010000145.1:0-9953 GCA_051270205.1 Limisphaerales bacterium
GGTAAAGTGCCAGAGTTACTTACTCTGGCACTTTACCCTGACCCCATTACTGTACAAATAATCTGACACAAGGGAGAGGAATCAATGAATCGAGTTAAGGATATGCTCAAGGCAGGAAAAACTGCTATTGGAACAACGGCGTCTGTAGACAGCGAGGTCCGATTCCTTGCCAATTCGGGGTTCGACTTCTTGTTGTTCGATACTCAACACGCCCCAGTCGAGCTTAAGCAGCTAGGTCCAGCCGTCGCTGCTATGCGTCGACGTGAGGCGATTCCTATCATTCGCGTGGGTGATAATCGCCCCGATCAAATCTGCTATGCACTTGATGCGGGTGCCAAAGGCTTAGTGGTGCCGATGGTCAACACGCCTGAACAAGCCAAGCAGATGGTCAGTTGGTGCAAATACCCTTTCGAGGGTGAACGCAGTTCCTCTGGTATGCACGGAGAGTGGGGTGAGTTCGATAACTATCGTGACTATATGGATGCTGTTAACGAACAGCTGCTGATTCTGCCGATGATCGAAACCATCGAGTCATTGGAGGCGATTGACGATATCGCTGCGGTCGACGGTGTAGACGTGCTACTTGTAGGGCCCTCAGACCTATCCATCAACCTCGATGTTGCGTTGGACTATCGCAACGATAAATATTTGGCCGCCTTGGAAAAGATTGGTACGGCCTGCCGCAACGCCGGGATCACGGCCGGTATGTTTTTCGTGCCCCCAGGTGTCGAACCGGCAGAACTAGAAGCCCTCGGCTTTCACTTTTTCACGCTGCCGTGGAATGGATGGGCGAAGACCGGTATTGAAAATGGCTTAGCGGGTTTGCGTTAAAAATTTAGAGCACCACCCCAGCTTTAAGCAGTGCCGTAACATCCGCCTCGCTCATGCCGAGTATCTGGCCGAACACCAGCTGGTTGTGTTCACCGAGTAACGGTGCCGGTCCGCGCGGCCCACCTGCATAACCGGGTATGCGAAACTGATTCCCAGCGTAAGGTACTTTTCCCATGTGGGGATGATCCAGGCTATGCTGAAATTTTCGATGAATGTATTGGGGGTCCTCGCTGAGCTGCTTGCTGCGCTGGACGGCACCGGCGGGCACACCGTGGGTGGTGAGTATGTCCATGACTTCTGTTGGCGTCATGGCTTTCGTCCACTCGCTTAAGTGAGTATCGATCGTATCGTGATGGATAATGCGACCGGCCACTTTGTCGAGTTCCGAGTGTTCCGCCCAGGCGGGATTATGCAGAACGGCTTTCAGCGCTTGCCATTGCTCGTCCGTATCGACGGCAATAGCGCACCATTGGTCCTGATCCGTATCCTTATCAGCACTCTTTTCAGAACTCTTATTAGAACAGGGGTAGATGCCCTGGGGTGCGGCATCTCGCTTGCGATTACCCATACGCGTCGCAACGTAGCCATTGGCTTGCGCATCGAGAATCTCCGGCGCCAGAAATTGCAGGGCCATTTCGAACTGCGCGGCGTCAATGTGTTGCCCTTCACCCGTGCGCCGGCGGTGATCCAGTGCCGCGCCAATACTGGCGACGATAAAGTGTGGTGCAATGACGTCGGTATAGGCCAACCACGGCCCGTGCGGAGACATGTCTGGCCAGCCGGTAACCTCATAAAACCCGGCCATGCCAGCCGCGTGATAACCGTATCCGGCGATACTGGCCATGGGTCCGTATTGCCCCAGCAGGCTTGTACTAACCATGATCAGATCCGGATTCAAACTAACGCATGATTCGTAATCGATACCTAGGCGGGTGGTGGCGCCCGGTGCCCAGTTTTCCACCAGTACATCCGCCCATTGAATCAGCTGGTGCAAGATCTCCAGAGCCCCGGGCTCTTTGAGTTGTAGTTGGACGCACAGCTTGCCGGCATTAAATTCACCGTAAAAATGGGACCGATTCCAACCAGGCTCGCCTTTGACCGGACCCAGCAAGCGTAATCCGTCGGGGCGCAATTCAGACTCCACTTTGATCACTGTGGCGCCATGATCCGACAAGTAACGCACTGAGGCGGGCCCGGCAATCACCCAGGTTAGATCCAGCACTTTCACGCCTTCGAACGGGTAGTCTGCGCCAGGCACGGGAGCAGGCAGTGGTTGTCGCTCCCGCACGCCATACGAGGCCTCAGTACGGAGTTGATCACCGTGTTCATCAAGACGCGGTGGTGCATAACGGACCGCCATGGGCGCCTGGTTCATTTTTGCGAAGAGACCCGGCGTGCGCACCTGTTGTCCGTTTGGCAACACAGCTTCGTGCCACGCGCCGCGCACGTCGAGTTGTTCAAACCGGGTCAGATCAGCGACATTGTTGATAGGGGCCAGAGTAACGCCTGCGGCAAAGCCCAGAGCAAAAAGTTCTTCCTTGGTATGCAAACGGAAATAACGCACAAACAGGTCACGAACCTGTTCTCGGGTGAAGGTGGTTTCTTCTTCAGCCGCCATGCGGATGTCGAAAGTCTCCCAATCCTCTGCTAACCAATCTGCATCGAGTAGGTCATCGCCTGCGATATGCCCCAATAATGCGTTTAAGACAGCACCGATCGGTAAGGCCACGAGGTAACCATCCGCGCATTCAAATACTGGGTCGACTGCGCTTGTACCCATCTGTACTGTCGAACCCATACGATCAAATTCGAAACCTTGAATGGCATATGCATTCATCGCGTTCATCATGGTCCAGGTCACCGAGCACTGAGCTGACACGTCAACAAACTGGGCTTCCCCGGTGACGCGCATTCTGGCATGCGCGATGACGGCTGCAGTTGCCGCTTGGGCACTGGCATGTCGCCATGCCTGGGGTATCGATACCCGCACGGGTGGTCGTTCTGGAGATCCCTGCAGACTGGCTTGGCCGCCCATTGCCGCAAGTGTCAGGTCGTTGGCGATTCTATCCGCTGCAGGACCATCGGCGCCGAAAGCTGAAATCAGCACGTGCACGATTGTGGGGTTAAGTTGGCGCAACTCGTCGAAATCAATGCCATGTCTGGCGAGCAGTCCACCCGGTGAAGATTCGAGTACAAAGTCAGCCCCTGCGACCAGCACTTTGAGAATATTGCGGTCGTTGGAGTTTTCGAGATCAAGTACCAGCGAACGCTTGTTACGATTGTAAGCATAGAATCGCAGGCTTTGGTTAACACCCTCAAGATCGTCGAGAAATGGTCCTTCACGGCGCGCAGCGGTACCGCCGGGTGGTTCAATCATGATGACATCGGCACCCAGGTCGCCGAGCATCATGGCGCCGAGATCGCCGCGATGGTCAGTAAAGTCTAATACTCTGTATGGACTGAGGATGGGAGGTGTTCCTAAGGTTCTTGCGACAGCGTCTGCTCACCACCCAGGCGCAGGGCGCGCCGATCTAACGTTTCACGCAGGCGCGCGTGCCGTGCCGGTGTAAGTGGATATGACCAGATGAGCTTCAACGCCAGGCCATAAAAAACCACCGGTCCCAGACAATATACCAGCCGTAGGGACGTCACGCCGATATCAGTGCTCGCCGCCACACCGCCGGATGGATCGAAGCCGAGCAGTCCGACGATGTTGAGTGCTATGCCGGTGCCAAAAGCGATGGCGATTTTTTCAGTGAAGCCCAGAAATGCGAAATAGGTTCCGGCGCGACGTGCGCCGCTGCGCGCGGCATCGACATCGATCACGTCAGCAAGCATAGCGAACGGTAAAAACTGCAGGCCGCCAAAACAAAAGCCCTTGACCACAAAAAGTAAAAAGAACGGTAGATAATCACCGTAATCCAACATCAAGTTCGCGCCGCTGACGCAAGCCACGGTGATCAGCGTGCACATGAATGCGCGGTGCTTACCGATCTTGCGACCGAGCCACAGCCAGAAGGGAATGGCGGCTAGACCGGCGATGAAATAGAAAAAATAGGCTGCACCGATAGTGGGTACGCCAACAATGTCGCGAATGAAGAAAAGCGATACCGCGTTTCTGGACGATTCGCCAAAGTGCACCAGCAACACAATCAACAACACGCGTACCATTGGGCCGTTCTTCCTGACCAGCTTCAGTCCATCCCAGAATGAGGGTCGAACCTCATTGGGCACTACCTTCGGCTCGCGAACAAACGTCATCACAATGGCCACGCATAACGGCAGTACTACAATGATAGCCCAGGCCATGCCTTCCAATACCGGGCCTGTGAGGGTGGCGCGATCGACGATTTTCTTTTCCCGGAACTCACCGGTAAAGGCGCCTAAGGCATCGTTCCATAACGTTGTGAACACTTGGCTAACCGCGGCACCGTCAGCGCGGATCTCAATGATCATCGGCACAGCTGCTGCGATCATCAAGCCAATGAGCACGTAGATTTCTCGAGCCGCAGTGACCCTGCTGCGTTGATGGTAGTCCGGTGACAGTTCCGCGCCCCAGGCTCTATGGGGTAGGGTGATCATGGTGGCACCGAGGAAGAAGACGGCAAGCCAGACTAGAAAGTAGCCAACTCCGACACCCGGGTCGGGGATAAACAGATTGTAGACACCGAGCATCATCAGCGGCGAACCGATCAGTAGCCAGGGGCGTCGGCGCCCGATGCGGGTACGCCAACGATCTGATAACTCCCCCATGATGGGATCGGTGACCACATCTGTGAGCCGGGCGAGCATGAGAATCGTACCCACGGCTGCAAGGCTGATGCCAAGACCACCGGAGTAGTGGGCAGGTACCCAGATCGCCAGTGGATAACCGATCACCGCCAAAGGCATGCCCAACGTGCCGTGCGCATAGATTGTAGTTTTCGAAAGTTCGTTCGTCATTTACGTGTTCCCCCAACTCGCGTCATTAGCTTATTCTTTCCTGTGAGCGGCGGCTATATGCAAACTCGAATTCGTCAATCGAGAGGTCAACTCAGCCCGAAATGCCTAGCCGCGTCCACTACTTCTATTCCATCGCTAGGGAAGCGTAGATGTCCGCGATCTTGTCATCGTCATACGCTAGAATCTCTTTCAGCACCTCGAAATTGTGTTCACCCAATGCAGGCCCTGCTCGATCGACGCGTCCCGGAGTCCTGGAGAAGCGGAAGCGAGTGTTTTCGACCACCATCGTGCCGGTTGGCGTATGCGGTACTTCTATGAAGTGATTGCGATGCAGAAACTGTGGATCTGATTGTGCAGCTTGCGAATTCAGTACGCGATGCGCAGGTACACCTTGTGCGATCAGTTCGGCCTCAAGATGTGCAACTGACAAACCCTCGGTCGCCGCGGTGATTGCGGCTTCGATAGAGTCTTCTGCTGCTCGCCTTGCAGAGTGTTCGTTCAGTTCCGAATCGCGCCCCAAGTCGACAAGTCCAAGCACGCGGCACAGCGACTGCCATTCCGACGACGAGCGAACACTCAGCGCAATCCAACCCTCGTGCTCCTGGGTAGGGAAAACACCGTGCGGTGAAAATTGCAGGTCTTTGTTACCCGATCGATGCCAGATGTGGCCTGAAAGCTCGTAATCGAGGACTGCTGGGGCGAGAAAGTGAATAGCGGCCTCGGCCTGGGAAATATCGATACGTTGGCCTTCACCGGTCTTTTTGCGATGCTCGAGCGCTGCCATGAGTGATACCAGCATGAATCTGGGTGCCACAGCATCTGTGTAGGCGAGGTAGGGACCGGCGGGCGTGCGATCGGCCCAGCCTGTTAGGTCGTAGAAGCCGCTCAATGCTGCCGCCATGTTGCCGTATCCTGCCACTTGGGCGCGTGGACCTGTTTGGCCCATGAGACAACTTGAGAGCATGATGAGGTCTGGATTAATCTTTTTGAGCGACTCGTAGTCGAGCCCCCACGCTTGCATTGCCTTGGGCGAAAACGATTCGGTGACGACATCTGCCCATTTCACGAGGTCCAATATGACTTCACGCCCGATGGGATTAGACGGATCGATAGTCAGACCTAACTTGTCGGTGTTGAAGTTCGCATAGGGAACGCCCGTTTCAACCCCGGCTTCAGCGTTCTTGAAGGTGGGTGCGCTGCGCGCCGGTTCGAGTCGAATACTCGATTCGAGCTTGATGACGGTGGCGCCGTAATTAGCCAGGACACGGGTGAAGAATGGACCAGCGATCACCCACATGAAATCGAGCACCTTCAATCCTTCAAGCGGTCTAGCAGAAGGCGCTTGTGTGGCGGTTTCGGCAGACTGTTTGTGTGCGAATGTGTGACTAATGCCAGGCTTTACAGGTGCCTCCGCTGTGACGAGCAATGGCGTGGTCGAGAATTTTGCGAACGGTCCAGGCACGCGAATTGTGCGATCGAAAGCCGTAAGTCTTAGCGCTTGCCAGTATTCGCGTTCGGTAAACTGGGGTTCAGTCATGAGACCGCTAAGATCAAAAGTGGGCGCAATGTATATGCCGCGCTTCAAGCCTTCTTCGAACAGTGCCTGTTGCGTTTTTGTTTTGGTGAACGCTTCGATGCGTGCGCAGACTGCGAAATAGGCATCGGGTGGTTTTTGCTCCGCTGTCATCGCCATGAGTTCTTGACCCCAGGCAGTAGCAACGTCTTCGTCGGAGCAAAAACCCGCTTCCTGACACCAGAACAGTAGTCTTCGGTTGGGCTCATCAAACGCAGTACCAAACAAAAAAGTTATGGCGACATAGCCATCCTTACTTGGCCAGGTCAGTCTGATCGGGAACGTAGCGCGGAGTCCGCCAGCCTCGCGTTCTACTTCGTAGCCGCTGCCGTTGGGCATCGCTAGGTTTGCAGACAGGGCTGCTTGTGCACTCGAAACCTGGGCAGAAATGTCGATGTGCTGACCCTGTCCGGATGTCTGGCGTTCGTAAAGACCGATTAGAGCAGCACCTGCGGCGTCGGCTCCGGCATGCTGAAAGGCTTGCGGAACACTTGTTCGGACTGGCGCGCGGTCTGCATCGCCACCAAGATAGTGCGCGCCACTAGCGGCCCAAACGGTAAGATCTGTCGCCGGCCAGTTTGACTTGGGGCCATCGCTGCCAAACGGTGTAATTGCGACGATGATCGCTCGCTCATTCGCAACTGCCAATGAAGCGCGATCGAGCCCGAGGGACGCAGCCTCACGCTCAGAAAAGCAATGAACGATTATGTCCGCATCCCCAATCAACGCATGCAGCGCTTTGGTATCTGCTGCAAGGTCCAGCGTGACGCTGCGTTTGCCGCGGGCATAGGCGTGCCACCACAAACTCTGTCCCTTGAACAAAGGTGGGATTACCCGTGCAGGAGAACCCCCTGGTGGTTCTACGACTATGACATCACAGCCAACCTGGGCGAGTAGGTAGCTGCAAAACATACCTTGGTGGTCGGATAGATCTAGTACGTTGACGTCATTGAACAAGCGCATCTCCTCATATCAAGTTCCCCTCTTCTTAAGTTCCCCTCTTTTTAAGTTCCTCTGGGACGAAAAATCGTGTGGTGGCGGATTCTTGCGACTTCACCTTCAGAGTCTGTGACTATGCCATCGAGCACCTGATACCAATGATCATGACGATCGTAAGCATCGACGATCTGAGCGCCGACAACGAGTTCACGCTCGGATAGGGCCTCGCGCCGGTGTTGGATCTGACTGCGTACGTGGATGGTTGGCCCGTAGGTAAAGTTGTGACGTGTCAGCGGTGCGATCCGACCGGCGAGAAAATAGGGATGGATCGGTGTTGGGCTGCTATTTGTGTAGCGGCTGTCTTGCATGCTGAGGTCGTCGGTGACGAGTGCTTGAGCCGTTGCATTGGTGACCCATGCGCCGAGTGGTGTGAGCGGGGTGTTGAGTGGCACGGTCGCGAGTGTATAGCCGGGTAGAGGTGGCTCTGTTTGCCCAGCTGCAGCGGGTTTGGGTGGGGACAATTCAACCAACCAGGGTGCGTCCCCCAGTCCTGCCGTGCCGTCGAGCACTAATCGCTGATCCTCTCCTGCGGTGCAGCTAACCCGCCAAGTCTGATTTTCTGGAATCACTGAGATCGTCACAACCTCGCCCGCAAACAGCGGGCGTTTCAGACGATAGTCGACCCACCCATTGGATAACCATTGATCGCCAAGCACGCGGGTGATGGTTCGGGCGGCCCAGCCGTAGGTACGTACGCCTGCGACAAGTGCACCTGCATATCCTGCAGCGTCAGCTCCTTGGGTATCGTGTATCGGATTGTGCACCCCTTTAGATGGGGGGTCTGGTGTGGCAACAACGGTGTCGGTTAGCGAAGACGTGTCAGGATTTTTCACAAAAAGATGCCCAGTTGAATGTTTTGTTGGATGCTAAGCCTAGTCCCGGAAGTCGGAAAATAACAGTCATACGCTACACGTCTTGGAATCTTCGGGGCATACTCAGACAACTAGGGTCAGCGCGAATAAAAGGGGAGAAAGCAGGGATATGAAACTAATTCTGAAAATTTGGCTAGTCGCAAGTTTGGGGTTGTTCATTGGCGCATGTTACGAGGCGGCGGACGCTGAGCTGGATGAGCTGGATGAGGTGTCAATTAAACCAGAGACGAGCGAAGTGAACACAGAGCTTGGCACAGTTGTTGGGGTTACTGGTGGTGACATTCAGGGTCATGCGCGTGAAGAGGGTTTGCGTGAGTATCTGGGTATTCCGTATGCAGCCGCGCCGATTGGTGATAAACGCTGGCAGCCGCCGCACCCGCTGGCGTCTTGGCAGAGCGTGCGGCAGGCCACTGAACGTGGTCTGCCTTGTGTTCAGCCGGCGTCGCTCAGTGAATTTTATGATCGAGCTTATGTCGAAACCAGTGAAGACTGTCTGACCCTCAATGTCTGGACACGAGCTCAGCAATCATCAGAGCGCTTACCGGTCATGGTTTGGGTCCACGGCGGTGCCTTGGTCATGGGTTCGGGTCGAGACTACGATGGTGCCTCACTCACCAGTAATGGTGTGGTCCTGGTCACTTTAAATTATCGGTTAGGGCCGTTCGGATTCTTTGCCCACCCTGAGCTCAGTGCGGAAAACCCCCAAGGTAGTTCAGGCAATCAGGGTTATCGGGATCAGATTGCAGCACTCACCTGGGTACAAAACAACATTGAGCAGTTTGGTGGCGATCCCGACAACGTGACAATATTTGGCGAGTCAGCGGGATCTTGGAGCATGTCGGTTTTACAAGCCAGTCCACTCGCGCAAGGTTTGTTCCACAAAGTCATTGGCCAGAGCGGCGCCAGATTTATTCCCTTGAGTGATTTGTCTGAGCCTCGCTGGGGATTACCTTCGGGCGAAGCGTGGGGACAGCAGGTGGCCAGTATGTTGACCGGCACCGAGGCGCCGGACTTGGTGGCGTTGCGAGCACTTCCGGCTCAGCAGATCATGGATATCTATGCAGGTGATCCGGCCGTGCTAAACAACTTTGATCGATTGACCATCGTCGACGGTGAAGTGCTGCCAGATGAAGTGAATGCTATTTTTGCCAAAGGTGAACAAGCTGACGTACCGGTATTGATTGGCTCAAACGCTGATGAAGCAACCACGTTCGCCCCCGACCTGCTGAATCCAGGTGGCGTTTCAGCTGACTACGTTAGCACCCATGAGCAATTGGTCGCGCGGACCTTACCTAGTGTGGGAAATGAAATTTTTGACTTGTACCCGGCAACGGCGGAGACAGCCCGAGACTCGTTTGTTCGATTCAGTACAGATGCCATGTTTACCCAACCCATGCGCTTGTGGGCTGATTATATGGAAGGGGTCTCGAGTCCGGCCTACCTATACTGGTGGAACTGGCGTCCGATGATTGACGGTAGCGATCAATATGGTGCATTTCATGCGGCGGAAATTCCCTATGTTTTCAATGACTTGTCGATGTTTGATATCGAGGATTCCGAGCAGGAGCGGGAATTTTCAAAAACCATGATGACCCTGTGGACCAACTTCGCTAAAACGGGTGATCCGAGTGTCGAAGGAAAATTGCAATGGCCTGTTTATCAAACGGCAAAACCCGCGGTGGCAATCTTGGGTCCAAATATTGAGGTGGTGCAGGGCATTCGCTCAGAGGAAGTCG
>JBNMMV010000146.1:0-9928 GCA_051270205.1 Limisphaerales bacterium
GGTGCCAAGAAAGTGGGCGACTTCTTGTTAGTCAACACCGGTGGCGCCGCGTCTGAAAGGTTGTTTGAAGGTGGCTATTCAGAAGTTGATGCGCGCATTCAAATAGATATGCCAGTGGGGGATGAAGCAACATTTTCCATCGCACTGTTTGGTAAGAACCTGACTGACTCTAGATGGCGCGAACAAGCGTTGTTCCTTGGTGCAAGTCCCGTCAGCCTGTCTGATGGTGGACCACCAACAGGATTCCAAGGTTGGGGTGCACCCGAAACTTGGGGCTTGGAATTTACTGTCGAACTATAGAATTTCGGTTCGAACGTAAAGAAAAGCCGGGCATAGCCCGGTTTTTTTTTGGCACTCAAGAGATCTTTTTGTAAAGACTCTGCTATTCGCCACCGATGTGGCTCATAATGAACACCTAAGTAACAGGGGAGAAGGATCGAACATGATTGATTTTACAATACCAGACGAAGCCAAAGCGGTGCGCAGCAAAGTGCGCCAGTTTGTTCAAGGCGAGTGTATTCCGGCAGAGGAAATCTGCACCGCGGATAATTTTGAGGATGTCTTAGCAGGTCTACGACAGAAGGCTCGAGGGCAGGGATTGTGGTGTCCGTTCGTGCCTGTGGAGCATGGTGGCATGGGTTTGGGCCCATTGGCCAACGCGCTTGTGCAAATGGAGCTGGGCGAGAGTTTTCTAGGCGCGGCAGCACTTAATACGCAAGGACCAGATGACGCGACAATGCTGACGTTGTTGGAGCATGGTACGGAAGATCAGCGCGAACGTTATCTCAAGCCTCTGTTGAATGGCGAGAAACGAATTTGCTACTCGATGACTGAGAAGGCCGCGGGTGCCGATGCTACAGGCATGCAAACTACTGCTGTGCTTGAGGGTGACGAGTGGGTTCTGAATGGAGAAAAATGGTTTAGCTCGTCAGCCAGCGTTGCTGATATTGCCGTGGTTATGGCAAAAACAGACCCAGATGCACCGCGCCATGAACAGTACAGTACGTTTTTGGTTGAGTTGCCTAATCCTGGTTATGAAATTGTGCGCAACATTGAAACCATGCAGCCGCACACCGAGCTAGGCCTGAAGTTGGGTGGATCTCACTCTGAAATTAAAATCGATAATCTGCGTGTGCCGCGGGACAATATTTTAGGTGGGCAGGGTCAAGGATTTAACATGGGACAGCATAGGCTGGCTTATGGTCGTCTACGTCACGGCATGCACAATGTTGCGATGGCGCAAAGAGCGCTGGATCTCGCAGCCAAACACATCACTTCACGGGAAACCTTTGGTAAGCGATTGGCCGACCGTCAAGGTGTTCGATGGATGATGGCGGACTGTGCCTCGGAAATCTATAAAGCTCGACTGATGTTAATCCACATTGCCTACAAGGCTGAAAATGGCATGGACTTACGCCAGGAAAATGGCATAGCTAAGGTATTTCTTGCCAACATGGTCCATCAAGTGGTCGATACTGCACTCCAGCTACACGGTGCTCTGGGATACAGCCACGACACGCCATTAGCTCGTTGGTACACCAGCATTCGCTCTCAGCGTCTGGTTGATGGTCCTGATGAAGTTCACCGCTGGCGTACAGGTGCCAATGTTATTAAGGCTTATGAAGAGCATGGTACTACTGCATCTGCATGTGGTGGCGATCTGTTTGAGTAGCGCTTAGACATTTGTAGGAAGGGCGAGACGTACTAAGTCAGATTCCTGACCGGCGTATCGCCTGACCAATCCACTGAGGCTTCTTGCACCATTTGGTAGAAACCAAGCAGGCTCGGTGACTTTTCGTAAACTTCAATCATATGTCCTAGCTGCCCTACGGTATTAATGAAGGCAAATTCTGTCCCTGTGAGGGTTTCCGCTCGGGCTGCAATGTCGTATCCGGCGTTTTCATAGTGGGCATAGGTGTCCGTTAGGGAGTCCACTATGGTCGCCATGTGATGAATGCCACTCTCACCCGGGTTGTACATGTCCCTAAAAGGCGATGGACCTTCGATGTCTTGTTGAACGAACTCGAGCATAAGGCTGCCCCATTGTCCGTAGGCCGATGAGTGTAGGAACGTCTGTGGTTTACCTTTGTGCTCCCCCCAGGCCAGCTGGATTTTTTCGATAAAGAAAAAAGGTCCTGCACCCCAGGTATTTGCGGCGTGAGCAGCGGCCTTTTGTGCGTCGTCGACAAAATATGCGATCTGTACTATGGGATGGAATGGTGGCCTCACGAGCGCTGTTCCTGGTTTCAATAGGCGATAAGCGACAATGCCCTCGAACTCTCGAGAAAACTAGCCATAATAGAGCTTGGTTTGGTTGATTCACTTAGGAGTACCCGATGTCCCACGCCCAGCTGGTCGAGATGGCTAAAAAGGATCTAGAACACGGACGTAATGGCACTGTTGACCAGGTGGAGGAAATCGTTCGCATTCCGGTCGAGAACTATTACGATCGCGGACGATGGGAACAAGAGGTCAGTCAGATATTTCGTCGAGTGCCACTCGTTCTAGCGGCAAGTGCTGAGCTCCAAAACCCAGGTGACTACAAAGCGATGTTGGCGGCAGGGGTTCAAGTTTTGCTGACCCGTACGCGCAAAGGCGAGGTGAAAGCGTTTGTAAATATGTGCTCTCACCGTGGCGCGAAGCTGGCGGAAGATGGGCATGGCACGGCGCATAAATTCAGCTGCCCCTATCATGGCTGGACCTATAGCCCCGACGGGGATTTGGTAGCGATTTATTCAGAGGAAGACTTTGGCGAGATCGACAAGAGTTGCAATGGACTCACAGAACTTCCAATACTCGAGAAAGCCGGCATTATTTGGGGCGTAGTGAATCCGAAGTCAGATCTGGATATTAACCAGTTTCTTTCAGGATACGATTCGCTAATAGAACAGTTTGGCTTTGCCGACTGGCATCATCAACACACGCAAACTGTTGAAGGCCCTAATTGGAAAATTGCTTACGATGGCTATCTAGACTATTACCATCTACCCATTCTACATAAGAACTCGTTCGGTACAGAGATCGGTAACCAGGCTAACTATTACAGTTGGGGCCCCCATATGCATTTGGGTCGTCCAGATGACACGTTGGCGGATTTACTCGATGTACCCGAAAGCGAATGGCCCACTGAGCGTCTCGTTAACGGTGTTTGGACAATCTTCCCACACGTATCCATTGCCAGCTTTGGCGGTGGTGGCCGCTCAGTGATGTTGTCGCAGCTGTTTCCCGGGGAGACACCGGAGACGTCATACACAAACCAAATATTCTTAATGGAGAGTGCGCCGGATACAGATGAACTCAAAGCAGAGGCTCAACAGCAATTCGACTTTCTGAAATACGTCGTCCAAGAGGAAGATTACGCTACTGGTATAGCCCAGCAGAAGAACTTACACGTGGGTGCCAAGAGCCACGTAATGTTCGGCAAGAACGAAGGTGGGGGCCAGGCATTCCATCGTTGGGTCGATGACATTCTTGAGACGTCCGACGAAGATTTAAACAAGCTATTTCAGACTGGGTAAAGCGACATGAAGCCACTTGAAGGTGTGAAAGTACTAGAGTTTTCTACCATGATTACAGCGTCCTTTGCGGCCATGATGATGGCGGAACAGGGTGCAGAAGTGATTAAGATTGAGCCCATAGAGCTGGGTGATCCAATGCGGTTCTTAGGCAGTAGCAAAGGCGGTATATCTTCGTTGTTCGCCAACTGCAATCGTGGCAAAGAGTCTTTGCGCATGGACATTAAGAGCGAGCAAGGCCGGGAAATCGTTAACGCGCTGGTAGCAGAGACGGATGTTGTTTTATGCAACTTCCGCCCCGGTGTAATGGATAAATTGGGCTTAGGCAGTGAATCCATGCGAGCGATAAACCCTCGGTTGATTGTTGGCGCGGTGACCGGTTTTGGTACGGAAGGACCAGATAGAGATAAGCCGGCTTATGACCCAGTGATACAAGCGCAAGCTGGCTTTGCTGCAGTACAAGGTCAAGGAAAAGAGAGTCCTGAATTTGTTAGAAACCTTACCTGCGACAAGGTCACGGCCTACACAGTATGCCAAGCTGTCACTGCGGCACTTTACCAGAGAGAGAAAACGGGTGAAGGTCAGCATATCGACTTGTCGATGATGGATGCGGGTCTTTACTTTCTGTTTCCAGACGGTTTTATGCATCAAACCTTGTTAGATGAAGATGCCGATCATCAAGCACCCTTAAGTGAACTGTTGTATGAGTTGACGATTACTAAAGATGGTGCGGTAACGCTTTCCGCTGCAACGCAGGCTCAACAAATTGGTATGTTGTCTGCGGTAGATCAATTGCCCCTCCTGGCCGATGAGCGATTTAATAGCCAGGAAAAACTCATTCAAAATCTCAATGAGTTTCGGGAGATAGTGAAAGGTGAATTTCTTAAATTTGGAACCGATGAGTTGCTGGCCCTACTAAAAGAGAACGATGTGCCAGCCGCCAAATTGTTGGGCTACCAGGACGTCATCGACCACCCCCAATATGCTGCAAATGAGAGCATCGACACCATTGATCACCCCTACATGGGCAACATGCGCCGTGTTAAGCCTCCCGCAAAGTTCACCGGTCAACGTCTGGCACCTGCAAGCAACAGCCCAGCACACGGTGAGCAGACTCGCGCTATTCTCACTCGACTTGGGCGCAATGATAGTGAGATTGATAGCCTTGTGGATGCGGGAATCATTCGCGGGGAAGGATAGATCCGAATGAGCAACATCAGGACAGCAATGTAGGTCTTGGGTATATTAACGTTAAACGATTGGGGAATAGAAATGTCAGATTTAGCGAATATTGCGACATGGCGTGAGCGCTACCAAGCGTGGACTGAATGGGCGCCTGAACTGTTTCCGCAAGGAAAAGCCAAAGAAGCGTTCGCCAAGTATCCTTGGTTTACAACTGAAGGTGACCCATTTGTACGCTTATCCAAGCCTGTCGCTGAGACGCGCTTCGGATTGTTGACCACAGGTGGGTATTCTATTGAAGGCGAGCAAGAACCCATGCGGGGGTTTCCCTCCTTTGGCGATGAAATTCCGCAGATTCGTCCAATTCCGTTAGATGTAGATCGATCGAAGTTGAAGATCAACCATCCAGGGTACGATCACAAGTATGCGAAAGAAGACACCAACGCAAACTTGCCTTTTGACCGCCTTAACGAACTGGTTGCCGACGGCACGATTGGCAGTGTGGCGGAAGAAACACTGGTTTTGATGGGGTTACAGCCGAATGTTGAACCGCTGTTGACCCATACCCTACCTGAGATTGTTGAAAATTTTCACAATCAGGGGGTCGAGGCAGCGCTCCTGGTGCCGAGCTGACCTGTGTGTCATCAGACCGTGAGTCTGATCGCCCGAGGCCTTGAGTTTAGCGGCATTGCTACGGCGCTTGTCAGTGTCATGCCGCCATTGAGTTCACCGGCAAGGCCACCTCGCCAGGTCATTCGGCGATTGAATATTGGTGCAACGGTGGGTCGCCCTAACGATGTCGAAGGTCAACGAGAAACGCTAATGAAAATGATTAGGCTTATTGATACGGCTGAATCGTTTGGGGCAATTGACCAGGACAAAAAACCCGAGTGAGGCGAACTCTGCAGAGGCCCTGATGGCATTTGAACTTTGGACGTCACCCACACCAAACGGCTGGAAAGTCACGATAATGGTGGAGGAGCTTCGGGAAGCTGGCATAGCTCTTGAAGATTTGAGTATGCGTACCATTAATCTGTCGAAGGGCGAGCAGTTTACAGAAAACTTCGCAAATGCTAATCCCAACAATAAGATTCCGGTACTCCTGGACGGCGATCTGCGCATTCCAGAAAGCTGTGCAATTTTGCAGTACTTGGCCGAAAAGTACCCAACGCCTCTATTGCCACTGGGCCAACGACGTTGGGATGTAATCCCTTGGGTCTATTGGCAAGCAGCGAACCTAGGCCCAAATTTCGGCAACAAGCTGAGTTACACGCGCTACATGCAAGATGTTGATCCGGTGATGAAGGAGCATCCGTTGGAGCGATTTGGTAGCGAGGCCTTAAGGCTCGTTCGCGTGCTCGATCAGAAGCTTGGCGACAAACCCTTTGTCTGTGGAGACGACATGACCATCGCCGACATTGCCATGTACCCTTGGATTCGTGGCTACAAATGGAGCAAGGTCGACATCACCACCAAACCGCGAGTGGTGGAATGGATGCATCGGGTGCGCGCGCGTCCTGGTGTCGAACGTGGTTTAGCCTATGGCGTACCAAAAGACGAAGTCGATCAGTGGAGTAGCGAAAGAAAAGCAAGCTACGCACAAAACGGCGCGACAATAGCCTCCAACGAAAGCATCAAAAACAGCATCGAATAGCAGAACTAGGAAGGGTTGCCCCTTCGATTGCAAAGAGGGTCAGACCCCTGATCCTGACCCTCCTGCTGCAATGAGAGTGAGACCCTCTTAAAGCGTTATATACCGGGGTTTAGGCTTAGTATGGTGGCGCCTTGAAGATTCAACCAAGGCGCCGAAATAGCCGATTATCGTTCTAACACCTCAACTCACGGTCGTAACATGGCGGGTGCCCGTGCTCTTTGGCGCGCGACAGGCATGCGAGATGAGGATTTTAAGAAACCCATCATCGCCATCGCTAAATCCTTTACCCAATTTGTGCCGGGTCATGTCCATCTAAAAGACATGGGGCAATTGGTTGCTCGGGAGATCGAGCGTGTGGGTGGGGTTGCTAAAGAGTTCAACACCATTGCTGTCGATGATGGCATTGCTATGGGCCACGACGGCATGCTCTACAGCTTGCCTTCTCGAGACATCATTGCCGATTCGGTCGAGTACATGGTCAATGCGCACTGTGCCGATGCGTTAGTTTGCATCTCAAATTGCGATAAAATTACGCCGGGAATGTTGAATGCCGCCCTGCGTCTAAATATTCCAACCGTATTTGTTTCTGGCGGGCCGATGGAAGCCGGTAAAACAGCGTTGTCCAACAACAAGCTCGATCTGATCGATGCCATGGTCATTGCTGCGGATGAAAGCCGTACGGACGAAGAGGTTGCCGAATTTGAGCGCTCAGCCTGCCCAACCTGTGGGTCGTGCTCTGGCATGTTCACGGCTAATTCTATGAACTTCCTCACCGAAGCCCTAGGTCTGTCATTGCCAGGCAACGGCAGTGTTTTGGCAACCCATGCCGATAGGAAAGAGTTGTTTTTGAACGCCGGACGGGTAGTGGTTGATCTTTGCAAGCGACGCTATCAAGGCGATGACGAGAGCGTGCTTCCTCGTAACATTGCCACTTTCTAAGCATTTGAAAACGCCATGATGCTAGACATTGCCATGGGCGGTTCAACCAACACCATATTGCACTTGTTGGCAGCCGCCCAAGAGGCTGAAGTAGATTTTACGCTGCAAGACATTGATCGGCTGTCTAGGGTGATCCCACAGTTATGTAAAGTTGCGCCCAGCACGCCAAAGTATCATGTTGAGGACGTTCATCGTGCGGGCGGAGTTATGGGGTTGTTAGGCGAACTCCAAAGGGGTGGTGTACTCCACAGCCAGTGTACGACTGTGCATATGCCAACCATTGCAGATGCGATAGCTAAATGGGACGTCGCGGGTTCGGTAACGCCCGAAATAGAAGAGTTTTAACTTCCCAAGCCACACGTTGGCCGAGTTTAGATGACGATCGCAGCGACGGGTGCATTCGCAATTTTGAACACGCCTATAGCGCCGAAGGTGGATTGGCGGTGCTGTTTGGCAATATTGCACTCAAAGGTTGCGTGGTAAAAACATCTGGGGTTAATGAGAGCAATTGGGTTTTCGAAGGTCCAGCCGACATCTGTGAGAGTCAAGAAGGCGCAGTCGCTGATGTCCTCGGCGACAAGGTGTCTGCTGGTGATGTGGTGATTGTTCGATATGAAGGCCCCAAGGGCGGACCCGGTATGCAGGAGATGCTCTATCCCACCAGTTACCTTAAGTCGAAGGGCTTAAGTGCAGATTGTGCGCTGTTAACAGACGGCAGATTTTCCGGTGGTACCTCTGGACTTGCCATTGGTCATGCATCTCCGAAGGCTGCAGCAGGGGGCGCGATTGGCCTAGTAGAACAGGGTGACATTGTGCGCATCGATATCCCAGAGCGGTCTATAAATGTGCTCGTAAGCGACGAAGTACTCACCGAACGGCGAGCCGCAATGGAGGCTAGCGGCGACGCTGCCTGGCAACCTGCTCAGCCTAGACCTCGTAAAGTATCACCTGCTTTGAGGGCTTACGCCAAGTGGGCCACCAGCGCCGACCTTGGTGCAGTCCGAGATTTATCTCAGCTCTAGAATCTCTAGAGCACTCTAGGATCCTCGAGAGCACTCTAGGATCTTCTAGAGCACCTTACTGCTCAGACGACAAGTCCACCGCCTTATAGCCACCCCGGCGGCGGTCTTGGACTAGCAAGAAGCCAAAAACGGCGATTAAGATAAAGCCGATGGGCGCAAGTGTGCGGAATGAGATTCTGCCGCCATAATTGTCAGCAGGATTCAATATTGCCGCAGCTTCACTGACCACTGCCGCATCTACACCACTGGTAGAAATGCTTCTCAGAGCTTGCGCTGTATCGCCCTCAGGCAACACGCCTGTTTCGGTGTAGCTTTCCAAAACCATTTGGCTGGTACTCGCAACCGCCAGAATGTCGTCTGTTTGTTCGCCTGAGTTAACTGCAATCAGCGGGAACTCGAGTGAAACCGTGCGGAAAAGCTCAACTGTTGCCGCTTCGGGAATCTGAGTGTGTCCTTCACGGTCGGCCACGCTACCCAGCCATGGGGTAACATAAAACGAGGCGAGCATGCCGACTGCACCCATAACACCAAGGCCGAGTGCGCCACTTTTGGGATTCCGTTCCGAGACAAAACCGAGCATCGTTGGCCAGAAGTAGGCGATACCCACAGCCCATATGGCAGCCGTAGCAAATGCCATAAATGTGGTTTCTGCATAGCTAAAGAGATAGAGACCCAGGGTGCCTAAGATTGAAGAGCCAAGTAGTACACCAGTAGGGGTTAGCAAGCGGATGACGGGACCGGCTGTAAAACGTAGCGTACCCATGATGCCGAATACAAAACCGAATACGAGCAGACCGTTGACACCACCGGCTTGGAGAACGGGTGGGACCCAACTTGAGGGGGGTAGTTCCATTGAAGCGGTAACTACCATGAGCGGCACCATCAGTAACATGATAGGAGCAAACAAGGCTCGCACGGATTCTGCCAGTGTGACGCCAGCTTGAGCGCCTTCTGTTGGTGGGAATTCTTCTGCCATTAACATCACGCCGTAGATCGCTGCGGGAATCAGAATCAAAAACAACTGGCCGCGCCAACCAATATCTAGTCCTTTGAAGACCACGGTCAAGATCACCGCAGCAATGAGATTGCCGTAAGGAAACCAAATGTGGAAGCGGTTGAGTTTGGTCGTTTTATTGTCCGGAAACAGGGCCGTGACCAGTGGATTGCCGCCAGCTTCGACGAGCCCCGCGCCCATGCCTGCGAGTAGTGAACCCACAATCAGAGCGTCGTAACCTTGGGCCAACATCATGAACAGGGCGCCAGAAACATGACCGACGAAAGCCGCTCGCATGATCCAACGGATGCCTATGCTGTCGCAAAAGGGAGCAAAAATAGCCTGAGAGATGGTAAAGCCAACAAAGAATACGCCCGTAAACATGCCCAGTTGTGCGTTGGTGAGAACGAATTCTTGTTTGACGGAAAATGCGATACCGGCAATAACGGTGAAACAAAAAGCGGTTGTGAGGAGCGCAGTGCTTGCGCCCCAGAAGAGTTTGTTGGTTTTTATTGTTCTTCTCCCGATTGCTAAGGTCCAGTTGGACCACAGCATAAGTCTACTTACTGTGTTCCGCCATAAATGTCTTGGCAGCAGCTGCTACTGCTTTTGAACAGGCTGC
>JBNMMV010000147.1:0-9890 GCA_051270205.1 Limisphaerales bacterium
CCTGAGCCAGAACCCGCACCTGAGCCAGAACCCGCACCTGAGCCAGAACCCGCACCTGAGCCAGAACCCGCACCTGAGCCAGAACCCGAGCCAGAACCCGCACCTGCACCAACTTTGAGTTTCTATACTTCTACGCCAGAAGTGCTCTTAGGGGATGCGGTACAACTGCATTGGTCATCGACCAATGCCACCGACTGCGAAGCCTCAGGAGGTTGGAGCGGTACCCGAAGTATTGAAGGTGATGAATCCGTTGGAGCGATCAACGCCAACACGACTTTTACTCTTCGTTGTTCGGGTCCAGGTGGCGAAATTTTCGTTATGGCTGGCGTAAGCGCTCTTGGTACTTTCCAAGTTAGCTGGCAGGCTCCGACACACGACGTAGATGGCAGTCTTGTCGAGCAGATCATCGAATATCGGCTTCATCATGGTCAGGATTCGGGTAGCTATGGTCGTATGACGACGGTCGATGGCGCGACGCTCTCCACTAACTTGACGGCTAATCTGGGTCAAGCATTCGTGGCGATAACAGCGGTGGATGCTGGAGGTCAGGAAAGTTCGATGTCGAATGAGGCTGTGTTTGTGTCCCAGTAGTTTGAAGGTGTGCCTATAAGCGATGCCACTCGCGATAGTTCCTGGGCCTAGTGGACTGTTTAACTTGACGTCTATTGAGGCTGTTGTTATTAAATATGTTCCCTATCCAAGGAGAACTATTGTGGGTGTGAAAGAATACAACAAAGGCATCATTGAGGAATTTCGAGCTAACAACGGTGCTGTTGGTGGTCCGTTCCAGGGCGCAAATTTACTCCTTCTGCTTTCGAAGGGTGCAAAATCCGGGGAGCAAAGAATTAATCCCTTGGCTTACTTTGCGGATGGTGACGACTTTTTAATTATCGCCTCTTACTCCGGTGAGCCGAAGAATCCTCCGTGGTTTTACAACTTGGTCGCGAACCCGCAGGCAAAGATTGAAGTGGGAAGTTCAGAACTCGCCGTGCGCTCAGAAGTTGTAGCAGAACCGGACCGTACTGAGTTGTATAACAAGATAGCAGCACAAGCTTCTGCATTTGCGGAGTATCAAAAAAAGACAACCCGGGCCATTCCGATTGTTCGGCTGACAGTCCAGTAGCAGTAGTACAGTATATTTGGGTCGTTAGCGGAAATATTCTAAATAAATCCGAGCTATTCAATCCGTTTGATGTATAGTGCGCGCGCTTCGATACCCGCCCGATCTTCTACCGCGTTAGACTGCGCTATTTCTCCGGCACGGCTCTTTGTCTCAAGAAAGCTGACACTCAGTTAGTTTGATACCCAATTAGCCCGAATTTAATGGTTATTCCTGAAAGTTCTCGAATCTCCCTGGCTTACGCCAGGTGGCTTCTATTGGTATTCGTGTTTGTTATGAGCGCGATTTAGCAATTGCCGTCGTATGTGGTGATTGGTGTTTGAACTTCAGTCTTAGGTATTAGGTGAGAGTGGGTACAGAAGCCCCATCCGGAATATTTCCGGGAATAATTTAAGAAAGGAACACAAAGTGTCTAGGTTAGGATTTATTTCGAAAGCAGCAAGTTTGATCATTTTGATGATGGTTGCTAAGAGCGTCGCAGCGGAAGTGCACGTCGACAATTTTATGGTGCCACTCCAAGTGGTTGAACCGGCTCGGTGGCTCGTCCAGAAGTCGGTGGATGGTGAATCTGTCCGCGTCTCATATCGCGATCTAGATCTCTCCAATACTGTAGATGTTTCGAAGCTCTATGAACGACTGCGTAGTGCATCAAAAAGGGTTTGTGGCGTAAGTGTTCGAACCCAACGACCCGTGAACGCAGGTAAGAATCTTTGCTATACGGGTGTACTGGCTGGTGCAATTGCCGAGGTAAATCTACCTAGTCTGCATAGACATCACTCTGGATAGATTGTAGGGCCCGTTCGGACGGTAGATGTTTACCGTCCGAACACTGTTCTAGATTGGGCTGTTAGACCGGGTGTAAGCGCACCGGTACGTCTTTGATCCCTCGAATGAAGTTGTTTGGAAGGCGCTCGATGTCGCCAACAACTTCAACCGTGTGAAACCGTTTGACGATTTCTTCCCAAAGCACTCGTAACTGAAGTTCCGCCAGGCGATTGCCCATGCAGCGATGTACTCCAAAGCCGAATGCGACATGTGCCCGCGCGTTTGGACGATCGATGATCAGTTTGTCAGCATCTTCGAATACTGACTCATCCCGATTTCCAGACAGATACCACATAACTACTTTGTCGCCTTTCTTAATCTGTTCACCACCGAGCTTGTAGTCTTCCAAAGCGGTACGCCGCATATGCAGTACGGGTGTCTGCCAGCGGATAATTTCAGACACCATGTTTGGAATGAGTGCGGGGTTCTCGCGCAGTTTCTGATACTGATCAGGGTACTTGTTCAGACCAATCACACCGCCACTGATGCTATTGCGGGTGGTATCGTTCCCTCCGACAATCAACAGTAGAATATTACCCAGGAATTTTTCCGGATCTTCGTTCATGCGTGCTGTTTCTTCATTATGCTGCAGCATCGATATCAGGTCGAACTTAGGTGGCTGACCAGCTTTTGCCATCCAAAGCTGATAGAAAGCAGCACCAGCTTGCATCAGTTCTTCGTAGCGTTTCCCCATGTCGATGCTGTCATCCCCTGTAACTTCGGGAATCGCTGTAGCCAAATCTGACCAGTGCACCAGCTTGCGGCGATCTTCATGAGGAAAGTCGAACAGGATAGCGAGCATGCTCGCGGTCAATTCAATGGAGACCTCTTGCACCCAATTGAACGTCTCGCCGACGGGTAAGCTCTCGAGGATCTCGATGGCACGCTTGCGAATCAACGGTTCTAACTCTGCAAGATTTGTAGGTGCAACCGTGGGTGCAACGGCCATTCTCTGCGGTCGATGCTCTGGCTCATCCATAGTGATGAAGCTCTGTCCCTGAATCTCGCCCTCTTTAGCCTCCGGTGGGTTGGCGATAGCGATGCCGCCGAATTCGGAGGAGGAAGAGAACACACGGTTATTGCTGTCCACTTCCTTGATCAGTTCGTGACTGCTAACAGACCAAAACGGGCCACTCACACTGTCGGCAAGGAAGTGAATAGGTGCTTCTTTTCGAAGACGTTCAAACCAGGGTTGCCAGGTGTCGTTCTTAAAAAGCTCGGGGCGGCTGACGTCAATCTCGTCGAGTGGGACGCTGTCTACATCGGTAGCATTCATGTCTTGCATGTGCAATTCCTAGATAAATAATTGTTACTCGGTTGCGCTCCACGAAACCGGCTGTTTCAGAATGCCACGACGCCTGACGATTTTTACCCGTCATGCCAGGACTTAGTCCCTAAATTCCACGCCATCGAATTTGCCACTGGCGCGCCAATCTTCAAGAATCCGAAAAAACTTGATAGGTCCGCCGCCGTAGCCGCTGCTAAAGAATCCATTCGGATTCGAGAGCTTGCCTTCGTTGTTGTAGTAACCGGGCGTGCACTCAGATCTGAATCGATCGCCAAAATTCGCCGTACGTTCTATTTCGTCAAGCCAACCTCGTTCGCCTTCGGCTGTCGCTTCAACGGTCGGTGCCTTGCGAGCGCGGGCCTCGTTGAGGATATGTGCAATGTGTTTGGCTTGCTCGTTGAGCGCATGAGGCACGTTTACTGTTACTGCAGCCTGAGTAAAGCCCAGGAAGAAACAGTTTGGGAACCCATGTGTGGTAAATCCGTGCAACGTTTTCAAGCCATCTTCCCACTTGTCGCTGAGTTTTTGCCCTGCAGACCCGGTAATGTCATAGCCGGCTCTTCGGGTGTAGCTGGTGCCCACTTCAAAGCCCGTAGCAAAGATAAGACAGTCAAGTTCATGTTCTACGCCATCTACCACTACGCCCTTCTCGGTAATGGCTTCAACGCCTTTACCTTGAGTGTCTATGAGATGCACGTTTTCACGGTTGTAGGTCGGCAGGTATTCGTCGTGAAAGCAGGGTCGTTTGCAGAATTGTCGATACCATGGCTTGAGCGCATCAGCTGTCTCTTTGTCTTCAACAATGGTGTCGACACGGTCACGTACGCTGTTCATCTTTTGATAATCAGCCATTTGCATGAGCAAACCTTTTTCCTTGCCGGTGAGTCTGCGGCCAATTTTACGTGACGCCTCTTTGGCTGCAATGCCGGTTAGGTTTCGAAAGATATCGGTCCAGCCGTCTGCGACGAGATCTTCTTCTTGGTCACCACCGCTGACCAATGTGTTGAAATTGTCCATGCGTTCATATTGCCAACCCGACTCAAGACTCTCAGCCCACTGAGGATCTGTGGTGCGGTTGTTGCGCACATCTACTGACGATGGCGTGCGTTGGAATACTTTCAGTTCGCCTGACCATTCGCCTAGGTGGGGGATGCACTGCACGGCGGTGGCGCCGGTACCAATAATGCCTACCTTTTTATCTTTCAGATTAACCAAGCCGCCGTGGGAATCACCGCCAGTGTAGTCATAGTCCCAACGGCTGGTATGGAAGGTATGGCCTTTGAAGCTGTTAATGCCGGGAATGCCAGGTAATTTCGGCCGGTTGAGCGGGCCGTTCGCCATCGCGACGTAGCGTGCCTTCATTCGATCGCCGCGATTTGTGCTGACGATCCAGTATTGCTCATCTTCATCCCACTTTAAGTCTGTGACTTCAGTGGAGAGGCAGGCCTTGTCATAAAGGTTGTAGTGCTTAGCGATGTTTTGCGTATGGCCCATGATCTCCGGGGCGAACGAATATTTGTTTTTCGGAATGTAGTTGAGTTCTTCAAGCATAGGCAGGTAGCAGTACGCTTCAACGTCGCACATGGCGCCAGGGTATCGATTCCAATACCAGGTGCCGCCGAAATCGCCGCCTTTTTCGATGACACGAATGTCTTCGAAGCCAGCCTCACGCAGTCGCCCGCCTAGCAGTAGTCCACCAAAACCGCCGCCGATGATGACGATTTCAACGGTATCGTTCAGCGGTTCGCGTGCGACGGTTTTTTCGTAAGGATCATCGACATAATTCGAAAAATCGCCCGTTACCTCAACGTACTGGTCGTTGGCGTCGGTGCGAAGGCGCTTATCTCGTTCAGCTAGATATTTAGCCTTGAGGGCATCTGGGTCAAAGTCGATTTCGCCTAGTGAAGCTTGAATTACATCCTGCACAGATCTGGACTCCTGCGTTGTTTGAGGTAGAGCGTTAAAAAAGTAGCTTAGCCTAAATTCAACTTTTGTTGAACAATATCGGTGTCCTTAATGTTGTGCCGATATTGCCGCGCGAGGGCAAGTGATATGTTAGCTTTCACCTAACAACCCTCTGGAGATCAACAATGGAGCGTGACAGCTACATAGAAGGCATCCGCAGTGCATGGCTTGGCGAGCAGTTTGGTGAAGTATTTTTCAACGGGCTGGCGGACCGTACCAAGGACGAATCCATGCGATCAGCGTGGCTTACTCTCGCAAAACTCGAGAATGTTACCGGCAAAAGGGTGGCAGCAGTGCTAGAGGGTTATGGCGAGATAGCAGCCACCGACGATCGCATCGAAGTAGGTGAAGAAGTCTTCAATCGTTACACGTCTGCCTCGCATCTCGATTCAATGTTGAGAATGAAAGACGTTGTTGAAAAAGCCATCGTTCGATTTGATCAACTGCTTGCGGTTGCTCCAGACTCTGATGTCCCAGCAGTGCAATTCCTCGTTCAACACGAACAGGCACTGTTAACGTTCGTTGACCTAGAAATTAGGGACCGAGAAATCAAGGACCGAGAAATCAGTGGCGATCATGCGGCTGCCTTGCAAGACGTTGAGAAGCTACTCGAATAGCAAACGCCGACATTACACAGCCAGCGCTTTCGTCATCGTGTTGCGGAGCCACAGCAAGGCCATGCCGCCGATCAGCACGTTAGCAAGAGCCGCAGCAGCATACACACCCCGGTAACCCAGCAGGTAATCACCCGCGTAAGCCATCGGTATGTAGATTGCCACCATGCGTAACAACGACAACACCAATGAGGGCATGGGTTTACCGAGCGCGGTAAAACTTGAACTGACGATCATGGAGATGCCAAATAGTCCGTAACTTATCGGCACCAGCCACAGATACCAGGACGCCGCAGTCAGCACCTCTTCGTCGCTGATAATGGCGCCAACAAGATACCTCCCAAACAAGGCCAAGAATATCGCTGCGCCGAGTCCGTAAAGCCAACAGATGCGGTAAGAAACCTGTTGCGTCTCGACGATTCGGCCGTGCGCGCCAGCGCCCGAATTCTGGCCAACAAGAGGTCCAACGCTGGCCGATAGCGCCATGAGAAACATGATAGCCAGGGATTCAATGCGCGATGCAATGCCGAATCCTGCGACTACAGCATTGCTGTGATCAGCCAGAATGGCCACTGTAATTCCCAGCGACACCGGGCCGATCAGATTGGTCATCATTGAAGGAATTCCGATGCGCATAACCTCGCGCCATGAGCGCATCAATTCGACAAACTGGCTTGAAGGTTTCTGCAGCAACTGAAGTTTGGTTAGGGCGTAAACCGTGTAAGCCAGAGTAGCAACGCGCGACAACACAAACGCCCAGGCGGCGCCGGTTAACCCCAGCCCGGGTATCGAATCCCCCACACCGAAAATCAGCATTGGCGCGATGATAACTTGCAATGCAGCGCCTGAGACCATGATGATACCGGGCACCTTGGCATTGCCGACGGCGCGCATAATTGTGGTTGCTACCATTGGCAACGCAAACAACGGTAGACCAAAAAACCAAACGTTCATGTATTGCTCGACCAGCGGCTGGATCTTTGCGTCAGCACCCAGGACTCTGAACAATGGCTGCGATGCGGCGAGTCCGACAATGGTCATAAGTACAACTAACAACAGAGTGAGTAGCAACGCGTCACTCGCCAGTTGTCGGACGCGGTCTGGATTGCCACTGCCGACTACCCGGGCGATGATGGAAGAGGCGCCAATGCCAATTCCCATAGACACGCTGGATAGCGCCATCACCACAGGGAAGGTAAAGCTGATGGCCGCCAATTCATCGATGCCAAGCCAGCCGATATAGACCACATCCACCATAGAAGCGATGATCATGGCGGAGATGCCGAGGAACATCGGCACCGTCAGGCGCATTAAATGGGCTGAAATTGAACCTTGAGCTAGGTCGTTCGCAGAGGCTATCGCCACTCTCCAACAGGCATACATGACCCGCACAAGTGGCCGGTAGAGCCTGCCAGTTTAACCCAATTCGGCTGTCGGACTTGTCTTTAATGTCGCCGAATTGACGCCCCTGGAGTATGGTGGCTTATTGCTGCTATCCCAGAGGAGTCTATGTGATGTCACAAGTAGAAAGCACCAAGGATCAGGACCACTACAATCAGGTGGCGATCAAGTTCTCCAAACAAATAGAACAAGTGAGGTCAACTGCGGAGACTCCCGTATCAGTTGATGTGGATGATTTGTTTCCCGACTTTAACCGTACTGGACTAGGCGTGTTTCGCGAGTATGAGCGTATGGGGAATCAGCCAGTCTCGGATCAATTGCAGGCCAAGGCAAGTGAGAAGGGCATAGAGTTTGAACACCTCGGCCTAACCATTGGCACGGTGCTGCATAACATTGATCTATCTCAATCTCTCTCGCCTGATATCGTAGAGCTGATTCGGGCGACGTTGCTGGAGCGAAAGGTCATCTTTTTTAGAGATCAAAATTTGTCTGAAAATGAGCATGAGACCTTCGGCAGATATTTTGGTGATCTTGACGCGTTTCCTTTTGGTCGTTCAGGTGACAATCCCTACGTTCTAGAAATCGACCACGACGACAAAAACCCCGGCAGAGAAAACGGATGGCACACCGATGTCACCTGGATGGAAGAACCGTCTCTCGGCTCTATTGCTCAATGTGTTGTGGTGCCGCCCCATGGCGGAGACACGCTATTTGCCGATAGCTATGCAGCCTATCTGGGCCTGCCCGCGAAAATGCAGGAGCGAGTGCAACACATTGACGGCATCAATGACTATGAGGTTTTCCTCATGGGTAGAGGTGAGGGCGCAATAACCACGGACATCGTCGAAGCGCTGAAAAACGAAATACCTTTTGGTGTTGGTCACCCAATCCTCAGGACGCATCCGGAAACAGGTAAGACCGCGTTGTATATTCACGGCGGCTTTTTGCGCCACGAATCGCTATACGACCGACGTAGCAAAGAACCGCTGGGTGCAAAAGACTCGAAAGAGATTGTAGATTTTTTGACATCGCAGCATGGCAAGGCTGAATATATTTGCCGGTTTAAATGGGAGCCTGGCTCGATTGCTTTCTGGGATAATCGAGCTGCACAGCATTACGCTGCGAGTGATTACTATCCCCATAAGAGATTGTTGCGGCGGGTAACCGTTAGTGGCGATCGACCGTTCTATAATCCCGTCGATGCTAGTGGGAAGTTAGCTTAAGTTTACTCAGTCTATTTTTACTCAGTTAGGGCAAACGCCCACACTTCGGCGTTGCCAGGTGTCGGTCTTTCAGTGATAGGACGAGGGGGTGTCACAACGCGGCCGGTGAACTCCTTGTAGGTTCTAGACAAGGCCCCCACATGAAGGTTTGCGACGCCGACCATGACTGCGATGTATTGAATGCCGTTGACCCGGTAGGTCATAAGTCCTGCGGTCGGCGCTTCACTCAAGTCTGACGCCCAGAGTAATTGCCCTGTCTTGTCGTTAAATGCTTTGAGTGAAGGCTCTACATCCCCAGAGAACAGCAGCCCGCCAGCGGTGCTTAACATGCCCGTCGAAATAGGCGCTACCTGGTCATGGGTCCAAGCAAGGCGCTTGTTGACCAGGTCTATTGCTTGCAGACGTGCCAGTTTGCCGTCTTTTGAATCTGGGTGATGCGCAGATGAGATGCGCACGCCCGAAGTGAGTAGTGCTGAGCCTTCGTCGCCCAAGATCATGCACATTTCGAACAACGGCAAATAGGCAAGACCGGTTTGTGCGCTAAAGGATGTCGGCGGCCAGCTTCTTGCACCCAACGCTGACGGACAGATCGTCGTGGGTCTGTCGGGACTCGGCATTTTCGCTGGGTCTATTTCTTTGGCACCCGTGTGTGGGTCGATGGCGGTGACTACATTCTGAACGCCGGGGTCGATGGAGAAAAGGTACTCTCCCGTACGTGCATCGAGGGCCTCGAGGATGGCCATTTTGCCGACGTTCATGACGACTTTGCGGGGTTTTCCGTCGATCGGTAGGGTGACGATCTGGCGTTCGAATGCCCAATCTAAATCCCATTGATCGTTGGGCATGTGCTGATAAAACCAAACCAGCTCACCCGTATCTGGGTTGATGGCGACAGTACAGTTTGTATAAAGGGCGGCGTTTGATACGCCTGCGGCGTCCAGTTCGTGCAGCAGTGGTCCGGTGTCATAAGTTGGCGCAATGCCGAAGTAGACGAGGTTCAGCTCCGCATCATAAGTGCCTTGATGCCATACCGAACCGCCGCTGCGTTTCTCCAAAGGTAGATCGTTCCAAGTGTTACCTCCCGGTTCACCTGGCCTGGCAATAGTGTTAAAGCGCCAGAGTTCTTTGCCAGAATCAATGTCGAGGGCGAGAATGAAACCACCCTTAGGCATAAAGCTGGCGGTTACGCCTTGTATGACTTTGTTGCCAACAACCAACGGCGCGGTGCGTAATTGATATTGTGCTCGGCCGCTGCTGGATGGTGTGCGGGTGTCGATTGCGTGTTTCCAGATCAGGCTGCCATCTTTGGCATTCAGTGCTAATAGGTGAAGGTCCGAGGTCGGCACAAGTATTTTGTCGCCGTGCAGACCTATGCCCATCTTGGCGCTCGAACGTGGCGCGCCGGTGTATTGATAGCGCCACAGGACTTGTCCGTTGGTGGCATCCATTGCCAG
>JBNMMV010000148.1:0-9827 GCA_051270205.1 Limisphaerales bacterium
CACTAATGCACCTCTTCTTAGACAGCCCCGCAAAAACAGCCGCCAAGATTGCCGGTCTGCCCCGGCCCACAAATTGCCTCTAACTAATGCCTACCCCGAAAGGCTAAAGTTAGAATGTGAAGCGCCTAAGGTATTTGGGCTGGAGCTAAACATTGCGCCATTAAACCCAAGCCGTACGCAGAAAAAAGACCTAGTGTCCTCGCTAGGGCTTCTTTTCGGAGAACGGGCACCGCGGAGCGGCGCCGGGCTGGCGCAATGTTTAGCTCCAGCCCAAATACCGAATCGAATATCAAATACCAAAAATCTATCTTTTCGGAACAGACACTAATTAGACGATTCACGATGCAATGAAACAACATCGCCGACGATAACGACCGTAGGCCCAACCACATTGTGCTCCCTGGCCATATCAGCAATCGTTTCGAGTGTGCCAATCACTTCCCGCTGCTCGGGTAGCGTTGCGTTTTCAATCAGGGCTACAGGTCGAGAATTGGGGGCACCAAAACTAATGAGTTTGGCAGTAATTTGAGCCAAGCCGACCAGCCCCATGTAGATCACCAGCGTTTGATCTGGCTTGCCAAGTTCTGGCCATTCAAGGTTCACAGTATTTTCTACGCGGTGTCCAGTGACGAAACGAACGGATTGAGCATGATCCCTATGGGTTAAAGGGATGCCTGCGTAACTCGCGGCACCCAACGCGGCAGTAATGCCAGGTACAACCACTACCTTGATGCCAGCATCGGCCAGAACACGAACCTCTTCACCGCCGCGGCCATAGATATATGGGTCGCCGCCCTTCAGTCGCACAACATGTTTGCCTGCCATCGCGGCAGCTAAGATTTGTTCGTTTATGTGAACCTGCTGAGTGCTGCGATTGTTTGGACGATCGGCTGGCTCGCCAGGTTTGGGTCCTTGTTTACCAACGTATATCTGTTCCGCGTCACGTCGGGCATATTCAAGCAGTGTTGGACTTGCAAGTTGGTCATAAAAAATGACATCGGCTTCTTGAATGGCCCGCAACCCTTTAAGTGTGATCAGATCGGGATCGCCAGGTCCTGCACCCACCAGTATGACCTTCCCCGCGCCCTCCTCAGCGCTTTCCTTTCCACTGATCCGTTGCAGGGTAGCGGCGCTAGTCTCGGTCTCGATGGCCCTCAGGCTCTCAGGATTCAATAATCTATTGTAGGCGTGCGTACGTTCGTCAAGGTCGGGGTAAGCTTCGCGAATCGGCGTTCGAAGTCGTTCAAGTAAAGGAATAGTTGTAGTTAGAGACATGGGCAGGATCTGCTCTATCCATCCACGTACAACCCGTGCGAGCGCTGGGACTGTGCCAGAGGTTGTCACGGCGACCAGTAAAGGAGATCTGTCGACAATCGCAGGAAAAGTCACATTGCAGTGTTGCGGGTCGTCGACGCAATTTACCAGTTGCCGTTGGTTTGTTGCCAATTGGTAGATTTCTTTGTTAAGCAGCGCGTCATCGGTTGCCGCAATAACAAGATGAAATTCCGCGCTGAGGTCGCTTTTTTGGAATTTGCGTTGGAGAACGGTACCTTTCGATGCATCGAGCAGCTGTAAGAATTCAGGCTCGATGTCCGGGGCAACGACGGTTAATTGTGCAGCTGCTTTAATTAACCATCTAGCTTTACGAGCAGCACGTTTGCCACCCCCCACTACCAAACACGGCATCCCCTCAAAATTGTGGACTAGGGGGAGTTTGAAGCTCACGTCAAATTTTCGATGTGGCTTATGCCACCCATATAAGGTTTTAGTACATCTGGAACAGCAACTCGACCATCGCTGTCTTGGTAATTCTCAAGGACAGCCACCAAACAACGCCCTACGGCCAGGCCTGATCCGTTGACCGTATGTACCAGTTTGGGTTTTGCCTTCGCTTCAGAGCGATATCGCGCTTGCAGGCGCCGTGCTTGAAAGTCTAAGAAGTTACTACACGAAGAAATTTCCCGATAGGCTTCTTGACTGGGTAACCAGACCTCAAGATCGATTGTCTTTGCGGCAGAAAACCCAAGGTCGCCACCACACAAAACTACAGAGCGGAATGCCAGTTCCAATCCTTGAAGTACCGCTTCTGCGTGGCCTACCAACTCATCCAATGCCTGCCAGGAATCATCGGGGTTAACTATTTGTACAAGCTCGACTTTCTCGAATTGATGCTGGCGAATCATGCCTCTGGTATCGCGGCCATGGCTGCCTGCTTCAGAACGGAAACAGGGTGTGTGGCAAACATGCTTTATCGGTAGGCTCGCACCATCGAGAATCTCGTCTCGATAGATGTTTGTCACCGGTACTTCAGCTGTTGGAATTAGATAGTGTTCGCCCTCGGCTTCTATACGAAACTGGTCATCAGCAAACTTAGGCAGCTGCCCGGTGCCACGCAAACTATCAGCGTTGACGATGTAAGGAACATAAACTTCGCTGTAGCCATGCTGGGTGGTATGAAGGTCCAACATATATTGAGTTAGTGCTCGGTGTAGGCGTGCCGTTGAGCCGTGCATGACGACGTATCGACTACCAGAAATTTTTGCAGCGGTATCAAAATCTAGCGCCCGTGGCGCGAGATCAACGTGATCCTTAGGTGTGAAGTTGAATTTTGGCAAGTTACCCCACTGACGTAGCTCAACGTTGGCTGACTCGTCGTTACCTGCAGGCACACTGTCGTCAGGTAAATTAGGGATCTGAAATAGCATGGTTTCGAGCTCACCTTGGACGCTTTCGAAACTGGCTTTTGCTGTATCTAGACGACTGCCAAGATCGCCAACTTCCGCTACCAGTGGTGCAATATCCTCACCCTTGGACTTTGCTGCACCGATGCTTTTAGATTTGCTATTGCGTTCTGCCTGGAGCGACTCAGTTTCCTGTTGCAACTTTTGGCGTTGCGCCTCAAGGGTTGTAAAGCGCTCCACATCAAAGGTGAAGCCTTTGCGAGCGAGTGCACGAGCAGCAGTATCAGGCGCCTCGCGCAGGCTTCGAATGTCTAACATAATTACCCATATCCAAGTGTGTTGACCGACTTAACCAAGTCGGTAGCCAATATATACCGCAGCAAAACAAACACCGATTGAGCCCAGTGCATAGCCGAGGGCCGGGAGTATTCGGGCATCGTTCACCAGTTGCAAGGTCTCGAGAGAAAATGCAGAGAAAGTAGTAAATCCACCCAGCACGCCAATGACGAGAAACTGTTGTCCCCAATCTTGAAACCACGCTAAATCTGCGCAACTGGCCCAGATCAAGCCGATAAAAAAAGAGCCGGCGATATTAATACCTAGGGTTGCCCAAGGGAACAGTGTTGGGCCCACCCAGATGAAGCAGGAGAAGCGCAATGCTGCACCCAATCCACCGCCAAGAAATACCCACATGAAGCTGGTAAGACTCATTGTTCAGTGTCCGTATTTGGATTTGTCTGGTTTAGAGTTTTCAAGCGGGCTAGTCGATCACGAATCTTGCTTTCTAAACCCTGGTCTTTTGGGTAGTAGAACTGTTGTGGGGGGAGGTTGTCTGGAAAGTAGTTCTCTCCGGCGGCGAAAGCACCCTCGCCCGTCTCTTCTGCATGGGCATGTCGATAGCCTTTTGCATAACCTAAGTCTTTCATCAAGGCGGTAGGTGCGTTTCTGAGATGCAAAGGTACTGGATCGCTGGCATTTTCACGGACAAAAGCTTGTGTCTGTGAAAACGCAGTGTACGCGGCATCACTTTTGGGAACTGACGCGAGATAAAGAGTAGCTTGAGCCAGAGCCAACTCCCCTTCAGGTGACCCAAGACGTTCGTAGGCGGTGACTGCGGAAAGGGTTAACTCTAGAGCGCGTGGGTCGGCATTGCCAATTTCTTCACTCGCCATGCGGATCAAGCGGCGACCGATGTATCTGGGGTCTGCACCACCATCCAACATTCGACAGAACCAGTACAGTGCCGCATCTGGATCGCTACCACGCACCGATTTATGGAGTGCGGAGATTTGCTCATAGAACACATCCCCGCCCTTGTCGAATCGCCGTACATTTTCGCCCAAGGCCGAGTTTATGGCAGCTTCATCGATCGAACCTTCGGTGAATTGCATTGCCAGTTCGAACAAATTGATCAGTCGTCGAGCGTCACCGTCTACAACCCCGATTAACAGGGGTCGTGCAGATTCTTCGATAGAACGCTGGGTTAGTTTCTGCACGCGATCTATGACTCGATCCAGATCTTCGTTCTGTAAAGCCTTTAGGACGAAAACGCGCGCTCGAGATAGCAACGCTTGATTGACCTCGAACGAGGGGTTCTCGGTAGTTGCGCCTATAAAGGTGATTGTGCCGTTTTCGACGTGAGGTAAAAAGCCATCTTGTTGGGCTTTATTAAATCGGTGAACCTCATCCACAAAGAGAATGGTCCGTCTTCCGAAACGGGCTTTTTGTTGTGCCTCCGCAATGGCCGCCCGCACTTCTTTGACCCCGGCAAGCACCGCCGACAGTGCAATAAGATCGGCATCTGCGTTCAAGGCGAGCATACGTGCGAGGGTCGTTTTGCCAGTACCCGGTGGCCCCCACAGAATCATTGATGTGACTGTATTTTGTTCGATTAAAAGACGGAGTGGCCTGCCAGGACCTAATAGATGGGATTGGCCAACAAAATCATCGACACAAGTCGGGCGTAATTGCTCTGCCAACGGCGCATGATGCCCAAGATGCCCAAGATGCGATGAGGCTTCGGCGAAGTTCAGCTGTTTTTTGTCATCATCCTCGAACAATCTCAGTCCCGGGGGGTAGTACTAATTCAAAGAACTCAGATTGTACCACTTGGTTTTGCTGTTCGAAGATGATTTCGGTTACCTGCGTTGCATGGTCGACAATCCACAACGATTGGATCCGCCCGGCTATGAAAGTGAGCCGCATTTGGGTAAACAACGTCTCGAATGCAGTTGGGGAAAGTAGATAAATACCCTCTCCCTCTTCAGTCACCTGAAAGTGATCTTGCAACAGGTCGTGGTTGAGTAAGATTGCGAGGGGTACGTCAGCCCAGCTGCCGGTGATTTGCCGAATCGTAAGTTGTTCTAGGTCGGGATCGTAGATTTTAAGTTCGTCATCGTTGAGCAAAACGATTTGTGGAAACGGCGCAAACACTTCCCAACGCGCACTCGGTGCCAGCAAACTGAGTTCACCATTGCTGGTCTCCAACAATTCTCCGTAAGCGTTGAAAGTTTGCTGTTTGAAGGCGTGTCGTTTTCCATCGAGTGCCGACAGCTGTGAGCTGAGACTTATCTTTATTCCCGCCGCAGGCGCTATTCCCGCCGCAGGCGCTACTTGCGCGGTGGCGACACACAGCCAAAGCAGTAGTGCGCTAGTGCTCGCGATTTGGAACGAGTATTTCACGGCTTCCGTTTGTTCCCATGCTGCTGACTATCCCGGCAACTTCCATCGCTTCAACTAAGCGCGCGGCGCGGTTATAACCAATACGCAGTTTTCGTTGAACTGAAGAAATTGATGCCCGCCGGCTTTCAAGAACGAATTGAACAGCCTCGTCGTAGAGCTCGTCTTCTTGTTCGGCATTTTCATCGCCATCCAATTGTACGAAAGCTTCGCCGTCGCTCGAGCCGTTGACGATCGCGTCAACGTACTCAGGTGCTCCTCGGCGCTTCCAATCATCGACAATGCGATGTACTTCCTCATCCGATACAAAGGCGCCGTGGATGCGTTGTGGCAAGGCTGTGCCTGGTGGAAGGAACAACATGTCACCATGGCCTAGCAGTTGCTCTGCTCCGCCTTGGTCAAGAATGGTGCGCGAGTCGATTTTCGAAGACACTTGAAAGCCAATTCGAGCGGGGATGTTGGCTTTGATTAAACCAGTAATGACATCGACCGAAGGTCTTTGGGTAGCGAGCACTAGATGGATCCCGGCAGCACGCGCTTTTTGCGCAATCCGAGCGATCAGCTGTTCAACTTTTTTGCCAACGACCATCATCATGTCTGCAAATTCGTCTATCACGACGACCACCGCGGGTAGGTGTTCAAGCGCAGGCGCAGGCTCCAACTCGTCCGTCCACAATGGATCTAAGAGCGGCTCTTTCCTTTCTTTTGCCTCACGTACTTGGCGGTTGAACCCAGCTAGATTCCTTACGCCCATGGCCGCCATGAGACGGTAACGTCGCTCCATTTCTGCAACGCACCAGTTCAACGCGTGGGCGGCTTCTTTCATGTCAGTGACTACTGGGGCGAGCAAATGCGGTATGCCTTCATATACGGATAGTTCCAGCATTTTTGGATCGACCAGAATTAGGCGTACTTCTTCAGGGGTTGCCTTACAGAGAATGCTCAAGATCATTGCGTTGACGCCAACGGACTTACCCGATCCGGTTGTGCCTGCTACCAACAAGTGTGGCATTTTTGCAATATCGGCAACGATAGAGACCCCGGCAATGTCCTTACCCATGGCGAGCGTCAAAGGCGATGCTGCAGACTGGAAGGCTTGCGAGTTGATAACCTCTTTCAGCTGCACCATTTCACGATGTTCATTGGGTATTTCGATACCAACCACAGACTTACCTGGAATCACTTCAACGATTCGCACGCTAATAACTGCCAGCGAGCGAGCCAGATCTTTCGCAAGTGAACTGATTTTCTGAACCTTCACACCAGGCGCGGGTTGAATCTCGAAACGCGTTACCACGGGTCCAGGAAGCACCGACACAACCTGCGCATCGACATTGAAATCCGCAAGCTTCAACTCGAGTTGACGCGACATTGCCTCAAGAGAGTCTGCTGAATAGCCAAGCCCTTGATCTTCGTTTTTTTCGTCCAGTAGATCTAAATCGGGTAATTCTCCAATTCCCTCTGGCTGAAACAAACGCTTCTGCGAGGCCGGTCTGGCGGGTTCTTTTGCCTTGGTAAAGATGGTTGGTGTGGTTTTCTTGCTGTTTCGCTTATCGACTGTTCTCTTTTCGGTAGGCGCGTTGTTTGGCGGTGGAATAATCGCCACGCGTGAATTTTTTCGGTCCAGATGTTTGTGTCGGCGCTCTTTGATTTGATCTGCCAGCTTGTCGTAGCCCAACAAAAATACGCCGTAGATGCGATAAAGGATGCGTCCAGTAGCCTCAGACACATCTAGCCAGGAGAGTCCTGTTGCCGCCTGAAGCCCTATCAAAGCGCCGGCTACCGACAATACCGTTAGCCCAACTAGGCCAAATATCGTTGACCCATGCGTACTCAACCATTGACCAAACACGCCACCGGGACCGGCGGGCAGTTCACCGGTGTTAGAAGAGTGAAGTGCAAACAAAATCGTCGTTGAAACAAGCAAACAGAGCCAACCGGTTGAGCGTACTAAGCCAAACAACCAATTGACCGAGTCAGACCGATTTAGGAGCAACCGCACACCAATAACGCCAAAGGCCACGGGAATGAGATACGCCACCCAACCAAGAAAGTACAAAACCAGATCGGAAAAATAGGCGCCCAAGGTCCCAACCAAGTTATCTGCGTCAGTAGTGGCTGCTGAATAGCTGAAAGCAGCATCGGTCGGCGAGTAGGAGGCGATTGCAAGCACCAAAAAGGCGGCAGTCGTTGCAAGTGCCAGAATACCTATTTCACGCATCGGTAGAACGTTGCTGGTCACACTGTTGGCCATGAGATTGTCCTTGAATCCTGAAGCGCCGCTGAGTTTACGCATCTGGGGCGTTGGAAACAAATTTTTAAAAGACTTTTTTTCATCTAAATCAAACTCTTAAATACTATTCTTCAACTTAATGAGCGCAACTGATTTCTGTCGTAGACATCGACTTCATAGTGCTTAAAATAGCGGCTCGCTAATGAATGAAAGCTGAAGCATGCGCGCAGACAAAGCCAAGGTTGTTGATGAGGTTTGGGACGACGAAAGAGTCCGTAGTTTTTTGGACAAGCCGCCAATGGGCGATGAGGACGTCGATTTCAGTCGATTGTTGTATGCCTATAGAAGCATGAGAGTTGAAGACTTTTCTCGCTTTTTGGTGCTTTTTAGGCAACAAGGTGGCGATAGTGCCGCCACTTCGAAGGATGGTCGAACATTGCTGGATGTTATTTCCACTCACGCTAAGTCTGCGCCGTTTGTGGAAGCCCTAACCCAATAGTGTTTTAGGTGGCGATTCCCTTACTGCCTCCCTCCCCAGTTGGGTTCCCGAGCCCAACTCATGCATTGGAGCAACCCGATGGTCTGCTTGCCGCGGGCGGCCTGTTAAGTCGTGATTGGTTGTTAGAAGCTTACGCGCGAGGTATTTTCCCCTGGTTTGATGCAGAAGATGAACACATTTTCTGGTGGTCGCCGAGTAGCCGTGCAGTGATTCAACCAGGTCAGATGCGAGTCACCAAAAGTCTTAGAAAACGAATTAGGAACAGCGGGTTTACGGTAACTGTCGATCAGGCTTTTGAAGCCGTGGTTGAGGGTTGTCAGGCGCCTCGCGGAATGGCAAGCGGCACATGGATTACAGATGAGATGTCCGCCGCCTATGTGCAACTACATCAGCAAGGGTTCGCCCACTCTTTTGAAACTTGGCTCGAGGGTAAGCTGGTAGGCGGTCTATATGGGGTTTCGTTAGGTCGCCTCTTTTTTGGTGAAAGCATGTTCAGCACCCTGCCCGATGCCTCGAAAATTGCATTTTTCGGTCTACAAACACTGCTGCAAGACTGGTCCTTTACACTCATTGATTGCCAGATAATGAATCCTCATCTGGAGAGTTTGGGCGTTGCCAGTATCCCTCGATCCGATTTCTTGAAAGTGCTTGAAGACAATCCCCTGCACTTAACGCGCGTCGGTCGTTGGCATTTAGAAGACGGGTCGGATAACCTTTTAAACTATGCAAGATGAATCTAATGACCAAGATGAGGCGCAGTTTTTCTTAACGCCAGTTCACCCTTGTTCGTACATTGCGCGCGAAAATGCCCAGACACTATTTTTCGATCCTCGCCGAACGATTACACCAGAGATTTACCAACAGTTGACCGATCAGGGCTTTCGGCGCAGCGGTAGCCATGTTTACCGACCCCACTGCGCCAGTTGCCAGGCGTGCATCCCGACACGAATTCCAGTTGACGAGTTCCAACCTAGAAGAACCCAAAAACGAATTCGAAAAAGAAATCAGGACCTCGAACTAAGAATTGAAGAGGCTGCGTTCAGCCGCCGACACTACCACTTGTATGAGCGTTATATCAGCCTGCGGCATGCCGACGGTGACATGTACCCGGCCAGCGAAGATCAGTACCGCTCATTTTTGCTCAGTCCTTGGTCAAACAGCATTTTTGTATCGCTTTATGAAGGCGAAAAGTTGTTGAGTGTCGCGGTTACAGACCAACAAGCCACTGGTTTGTCGGCAATCTATACATTTTTTGAACCCAGCGACCGAAAAAGAAGTCTGGGTGTGATGAGTATATTGACCCAGATAGAACTGGCCCGTCAGCGGAATCTACCCTTTCTATATCTTGGTTATTGGGTAGAAGCTTGTGACAAAATGGCCTACAAAATGGAATACCAGCCTGCGGAAATATACCAAGGGAATCAGTGGGTATCTTACTCAAAACCCTAGCACTGATGAGAGTACTGGTGAGAGTACTAGTCGAAAGTACTGATCAACAGTACTAGCAAAGCACGTGGCTTTTGGGCAGAATGCGCGGCTTTTACGAGCAATACAAAGCTATATGTCCAAAGAAGAACAGATTGAAATGGATGGCACCGTGGTCGACACGTTGCCAAACACCATGTTCCGGGTTGAGCTAGAAAACGGTCACGTCGTAACTGCCCATATCTCCGGAAAAATGCGCAAGAACTACATCCGTATCCTCACTGGCGACAAAGTCAAAGTAGAATTGACC
>JBNMMV010000149.1:0-9701 GCA_051270205.1 Limisphaerales bacterium
CTTCATGATGCGATGTCATTGCTGTGTTATTTGGCCGGTGTGACGCAGAAGATTGAGCTTGTCCCGTCTGTCATCATCTTGCCGCTTCGACCCACAGCGTTAATCGCGCGTCAAACTGCGGCATTAGATATCTTGAGTGAAGGTCGCTTGCGGCTAGGAATTGGTGTTGGCGCAAGTGCGCCTGAGTATCAGAGTATGGGGCAAGATTTCCATAGTCGCGGGCGCCGTTGCGATGAACAGCTTCAACTTATTCATCAACTCTGGACCGAGGAAACCGTCTCTTTTGCGGGTGAGTTTGACACCATTGAAGAGAGCGGTATTAACCCACGCCCGTCGCAGCCCATCCCTATTTGGGTAGGCGCGCGATCTATCCCTTCTGACCCCGTAGTCGAACGGATTGGTAAGTGGGCATCAGGTTGGTTTGTATTGGCCAGCCCTGACGAGTATGCCGGAGTAAAAGCTCGAATCGATGTCGCTGCAGAACGTGCGGGTCGTGCAGCACAAGACATAGGGACAGAAGCCGGCGTTGCCGTTGTTGGACCTCGAGAATCGGAGTGGCGCTCGCGAGTTGAAAACTGGCATTCAACAGGACTCACGCACTTATGCTTAAGGACCCTTGGGGGTGACTTGAGTGTTGCAGAGCACCTACCGAAACTTAAAGCAGTTGTGGCGCAATTACCTGCTGGTGTTTCGGACTAGTCCTTATCACCAGTCTTCACTGCCCGCCCGGCCTTTGATTGGACCGCTCAAAGATTCACTGACCCAACCGCCATAGAAGCCACCGTCTTGGTGCGAGACGCGCTCGGTGTCAATAAAGCACAACAGCTGCTTGGGGTGAAAACTGGGCCACTCAAACAAATCTGCGAACTCTTCGAACATGCGAATGTAACGCCAGCCAGCTTCAGGCACACCGTCGACGGTTAAATGCTGTGAAACACCTTTCCACTCGCAGATAGATGCCATCTCAGCAGGTTCTATTAACTCGCTTTCTACGTCTGTTGGTGGGAAGTAGTAGGTAGGCGCACCTGCAGTTTCGCACACCCGGACACAGGCCTGAGATTCGGCGATTAAAGTTTTGCCGTTGAAGACACGGCACACTGCCTCTACTGGTTGTACCAGCGGTGGACGAGGGTAGTCCCAAACGCTTTCTTCGTCTGCCTTTGGCGCCTCTGCAAACTCGGGTCGCTGGGCACCGGTGTGTTGCCACTTGGTACGTGAGGTGAGAATTCCCTCGGAAGCGGGCAGAATGGGTATTCTAGTTTGAGTGCGGGTTTGAATGAGAGCCCCCTTTTTTATAAACAATTGTGAAACGAATTGGCGAACTGTATGCCCTGGAAAGATTGGCCGCAACCACCAGACCAACCCACTGCCTTTGCGCTAGAAGAAATATCAGAAGCCAGCATTAACCGTGAATTGTTAGAAGAACTGATTCAACAAAAAATGCCCTATGGACGCTTCGCCGGTACGTTGTTAATCGACCTACCAGAGCCTTATGTGGTTTGGTTCAAAACCCAGGGGTTTCCCCCCGGAAAACTTGGCAACCAACTGGCGACACTTTACGAAATAAAACGTTACGGCTTAGAGCCCCTGCTTCGACCATTGCTTAGGCAAACCGATGAGGGGTCGTCAGATACGGATTAACAACCATTTCGAATTGTTGACGCAGCGTGGTCATCGATTGGGTTTTGTCGATGCCGGTGACGTGCAACATCAACAGGTTGTAATCCGTCAAACTGATTAAGGTGTGCGCCAATAGGTGCAGATCTGTACCTGCGGCCAAGTGTCCGGTGCCGTCGGCCAGTTTTAACAACGCATAGAAGTGTTCGTGGCCGATCGTCGTCAGCGTTGCCAATTGCTCTTGGTCGAGGGTTTGATTGAGTGCTTCGCGGGTTAAGACAGCCCAGACGTCCGCTTTGGGACCCAACATCATGTCTGCTGCGGTCTCGCAGACCGTTATCAGAGAACCAACCACATCGCCCTCATAACGTTTAATAATTTGGTCCGCAGCGCGCCCCAAACTTGCAAACTCCTCGCTGAGCAACTCGCGAACCAATAGAGCCTTGGTTGGAAAATAGTTGTACAAGGTTTGGTAGCTGACACCAGCAAGTGCAGCGATTTCCCGCGTAGTGGTGTCCTCAACCCCTTGCTCAGCAATGAGAGTTGTCGCCGCCTCAATGATCCGCGCGCGTGAGCGTTGCTTGTTCTGTTGCCGTAGAGACAATTATTGACTCAGTATATGTTTTGATCGGGTATAGATATTAACAATGGTTAGGGCAAGTCACCATTCTTTGCATCTTTGCATCTTTGCATCTTTGCAGGAATCAAGCCCGACAATAGGTGGTGCCAGTCGCGTTTATCTTCGATGTGTGTACTATCTCCAGGTGAATCGAACAATCGCTGTCCCCCTCTTTCTGCTGGTGTTAATCGCCATTTCCGGTAACGCGACTGCGCTACCGCAACGCATTGTGTCTATTAACCAATGTGCCGATGAATTGTTACTCAACCTTGCTGATATCGATCAAATTCGCTCTGTGACCCACTATGTTAAGGACCCACAAGCCTCTTGGGATGCCTCGCTTGCGGTTAACATTCCTGGTAACTACGGGCGCATAGAAGAGGTCATTGGTTATGATCCAGATCTTGTCTTTGTTGGTGATTTTAACGCCCGCTCAACGGTGAATATCTTGAGAAATCTGGGTGTGGAAGTAGTTGAGCTACGCCATCCTCGTCGACTTGAACAAGCCATCGCACAGATTTTAGAGGTGGCCGCCAAAGTTGGCCATCCTGAGCGCGGGAAACGACTCATTGCCGAACTCCGTGAGCAGCTTGAACCTGGTGACCAGCCAGTTGGGAAAGTCAGTGCGGTTGTCTACCAACCCAACGGCTTCACCACCGGTAAAGAGACCATTATTGACGATGTCATGCAGGCGGCAGGGCTAAACAACATCGCCTCTGAGTGGGATACCACGGCCTATAGTTATTTTCCCATGGAGCGGTTGTTGTGGCGGCGGCCACAACTGTTGATATTGGATCCCCAAAGCCATGACGCACCATCCATGGCGCATCAAATGTTGGAGCATCCGGCGCTCATCGACTTTTTTGGACAAACGCGAACCGTCAGTGTGCCGCCTCAAGCCTGGGCTTGTGGATCGCATCATGTTGGCCGAGCGGTGACCCTTCTAAGGCAAGCCGCAGCTCCCTTTAGCGAAGCCGCAGCTCCCTATAACGAAGCCGCAGCTCCCTATAACGAAGCCGCAGCGCTTCTCCGATGACTGCTCGTCTTCTGCCCGGTGTCTGCGGATTATTGGTGCTGTTACTAATAGCGTTGGTCTCAATGTTGTTTGGCCAGGCGCCGTTGACAGTTGCAGATGTGTGGACAGCAATTTTTGCGCAAGCCAGTCCCGTGCACGAAACCATTGTTAATCAACTACGTTTGCCCCGTATGCTTATCGGCGTAATGGTTGGGGGTTCGTTGGGTTTAGCGGGCGCCGCCATGCAAGGTTTGCTACGTAACCCACTGGCTGAACCAGGGGTAGTTGGGGTTTCAGGATGCGCCGGATTGGGCGCGGTTCTAGTTTTTTATAGCGGGCTTGCCGCAAGTGTGCCTTTGTTACTGCCGTTAGGCGGTATGTTAGGTGCCCTCATTGCAGTGGTGTTGTTGTACATACTTACTGCCCGCGGATCCACCATTCAGACACTCATTCTAGCCGGCGTTGCCATCAATGCCTTTGCCGGAGCTATGACCTCTCTAGCTTTGAATCTGTCTGATAACCCTTTCGCAGCCTATGAAGTGGTTTTTTGGCTCATGGGTTCCCTCGCTGATCGTTCGATGGACCATGTCTGGCTGTGTCTAGGACCGATGGTGATTGGTTGGGCCTTAATGCTCAGTGCAGGTCGTGGACTAGACGGGTTGAGTCTCGGTGAGGTTACCGCTACCAGCCTTGGGGTCAATCTACCGCGCTTAAGGCTCCAAGTTATTTTGGGAACAGCCCTTGCAGTGGGTGCAGCCGTGGCAGTGAGTGGCATGATTGGTTTTGTCGGTTTGGTTGTGCCACATATATTGCGGCCTTGGCTAGGCCACGAGCCGAGCCGCTTACTGTACTGGAGTGCCCTGGGGGGGGCCGCCCTGGTGGTGGTTGCAGACATCATCGTACGCCTAGCGCCAACCGGTATAGAGCTGAAACTTGGGGTGGTGACTGCACTTTTTGGAGCACCTTTTTTCCTATTGATTCTACGCCGCATGCGTCGCGAGACCTTGTGATGTTACTGCAGAGTTTTTCACTAGATGTGGCCCGTAGTGGTCGGCGGGTGATCAAGGGCGTGAATTTTAATTTGTGCGTTGGCGAAGTGGTGGGTCTGATCGGTCCGAATGGCGCCGGTAAGTCGACGTTGTTGCAAGCGCTGGCAGGGTTGTCCGCAGAAACCGATGGAGACATTAAAGTTAATGGTCAATCGATTGAAGAATTCAGTCGCACCGCTCTGGCTCGCACTCGTGCCTATCTTGCTCAGGATGCCGACATTCATTGGCCTTTGCTGGTCGAAAAGTTAGTCGAGCTTGGTCGTCTCCCGCACGGACGAGGAACCTCTGCTGATGATCGGCGTGCGGTCACCCAAGCAATGGCCGCGACAGACATTCAATCCATAGCTACGCGCTGTGTGAATGAACTGTCCGGGGGCGAGGCCATGCGAGTCGCCATCGCTCGTTTGTTAGCTGTTGAAGCGCCATTGTTGTTGCTCGACGAACCTATTGCCGGGCTTGATCCGCGCTATCAGCTTGAAATTCTAAACATCCTCAAAGCCCAGGCCGAATCTGGCTGTGGCATTGTTCTCGTTTTGCATGACCTTGAGTTAGCAGCACGCTACTGCGACAGATTGGTGCTACTAAAAGATGGTGAGGTTTTTAGTGAGGGGTCGCCAGAAAGTGTCTTGAGCGTAGACTCATTGGCACGGGTCTACGGAGTAGACGCGGAAGTCGACTTCCGCGAGTCACGTCCGCGAATTAGACTATTGGATATCACGGCCCAAAGTGGGCACTCATAGCCGCGTTGAATGCCCCGCGGTGTTCTGAAAGCGAGTCACCTACTGCTGTGTCGTAATTAGCTAGTGCAACGACCACTAGGTTGTTCGCCGGGTCAATGTAGATGGATTGGCCAAAGATACCCAGTGCTGAATAGGTACCTTGTTGGCCCAACCACCACAGGTAGCCATAATAGTTAGCGCCTTTAGACGCTTGAGTTGATGCGGTCATCCAGCCCTCTGGCAACGGTGAGGTGCCATCTGCGAGCCTACCCCCCGACATCGCGAATAATCCCAAACGGCCGTAGTCTCTAAGCGTAATGCTCAAACAACAGCCGCCCATTTCTCCGCCGAAAGGTGCATCAAGCATCCAGTTGGCATCGCTTTCCATGCCGAATGGCTGCCAGATTTTCGCTTCGAGATAGGTGCTTAGATTGTTGCCAATGGCGGCACGCAAAATTGCGCCGACAAGGTTTGTTTCGCCGGTGTTGTAATTAAACTTGTCGCCCGCTACTGCTACTCGCGGCTTCGCGCCCAGGGTGCGGGCAAGGCCTAAGTAGTCGCGGGGAAGGGTATTGACGTCGGAGTCGGGATCATCGTAGGTCTCATCCCAAGCCACGCCACTGGCCATCTGTAGCACATTGCGAATGCTGATATCGTCGTATGACGAGCCTGCCAGCCGTGGTAAATATCGAGAAACTTTCTCGTCAACGTTTTTGATGTAGCCATCTTTGATGGCTGCACCAATGAGCATCGAGGTGACTGACTTGGCCATGGAAAACGAGACCCATATACTGTCCTCGTCGTTGCCAGCTAGATACTGTTCATGGACGATGTTGCCATCTTTTATAACCAGCAGACCCACCAGGTCAGTCTCATCGGTGTAGTCCGACAGTGAAAATTGTTTGTTGGCTACCTGGTATCGCAAGTCACTAAAATCAATGGGCGTTTCTTTCAATCCGAGGGTATAACTGCTTGCCTTTACGGGGCGGGTTGGAAAAATCTTGTCGATGTTTCTAAACCCAGCCGTTCTCTGTTTGTCGGTCCAAAATAGGAATTTAAGCCGGTCCGCGTCCAGATTTGCCGCGTCGTCAGCGGCATCGACGTGAGCAGCTTTAGAGTGACTGAAGACCGGCAAGAAAAATGACAAGATGAGCAGTGAAATTAGCAGTGTTTTCATAAGTAAAACTCGCGTAGGCCTGGGACGAATTCCAGATATACTAGACTTATGCTTGAATTTCCAGAACCACCAAAAGACTACGGTAGCGTTTTCTTAGAAGAAACGGATAAGGCGCTGCCTGAGAAAATAGATCAACGCACCCGCTATGCGATGTTCACCACCATTGCTAAAGGTGGCAAGTCACTGATTAAATCCTGTAAAGACCTGCACTTATCGCGGGTGGTTTGTTACAAAACTCTACTGCCAGAATTTCAAGACGACGAGATTGAACAAACGCGTCTGTTACGCGAAGCACGCGTCTCGGCGATGTTGCAACATCCCAATACGGTACCTACCTATGAACTCGGGCGAGACAATCGCGGTAACTACTATTTCACCATGAAATTAGTGCACGGTTATACGCTGCGTGAAGTTCTAAACTACCGAGAACGCTACGACCTAACTCAGTTGGTCGATGTGGTGTTGCAAATATTGTACGCACTGGACTATGCGCACAGTCACGGTGTCGCCCATCGAGACATCAAGCCTGAGAATATTCTTGTCGGCCCATTTGGCGAGGTGGTGCTGCTAGATTGGGGGTTGGCAAAAGTTTGGCGTAAAGATGGTGACGTGGCGGCGACCTCTAAAGAAGTGGCACCCCTCTTGGATCCAGTATCCCTTGAAAGTGATTCTGATTTAACCATGACGGGACGTGGCCAATTACAGGGAACGGTGTGCTACATGTCGCCTGAACAGGTAAACCGTGATCCTGATATCGGCTATCAAACTGACTTATATAGTGTTGGCGCGGTGCTGTACGAAGTATTAACTGGCCAAACGCCGTTTACTGGCGACAAAGTCTACGAGGTAGTTCAAAACGTCCTTAACGACAAGCCATTGTTACCGGAAGAAGCCACCAAAGAGCGTGTTCCTGCGTTTTTGTCAGCACTGGCTATGCGCTGTTTGGAGAAGTCTCCAGATGCGCGGCCACAAGGGGCGGGCGAGCTGATTCGTTTGTTACAGGAAGATTGGCGTAGCGAAATCCTTTAACGAATCGCTATACACAGCGACCGCCATCTACTTCAAGGGCAACCCCGGTAATCATGCTGGCAGCATCGCTACAAAGGAAGACAGCTGCCTGACCGATATCTGCAGGGGTAGAAAAGCGACCCAACGGGATCGTGCTTAAAAACTGTTGGCGTTTCTCTGGCGTGTCCTCACCCATAAAAGTCGCAAGCATAGGCGTTTCGCCGGCTACCGGATTCAGTGCGTTCACCCGTATGTTATCCGCTGCGAGTTCAACTGCCATGGATTTGGATGCTGTGATGACCCATCCTTTCGAGGCGTTGTACCAGGTCAGATTGGGTCGCGGACTTACTCCGGCGGTGCTGGCGATATTCAATATGCAGCCAGATTTTTGCGCTTTCATGCGTGGCACCGCCAATTGACTTAAAAGGTAGATAGACTTCATGTTGACGTTGAACAGAGCGTCGAACTGGACTTCTTCTACTGACTCTAATGGCGTCGGAGCTTGACCAAGCCCCGCATTGTTAACCAACACATCGAGTCCGCCGCTCCAGTCACAAAAGACATCTAAGGCTTTAGCCAGACTTGCGCGATTACTCACATCTGCAACTAGGGCTATGGTGTTCTTGCCGAATTGCTTGGCCGCTTCTTCTGCCGCGGCTTGGTTGATGTCCATAATGCCAACACGAGCGCCTGCATCCACGAACGCCTGCGCTATACCCAGTCCAAAACCCGAAGCGCCGCCAGTGACGATTACACGCTGACTATCCACCGGTTTCTCCGGTCAATAGGGTGTGCAAGGCTTGCGCCATAACTTTGGCGCTGTCTATCATATCTTGTACTTCCACGTATTCATCGGGTTGGTGGGCCAACGTTAGAATGCCTGGTCCGTAGGCGATGCAATTGCTCAGCTTGCCAATGCGATCAATATGTTTTTGATCATAGGTGCCTGGCGATACAACTTTGGTCGCGGTGACGCCCAATACATCCTTAATAGCATCGGCGACTGCGGTAACCACTGGTGCATCTTCTGGCGCCATGGTTGGAATCACTTCGAATAGATCTTTCAAATTGTAGTCAAAGCCGGGTCGTGAAGCTTTGAGCCGCTCCAACAACTCTTTCATCTCTGACTTTACCTCGGTCAGCGATTCTTCGATAAGGAAGCGTCGGTCAACGATTATGCGGCACGAATCGGCAACCAGCGGCGCGGGTAGTCCTTCGAATGCCTCGCTTTCGCCGCCGTGAATGGAATTTATATTTAGCGTTGATTGCCGCGCCCCGGATGGCACTACCGGCATTTCCGTGCGCTTTTTCGCCAGTGCAGGATAGAGCTCGGTTTCTAAAGCCGAGAGAACATGAGTCATGTGGCGAATCGCACTGTCGCCGTCGAAGGGCATGCTACCGTGGGCAATATGGCCTAGTGTCTCGATTTCTGCCCACCACACGCCGCGGTGGCCCAGACAAACCCGGTCTTTGTTCAGGGGTTCGGGAATGATGACGTGATCTAGGCGAGGTGCTGCCATGATGCCTTTTTCAGCAAGATAGGCGACGCCGCCGTAGCCGCCAGTTTCTTCATCGCCGGTGGCAGAAATTTCAATGGCACCAGAAAACTCTGGGTGTGCCTCAATATAAGATTCCACGGCGATGATCGAGGCCGCTAGGCCGCCCTTCATGTCGCAGGTGCCACGACCATAGATTCGGCCATCAATGAGCTCGGCAGCAAAAGGGTCCTGTTGCCAACCTTTGCCTACCGTCACTACGTCGATATGGGAATTGAAATGAACACAAGGACCGTTGCCTTGGGCAATTCGAGCCACCAAATTCATGCGGGGATAACGGTCTGAGTCACCCGGTGTGCCTTCTGCACGAATGTACTCGCAGCTAAATCCGCGCTGGCTGAGTCGTTCGCCTATGTATCGGCAGCAATCGTCGTAGTAGTCACCCGGCGGATTCAATGTTGGGATGCGCACAAGATCTTGTGTCAACGCGATGAGTTCATCTCGCTTGTCATCTATGCGTGCCTGCATATTCATTTGGATGCCTCGTAGACGCCCCGTGCAATAGCACGGGCAGTGGTGTTAGCGGCGGCGATGCCTAAATCCATGAGGCCTTCGTCCGACAGTTCTATGTCACCTGTGGAGCTGGCAAAAATCAGGTCTCCATCTGCTGGTGTGTGTACTGGGTATAACGCGCGAGCGAAGCCGTCATGGGCGGAAATAGCGATGCGTTTTGCTTGGGCAGCGTCTAAGGCCACATCGGTGATGACCATTGCTAAGGTTGTATTCTCACCAGCGACTCGTTGACCTGCCTTGGTGCGCGGAATTTTTGCATCTTCTGGCCATGGGTGCGGAAACCCGTAGCCTCCGAACTCGACATCTTCTTCGAAGGCCGCAGCCCAATAGTGGTGCGTGTCCCCAATAGTGGGTGCGCCTGCTGCGTTGACGGCAGCGATCGTCATCACCGTGCCACCACCGGGCAAGGTTGTGCTGGCAATACCCAG
>JBNMMV010000150.1:0-9671 GCA_051270205.1 Limisphaerales bacterium
TTTACGCATCAAGTTATTAGCCAGGGTCGAATAGATGCGCCTTGTGCTCGCCTCGCAATCTCCTCGTCGTGCCGAATTGTTGGACCAAATGGCTTTGAATTTCGAAGTGGTTGTGACCGATATAGATGAATCGCAAATATCTGGTGAAATTGCCCCTGACTATGTTGGGCGGCTGGCCTGCGAAAAGGCGGCGGCCGGATTAGTTATGGCTGCGGGCGCCGGTGGCTCTGTGGTCGTGCTCGGGGCTGACACTGTGGTGGTGCTTGAGGCGCGGGGTGGTTCGACAATGGGTCAACCTGATGAAATTCTCGGCAAACCGCGCAGTCCAAAAGAAGGCAAAGAGATGCTGCGTCGTCTGAGTGGTCGGGACCATCTTGTGCATACAGGTATCGCGGTGACCGATGGCCAGCGGACAGAATCTCGAGTCGTGAGCTCTCGGGTCTTCTTCCGTGTGCTAAGTGATGACGAGATTGAATCCTACTGGCAAACCGGCGAAGGACTCGACAAAGCAGGGAGTTATGGGATTCAGGGAATTGGGGGTATATTGGTGGAGCGGATCGAAGGTAGCTTTAGTGGGGTGATGGGGTTGCCTGTAACAGAAACTGAAGCATTGTTGCAATCGCTCGATGTTGATACCTGGAGTATGCGTAATCAATGGCTGAAGAACTCCTCATAAATGTAAACCCCTATGAAACAAGGGTGGCGCTGGTAAGCCATGGACTGCTGCAGGAAATCCATGTTGCGCGGTCCCAAGGGTACAGTGTTACCGGTAACCTCTATCTTGGTAAGGTCGAAAGGATCGTCCCGGGAATGCAGGCTGCGTTTGTCAACGTCGGCTTAGCTCGCCCAGGCTTTTTGCATGCCCGCGATATCGACTCTCCTCGCATATTTCAGGCTGACGGCGAGGTAGCAATTCAAAAAACCGATATTCGCGACCTGATACATGAAGGTCAGGAAATACTAGTGCAGGTAGAGAAAGATCCGATTTCTTCTAAGGGTGCCAGGCTCTCGACGCAAATTGCATTAGCCTCCAAATATATGGTGCTCATGCCTTTGGAAAAACACATTGGCATTTCTCAACGAATTGATGAAGAGCAAGAGCGAGACAGGCTTAGGCAGCTGTTGGATCAGGTTCGTATCGAGGCAGGCGAAGCGTGTCGGGAGTTGGGCATTATCGCTCGAACAGCCAGTGAAGGCGTGAGTGTTGAGCGACTGCAAGCGGATTTTAATCTGCTGGAACGGGTTTGGGAAAAAGTATCGCTGCGCTCGAAAAAAGTCAGTGCGCCTGCCGTGGTGTTCGAAGAACTGCCGTTGCACTCACGGATGGTTCGTGAACTCGTTGGCAATGAAACTGAAACGGTGTTTGTGGACGACGAGCAAACCTATGGGCGAATCCGTGGCTATGTTGATGAGTTTATACCCGGGTTTGCAGAGCGCTTGCACTTCTACGATGGTAAGCGGCCGCTGTTTGAGCGCCACGGCGTTGAGGACGAAACGAAGCGGGCTCTGAACTCAAAGGTCGAACTGAAATCCGGTGGCAGCTTGGTCATCGAACAAACTGAGGCGATGATCAGCATCGATGTAAATACTGGCGGTTTCCTCGGCGGTCATAGTTTAGAGGAAACCGTGTTTCGCGCTAACTTGGAGGCGGCTTCCGCAATTCCCCGTCAGTTAAGGCTAAGAAACTTAGGTGGCATTGTGGTGATCGATTTTATTGATATGGAAGAGGAAGATCATCAGCGGCAGGTGTTGAGGGCCTTAGAAAAAGCCTCAGAACTAGACCCCGCGCGCACGCGTATAGAGGGTTTCTCTTCATTGGGGCTCGTGCAGATGAGTCGTAAAAGAACCCGAGAGAGCCTCGTTCAGATGATGTGCCAGCCATGTGATCATTGTGAGGGGGCGGGCTTTGTGAAATCGGCTGAGTCTACATGCGTCGAGGTCTTGCGGGCTTTGAGCCAAGACCACAAAGTACAGTGTCGAGGAAAGTTGGTTGAAGGCGAATACCTAATTCGTGCAACTGAAGCAGTTGTCGACCGGCTGTTGGATGAAGATGCCGGTCATTTGACTGAACTTTCGCAAAGTATGCAGCAAGAAATACGTATTCAAGTTGAACCCAGTTACTTTCAGGGGCAATTCGACATCGTGCTGGTGCAGAACGTATCGCGCTAAGTTGAGATAAGTTCATGTCCACAAGGAGAGAGCTAGGGCGGCTTGAGCGGTATTTGCTTAGACCGTTATTTTTGTTCATCAGCTTTGTGTTGGTGTTGCTTGCCTTGTTTCAAGGAGGTGGCCGTTTAACTTTCGCTTTGGTCCATCTCTTTAGTGAAGAAATTGATTTAGTTGCGCAAACTTTCGATGTTCGAATTCGAGGCGTTGATGGCGATTGGGCGGGTCTAAATCCTATCCTCAAGGCTAACCAGGTGGTCTTCGCTGGTGGCTATGCACAAAATTCGGTTGTCGAGTTTGATGTCCTAGAGTCTATTTGGCGAAGCGAGTGGGTGTTTCGCAGGATTAACAGCGAGAAAATCTATCTAGATGTTGTTCGCGACCAGCAAGGATGGCACTTGCGCGGGCGACCGGTTGGTCAGCCCATGCCCGACGTCCTTGGTACGTTACAAGAAAGCGATGAAATGCAAGCAACCGTTGAGCTTAAGCTAACCAATTCTGTTGGTGTTCAGAGCAGCGTTGAATCGTTTGTTAGGCTGGCGAACCACTCTGACCGACACTTTGCGCAGCTGACAATGATCACCGGACCTGGCGCCTCGCTGCGGTTTGAGGGATGGCAGTCGAGAGGTATCGAGCCAGCACGCACCGAGGTAATTGTTAACGGTAAGGTCATAGTCCCAGAAGCGTTGGGCGGTCCGAGTCTTATGGTTGAGGTTGTGGAGGGTGGTTGGTCGGGGTCTCTCGATAGTGGCCAAGGTATTTTGGATCTTATTGCACAAGCCTCCATGCCGGTTCCCTCGATGCCGCCGGCTTCTTCTACATCGGAGGGGGGGTTGCAAGTGCAGGTTGAATTTGACGTCCAGCTGCAAGCCCGTGACGGGCTTTTGTCTGGCTTGGTTGACCGACTTGAGTTGGTCGGCCAGCGAGCTAGTTTGCACTTAGAAGAAAGCCGTTTCAGCATAGATTCTACCGGTGTGGGTGACAATCCAATGGTCCGCCTCTGGCAATCCGAACTTGATCTGGGGCGTATCAATCAGTTTCTCACTGCAGAGTTTGGCGTTGAGCACCCAGTGGGTGAGTGGACGAATGGTGCCAACATACGAGGTCGTGCGCACAATGTTCACGGCTATTTCGATCCTAAATTAGGCTGGGGTTATGGTGCGACATTGGCAGAAGTGGCGATGCGCGGCCATCGTGGCGCACCGGGCTTAACGGCAGCGCAAGGTCGGCTATGGGGCCATGGGCGCGGTGTTGCGGTAAGCATCAATGGCGAGGACCTGACACTGAACTTTCCCGCTCTGTTCACCGATACTTGGCCGCTTTCTTATCTGCAGGGTCAGGTCAAAGCATGGTTTAGAGATGGTTATTTTGGGCTTCGCGGCGAAAACCTGAAAGGACAGATTGGAGAGAGTGCGGTAGCCGGTAAGTTTTCACTAACGCGTCCCACGGATCTTGATGAGCAGCGTGTAGCGCTTGCCTTGTGGGTCGATCAAGCTGACATGCAGAGCGTGCGGTCGTTTATTCCGTATAAAATTCCGCCAAACCACACCCAGTGGCTGTCCAATGGTCCGGTTGAAGGTAACGTAAGTAACGCCAGATTTGCATACCAAGGTCAGGTCCGCCCAGTGGATGAATCGATGCGTCATCGACGCATAGAGCTGGCCGCACAGTTAACTGATGGAGTGGTTAGATTTGAGCCGAATTGGCCGCTTGTAGAAGCGCTAACAGGCGCCTTTCATGTGTCAGGACAGGACATTCAAGTTACAGCGTCGCAAGCGACTTCACTGGGTGTGCAACTCGCCGACGCCGTGGTGGTTTTGCATGACAATGCCGCGTATGCGGAGGTGACCCTGTACGCCACCGGTGACAGCCAGAAGTTCCTAGATTATGTATTGCAAAGTCCCTTGCAGGAGAATCTCGGCTTTATTACTCCCGGTTGGCAAGGCAATGGTCAATTGGCATTAGATGGAAATTTGATTGTGCCCATACGGCGTGAAGATGCCCCTGACCTCAGCGTCGATCTTAACTTGGCGCTTGAGCAGGTAGAACTTGAAATGCCTCAATTCAGGACGCACTTTTTTGATTTGAGTGGCCGAGGCACTTTTTCACTACCTCACAATTTGCAGGGTGAGTTTAGCGGCCAATTATTTGATAGACCGGCGGTGCTAGATGCCAGCTACGATGAAGACTGGATGACGTTTGCAATCGATGGTGCAATCACTGACGAAAATGCCTATCGCATGGCAGCCTTGGACGATTTAGGCGTCATGGTTGGTGAGTTTTCTTTTCAAAGCAGCCTCAACGTCGCTATGCGTAGTCAGCTGATAACCAATTTGGAACTAACAACCGATCTTACCAATCTCGAAGTCTTGTTACCTGGGCAGTTCAGCAAACTCTCTGAGGAAGCCAATGCGACGGAGTTGGACGTTCAGTTTCTCAGCGATTATCAGAGCATTCGCTGGCGGTACAAAGAGACCGAAGGGTGGTTGCATTACAGTGACCAAATCGACCGCGGCGCCATCGGGCTAAATGTGACTCCACCGATGGCTGATCAAAATTTGGGCGCCATTCTCATTGGTGGCTCACTAGAACAGCTGACTTTAAGTGACTGGGTTTCGGGGCAAGGCAAGGCCAGTGTTGCGATTCCTAAAGATTGGATTATTCAGAGTCTAAAGATCGACGAGTTTGTTATCGATGATCTGTTATTTAACGATTTGACGCTGACCGGTAAGCAAACCGGCGCGGACGTCGAATTTGGTTTGCACAGTGCAGATTTAACCGGCGTGATCAGGTTGCCAGATCAGCAAGTGGTAGATATAGACATCGAGCACATTCGTCTGCCGCAGATAAACCAAGAGGAGACGTCGGCTGAGGCGGGGTTTGCTATTCGGGTCGAGGATGATGATCCAATCGGCTTGGAAGTCGGCTATAACTTACCAGCAGCGAAGGTAGATATCGCGCGTTTGGACCTTGGTGCCGAGGCCTTTGGTGCCTGGCGCTTTGTCATTGAACCCCAGGAGGGCGGGGTTCAATTTAGTGATTTCGGTGCAGACGTCAACGGCATACATATAGAACATGCCGACATGTACTGGGATCTGGCCACCAATCAGAGCCATTTCCAGGGGCGCATAGGACTCGATAACTTGGAGAACACCTTGCCGCTGTGGGACTATGCCGCGGCCTTGCAGACAGACGAGGCAAGTCTGGTGGTGGATTCCTCGTGGGCAGGCTCGCCGGCTAACGCAAGCTTGATAGGGCTCAACGGCGAACTCAGTTTGCGAGTGCGCAATGGCCGCTTTTTAGACGTAGAGTCGGGCGGTGGGTTGCGGGTTCTTAGCCTTCTAAACTTTGCCAATATCGCCAAACGAATTAACTTCGATTTCAGCGACGTCACTAAAGAAGGTATGGAATTCGACAAACTAGACGCGCGCGTGGATGTTAAAGACGGCCAGTTAAGGTTTTTGGACCGCATGCAAGTAGAGAGTAAGTCCTCTAATTTTGAAATTGGCGGTCAGGTTGATCTGCGATCGGGTATCCTCAACAACGAGATGATTGTTACTCTGCCGGTGAGCGATAGCTTGCCTTGGTACGGAGTTTACCTTGCCCTTGCCAACCCGTTGGCTGGACTAGGTGTGTTGGTAGGAGAACGCGTACTACGCAAACCTCTACGGGCATTCAGTACCGCAAAATTTGAGGTAAAAGGAACCCTCGACGAACCTGAAGTTAATTTTGTAGGTTTGTGGGATCGGTCGATGCGTGAAAATGGGCGGGGAAACGATGATGAAAATGAGCGGGTAAAAAAAGATGAACACGAGAGTGAACGCGAAGGAACGAGTGTGGGTGCCCCCCTTCAAGATCAAGAGAATGAGCAAGAGAAAGAACCCGAAAATGAACATGAGAAATTACCCCTAGGAGGTGGTCTGTGACAGACGTCAGTGAATTATTGCTTGCCGAAAGCGATATTGATGAATCAGCTTTGCAGCGCACGCTGGATGATCTGCTTACTCATCAAGTAGATTATGGAGAGGTTTTTCTTCAGAGCATGCGCTCAGAAAGTTGGGGCTTGGAAGATGGCATCGTCAAAGATGGCAGCTTTAGTGTAGATGCCGGTATTGGCGTGCGAGCCCTAGCGGGTGAAAAAACGGGTTTTGCTTACGCCGAAAATTTCGCTACTACAGGGCTACAAAATGCCGCTTCAGCCGCTAAGTCTATTGCGCGGGCCGGTGGGGTACGAAAAGCCGAGGCGCTCAGAGCGACTTCGAATCTTGAATTGTACCCGGCTTCAGACCCTATCAGTTTGCTCGATGAGGTAGCGAAAGTTGAATTACTGCAACGAATCGACAGGCTGGCGCGCGCCCAGGATCCCCGGGTTAAAGAAGTAAACGTCAGAATATCTGCGAGTCATGAAGTCATGATGGTAATGGCCTCTGACGGCACACAAGCAGGCGACGTGCGCCCGTTAGTACGTCTCGATGTGTCGGTTATTGTGGAAGCAAATGGTCGTCGCGAACGTGGCAATTCGGGCGGTGGTGGCAGGCGAGGTTTGGACGAGCTTAATCAGGGAGATTGGGCAGACAAACTGGCGATTGAAGCGGTGCGTATGGCTTGTGTAAATCTTGAAGCTCAAGAGGCACCAGCGGGTGCGATGCCGGTCGTACTTGGGCCTGGTTGGCCTGGTGTTCTACTGCATGAAGCCGTGGGTCATGGCCTTGAAGGAGATTTTAATCGTAAAGGCAGTTCTACTTACGCAAATCGGGTAGGCGAGAAGGTGGCCTCGGATCTCTGTACGATTGTTGACGACGGTACATTGTCAGGTCGGCGAGGGTCGCTGGCGGTAGATGACGAGGGATCTGAATCTCAACGGACTGTGCTCATTGAGCAAGGTAAATTGGTTGGTTACATGCAGGACAAGCTCAATGCGCGGCTCATGAACGTACAATCGACCGGAAACGGGCGTCGACAGTCGTATGCGCATTTGCCTATGCCACGGATGACGAATACCTTTATGTTACCCGGCGAGTCTGAGCCAGAGGAAATCATTCAGTCGGTGGAGCGTGGCGTGTATGCGGTCAACTTTGGCGGCGGTTCGGTGGACATAACGTCGGGTCGATTTGTTTTTTCAGCGACTGAAGCTTATCTCATAGAAGATGGGAAAGTGACGGTGCCCATTCGCGGCGCCACCCTTATCGGTAACGGACCGGAAGTTATGAATCGAGTGTCAATGGTAGGAAACGACCTAAGTCTGGACAGCGGCGTGGGTGTCTGCGGTAAAGACGGCCAATCAGTACCGGTTGGCGTCGGTCAACCCACCATAAAAGTTGATGAAATCGTGGTGGGCGGGACTCAGACTTAATTTCGTTAGCAGCGATTAGTCGTCTAGGTCTTGCTGGGCCTGAACGTCGCGCAGGAACCTGAACAGGGCTTTGTGAGTTGCCTTCTCTTGCGCTGGTGTTTTTGCCCCGCGTGCTTTTTGAATCGCGTGTCGTAACGCTTGGCGATCGAGCTGCGGATTCTGGTCAATATAGGCCGCGAGCGCTTCCGGGTCGTTGATGAGCCGGTCGCGCCACAGCTCTAGCTGATGAAAACCAGATTTGGCTTTGGCTGAAACACCATCAATGTCGTCGAGTCGGGCTTGGATTGCTTCGTTGGGTATGTCGCGCATGATTTTACCGACAAACTGCAACTGGCGCCGACGGGCTTCACGAGAGGCAAAACGATTATAATCATTGATCGCTTTCTCGAGACTCGATGGTAGGTCCAGCGACGCACGTTGGTCAGAAGAGAGTTCGGCGATACGCCGGCCTACTTTTTGAAGCGCTTCAGCTTGGCGCTTCAGCTCCGTCTTTGAGATAGACTCAGAGGCTTTCGGATCATTAGAAGAAGAGTTAGACATTTGGAAAATTTGCTACAACAAGAAGATCAGCTAAAACAGTTGGTGCAAGATATTCTCGCTGAGGCCAAACAGCAAGGTGCAGATCAAGCCGAGGTGTCGGCGAGTATTGATGGTGGCCTTTCAGTCAGTGTGCGCAAAGGTGAATTAGAAAACCTAGAGTTCAATGAAGATCGGGGTTTTGGGATTACTTTGTTCTTAGGCAATCGCAAGGGCTCTGCAAGCACTACTGATTCAAGCCCGAGCGCAATCCGAGACACGGTAGCGGCTGCCCGACGGATCGCTAACTACACCCAAGATGACGCTTGTAATGGTCTGGCCCCAGCAGAACTAATGCCGCAGACGATTGAAGATTTGGATTTGTATCATCCATGGGCAGTAACACCTGAGCAGGCTACTGCAATGGCTATCGAGTGTGAATCGGCAGGCTTAACCACGGATGAGCGTCTTACTAATTCTGATGGTGCCCAGGTGAGTACTCAGCAGTCGATGCGTGTTTATGGAAACAGCCACGGGTTTGTTGGCGCCTATAGTGGTACACGCCAGGGCATAAGCTGCGTATTGATTGCTGAAGATGACAACGGCATGCAGCGTGATTATTGGTATTCCGTGAGTCGCGATGCGGCGGATCTAGAACAGGCGAGTTCCATCGGCCAGATTGCCGCCGAACGAACGCTGGCTCGCTTGTCGCCCAGGAAAACGCCCACAGGTACTTTTCCGATCCTGTTTTCACCACAAATGGCGAGCGGGTTGTTCGGCCACCTTATTGGCGCCATTAGTGGTGGCGCGCTGTATAGACGCGCTTCTTTCTTGTTGGACTCTTTGGGCACAACGGTGTTGCCTGAATGGTTATCGCTGCAGGAAGAGCCGCATCTGCAAAAAGCGCTGGGTAGCGCTAATTTCGACGGAGACGGTATTGCCACACGGGCCAAAGCGTTTATTGAATCGGGTCAGGTTGTTAGCTACCTCCTGTCCAACTATTCCGCTCGCAAACTTGATATGGCGCCCACAGGTAATGCGGGTGGGGTACACAATCTAAAAGTTGTCGGCCGGGAAACACCCGCAGCTGATTTGCTGTCTGGTATGGGTACTGGACTCTTGGTGACGGAACTTATGGGCCAAGGTATCAACGGTGTTACAGGGGATTATTCTAGAGGTGCCGCTGGTTTTTGGGTCGAAAATGGAGAAGTCGCTTATCCGGTAGCAGAAGTTACCATCGCTGGGAACTTGTTGGATATGTACCAAAAAGTCAGTGCTATCGGTGACGATGTTGACCAGCGAAGTAATATTCGCGCGCCCAGCGTGCTCGTTGACGGTATGACGATTGCTGGGGATTAATAGATCTAGCTTGTGTTCTGTCCCGAAAAGTTAGATTTTGTGATTTTTGCTATTCGATCCGGCGTTTGATCTGGGTTTAAACATTGCGCCCACCCTGCGCCGCTCCGCGGTCCCCGCACTACGAAAACAAGCCCAGGCGAAACGCCTGGTCTTTTTTCTGCGTGCGGCTTGGGTCAAAGCGCAATGTTTAAACCCAGACCAAACGCCTTACGCGATCCCATAATCAATAAATGCCCTTTCCGGACAGACGCTAGGTAAGCGGTCGCCGATCTACGTC
>JBNMMV010000151.1:0-9588 GCA_051270205.1 Limisphaerales bacterium
AAGGGCCAACTTTGAGAGCCAAAATATTCAAGATTTTTGACTTTTAGACCCACCTCCTCCTCCACTTCACGGTGAACGGTTTGTTCGATCGATTCTCCCGCTTCGACAAATCCGGCCAAGGTCGAATACATGCCAGTGGGCCAGGCTGCATTACGTGCGAGCAACATTTCGTCACCCTTGGTTATCAAGACAATTATGCTCGGTGATAATCTGGGGTAGTTTATGATCCTACACTCAAGACACTGTCTTGCTCGATCCTGTTTGTGATCACTCATTTCCGAGCCACAACGGCCGCAAAACTTGTTCGTTTCGTGCCATTCAATAACCTGCTGAGCTCGGCCGGCCAGGTAGAATAACGACTGAGAGGTACGACCCAAGAGACCTCGTAACCCCATGGATGTAAAACCTTCCGCAGGCTTACCACTGGCGGCTACAGCGAAACAAGGCGTTGCGCCGTGGTGGCCTAAGAAGTGTTTACTTCGAATTTCCATGTCGAACCAACGAAAATCGTCTGCCGTTACTGGACTGGGCACGCCCTGATCTGACTTACAGATTAGCTCGCCTTTCGAAAATACAAAATACCAAGCGTCTCCATGATCGGCATTGTCAGGTTCGATGTGATTAGGTTGAAATTCATCAGGCTTATCTGGCCACATAGTCGACTCGTCATGATTTTGAAAATGGAAAACTACCATATCTTCAGATATTCCTCCTATACTGAATGGAGAACTTGTCGCGTCATACTGTGTCGCGCTATTGTTATCGGGGAAGCAGATATCGGGAATTCATGAACGCAGCACCAAGGGGCCTTTCGCTCAACGCATTTACACGCAACTTTCTCGGCCAATCGCCGGAGTGGTATAAACTCACTATCGTCGGATTCTTACTACTGAACCCTGTTTTGTTGCAGGCGGTGGGACCGTACGTTACAGGCTGGTGTATTGTCGTCGAGTTTATATTCACCCTGGCGATGGCTCTAAAGTGTTATCCCTTGCAACCAGGGGGGCTAATTGCACTCGAAGCCGTTGTATTGGGCTTGGCTTCTCCAGAGACCATCAGAACAGAGGTGATTGGAGCGTTCCCTGTCATTCTGTTGTTGATGTTCATGGTTGCAGGCATCTATTTCATGAAGGAGCTACTGCTTTACGCCTTCACCAAAATACTGTTGAAAATTCGCAATAAGACAACCATTGCTTTTCTTTTTTGTATCGTCTCTGCGGTGCTCTCAGCCTTTTTAGATGCGCTCACTGTTACTGCCGTCATTATTAGTGTTGCCGTCGGTTTTTACTCGGTTTATCACCGCGTTGCGAGTGGCAAACAGTTTCGGGATGAACACGAGCACGGTGAAGACGACAGCATTGAAGACAAAAACCATTCTGACCTCGATCAGTTCCGAAGTTTTCTAAGAAACTTGATGATGCACGCTGCAGTGGGTACCGCATTAGGTGGCGTCTGTACCACCGTTGGGGAGCCCCAGAATCTACTTATCGCAGGGGTAATGGGATGGGAATTCATGGAGTTTTTCTATCGTATGGCACCGGTCACCATGCCTGTTTTTGGCGCCGGACTCCTCACCTGCATTCTCTTAGAGCAAACCAAATGGTTCGGGTATGGCACTCAGTTACCCGAGCGTGTTAGAGAAATATTATTAGAATTCGATCATCACGAAACTGAAATTAGGACCGACCGAGACAAAGCTAGGTTAGTTATTCAAGCCATTGCAGCCTGCTTTCTAGTCGTTGCATTGGCAAACCACTGGGCAGAAGTTGGGCTTATTGGTCTAACCATCATTGTTATTCAGACCGCCTTCAACGGGGTAACTGAAGAGCATCAGCTTGGTCACGCATTTGAGGAAGCCCTACCCTTTACGGCGTTGTTAGTAGTCTTTTTTGGCGTTGTCGGAGTTATTGAGCAACAGCACCTCTTTTCTGGCGTTATTTCCTACGTACTGAGTTTGCCGGAGAGTTCGCAGCCGGGAATGTTCTATATCGCTAATGGCCTGTTATCCGCAATCTCAGACAACGTCTTTGTGGCCACTGTGTACATTGGTGAAGTTGCCAAGGCATTCGACGCCGGTACTATTTCGCGCGAGCAGTTCAACCTTTTGGCTGTGGCGATCAACACCGGAACCAACATACCCAGTGTGGCCACGCCAAATGGCCAAGCCGCATTTCTGTTCTTACTCACCTCTAGTATCGCACCACTGATTCGACTCTCATATATGACAATGGTGAAAATGGCATTGCCCTACACGATCGTAATGGGCATAACGGGTTGGCTAGGCGTGACCTACTTACTGTAGGTTCACGACCGGGTCTAACTTACAACCCCAACACTTTTACTCGATATTCTTCATGCGCTGCTATTTCGTCTACGCTGGCCAGAATTGGTTTCAGATCAAGGTGTTGCAGCGATAGAGATTTCGCACGTTCTTGTGCATCGCCTTGTTGATCACTTTGGCCGAACAATGCAGTTTGGCCGCCGGTCATAAACAAGTAAACGTCAGCAAGAATTTCCGCGTCTAAAAGTGCACCGTGTAATTCACGTTGCGAGTTGTCGACCATGTAACGTCGACAGAGCGCATCCAAATTGTTTTTTTGTCCTGGGTGTTTTTCTCGGGCGAGTGCCAAAGAGTCTGTGATCCCGCAAATAGTCGCTAGTTTCGGTTGGCCGTTTTGAAGATTTTTTAATTCGAAATCCAAAAAAGAAATGTCGAAAACAGCATTGTGGATGACAAGGTCAGAACCCTCCACAAACTGCACAAAAGACTGAGCAATATCACCGAAAACAGGCTTATCCTTCAGAAACTCCTGGGTGATTCCGTGCACTTCCAAAGCACCGTCGTCGATCTCACGTTGCGGATTGATGTATTCGTGGAAGTGTCGGCCTGTTAACTTCCGATCTATCATCTCGACAGCACCAATCTCGATAATTCGGTGTCCCATGCTGACTTCAAGCCCGGTAGTTTCGGTATCTAGTACGACCTGTCTCATTTGCTTCCTAACATCTCATCTATGGCTACATTAGCCGCTTCATCAACCCTTTCGTTCTCGTCATGGCCACTATGGCCTTTAACCCAATGCCAGGCGACGTTGTGTTGCCCGAGGACTTCATCGAGCACTTGCCAAAGGTCTTGGTTTTTAACGGGCTTACGTTGCGAGGTACGCCAACCGTTTTTCTTCCAGCCATTGATCCACTGAGTAATTCCTTGGCGGACGTATTGCGAGTCGGTGGTCAAAGATACGACACTTGGTCGGTTCAAGGCGCGCAAACCTTCTATGGCGGCCATAAGTTCCATGCGGTTATTCGTTGTCTCGACGGTGGCACCCTTGACTAGTTTTTCATGATCGCCGGTTCGCAGCAGCGCAGCCCATCCTCCTGGCCCTGGATTACCTCTACATGCACCGTCAGTAAAAATCTCAACTTCTGTCACGAGCTGTCCGTCTGATCTGCTTCGGGGTAACTCCGCTCAGTCCAGCTGGCGATTCGTGGGTAGCTGACTGGTGCTAATTTTCGTGAGCTCAGGCGCTTCGTAAAACGGAAATGGTAGTTGTTTGTTTGTTTTACTGCACTGGTAAGAAACAAGCCACCGAATGGAAATTGGTGTGCGGGTGAGCTCACCTTGTAAGTTTCGCGGTTCAGGAATAAACCGAGACCGCTATACAGCGGCGGCGCATCAAGCTCGAACCCCAGCAACGTAAACCAGTCAAAAAGCCGGATTGGATTGATTAACTTACGACCACCCATAATGTCTGTTGATAGACGTGAAAACATTGAGCGCAGGCCCATTAAACTCCAAGGATTAAATCCACAAACGATCAACCGGCCACCCGGAGCAAGTACGCGTGCGACCTCACGTAAAATAAGGCGCGGGTCATGATGTTCCTCTAGGCAATGGTGTAATACCACGCCATCGATGGTGCCAGTTTGGAAAGGCAACTGATCAAGGTCAGTGACCAGTTTTGTGATTTCGCCTGGTTGTGAAGGACATATTTCAGCCACGTCCGGCAGGATCATTAGCGGAAGTTTGATCATTCGACCGGCGAGTGAGCGCGCACTTTCGACTTCTTGTCCAATCCACAGTACAGATTCCCCATGCAAACGTGAAAGCGCCCCCACCATCATCTGTTGCTCTGATTCTGCAACCCGCTTTCCCAGTGGCGACGCCCACAATGGAACTCGCGCTTTGGTACGCCATTCACGGAGTAGATTACGTTTAGTTGCCAAAATAGGACCAATCAGAGACAGTATCTGAATTTTAGCCCCGGTAGAGTGAAAGGCGCAATGAACAAGCAGATTAACTGCACGGAAAGAGCCCTCAGCGGGTTGGAAAGAGCCCTCAGCGGGTTAAATGGAGCCCTCAGCGGGCTAAATGGAGCCCTTAGCGGGTTAATAAGAGCCCTCAGCGGCTTACAATGTAGCCATCGCCTACGATTAGGCCGTCTTTTAGGCCCTCTGTTAGCCTTTATGCTGAGTTTGGTTGTCCCGGCATGTACGAGCACAAATCAATTCATGGGGCAGTCTGTGGCCCTTGAGTCAGCTGACCTTATGCCAAAAGTGCCCTCGCCCCAGCCTTTCCCGCCACTCGATCTTTTTATAACGCCAACAAACACAGTGACTGGATTGCCTGCAGTGGAGCCCGAGCCTCAGGTCATTACAGATTTTTGGTTCCACTTGCGCAAGGACATGCACTTAGATCTGCACCTCGATGAACGTCGTGTCCAACAAGAACTCGCCTGGCTGAAGCGCCACCCGGACTACTTAAAGCGGCTGCGAGACAGGCTCCAAACCTATTTGCCTTACATCTATAAAGAAGTCGTTCTAAAGGACTTCCCTGCCGAACTCACGCTCCTCCCCATTGTTGAGAGCGCACTCGACTTATACGCTTTTTCACACGGAGGCGCAGCTGGACCCTGGCAGTTCATTCGTGGCACCGCCAGAAACTACGGACTAACCATAGACGAGTGGTATGACGGTAGACGGGACATTGTGGCGAGTACCGACGCGGCACTCGCCTATTTAGACTTCCTTCACAAACGCTACGATGATTGGTTCTTGGCACTAGCAGGCTATAACGCGGGACAAGGCAACGTCGACCGCGCTCGCCGTCGTGATCCTGGTATGGGTTTTTTCGATCTGCGCCTACCACGTGAAACCCAAGCGTACGTCCCGAGGCTGTTGGCATTGGTTGCCATTATCAAGGAGCCTGCAAAGTATGGAATTGAGCTACCCGAGTTGGAGAACGACATTAGTTTCGTCAAGTTATCGACGCACGGGCAATTTCAAATCGACAAATTGTTATCAGCTACTGGACTCAAGCAAGAAACGTTTCGTAAGTGGAACCCTGCTTTTGCTCGGTGGGCGACTTCACCTCGCGGCCCACATCATATTGTTGTTCCAACCACGGTGGACACACAGCGTGCTCAAGAGGAGATTGATAAGATTGCGCCGAAGGCACGACTAGACTGGCTAGAAGTCGTCATCCGCTCGGGGGATACTTTGAGTACGCTCGCCCAGCAACACGGCACAGATGTATTGTCCTTAAAACGAGCAAATAACCTACGTAACACAAATCTACGTGCCGGTAAGAAACTGCTGATTCCCGCTGCAGGGAAAACCCATGCAACTCCGCCTGGGCAAAACACCGAACATGCCAGCCACACAGTTAAAAACGGAGAGTCACTGTGGACCATCTCTCGAAAGTACAAGGTCAATCTACGCAAGTTGATGATCGCGAATCACGTTGGCCCCAAGGATCCGCTTTCGGTAGGTCGCGTACTGACCTTACCTGGTCTCACCGAGACCGCAAAAATTGTCCGCACCGTCCGTTATAAAGTGAGGCGTGGTGATTCACTCGATCGAATTGCCAACAAGTTTAATGTCTCAATAACTGAAATTGTCAGATGGAACAGTCTAGACGCGAAGAAATACCTACAACCTGGTCAAGGGCTGGTGCTGCATGTCAATGTCGTAGGCGGTTAGCTCTCTGCCACAGGTGGCGCTGGCCGCTCAACACCCAATTCTTTCTCGGCTGCCTGAATCAAGCTCTGAAAATCTATTCGTGCGCTGCGATTCTGTGCAGCTTCTTTTATTTCCAACGCTTCTGCTGCCAGGGTTGCATCCAAATCACCCTGTATAACCCGGGTGACGGTTACCAGTGCTGCACCTTCAGATACTTCTACCGCGCCAACAGACTTTTCCCCTGCTGGAGGTCTCGGCAATCCAAACGCGTAAATTCGAATAGCACTGGGTAGCTCTGAATCTGCAGTGGTTCTTGCACCTCGGCTTGCGGCCTCGAATACCTGCCACTTGCCACCTATGTCATTGGCAATTGCACTTGCACTCTCACCTGCCTCTAGGCGAGCGAGACCTTGCGACTTATGTTCTTCGATCAACGCCAGTGCTTTTTCACGGACAATAGATTTGCTAATTTCGTCACGTACGGTTTCCAGTGGTTTCAACTCTGGCGGATACTGTTCGTTAACACGCAATACAATGAGCTCATCTTCGCCAAAGGCAATTGCAGTGCTGTTGTTACCGTTGAGAACTTCTGCGCTGAAAGCCGCGTCGCTTAGCGCTGGGGCGCTCAGTTTTTCATCGTCAGTGGCCTTCGTAATGCTCAATCGTTCCTCGAGAACGAGACCGAGTTCTTCGGCAGTCTGAGTCAGGCTTGTTTGTTCGTCGTAGGCCAGTTCTTCAAGCGACCGCGCCATATCAACGAATAAGTCCTGTGCTTTCATTCTTCTTACAGTGCTGGTCAGGGATTCCGTTTGGCTTTCCAGGCTTGGGTACTCAGATTCTACTATTTTATCGAGTCGAATTATGTGATGACCGAAGGAGGACTCGACCGGGTCTGAAATATCACCCGGGGTTTCAAGCGACCACAAAGCTGTTTCAAATGCCGGGTCGAAAATTCCTTTTCCGACAGCACCTAGAGAACCTCCAGATTGTGCAGAACCTGGATCTTCTGATTCATTCGAAGCCAGGGTCGAGAAGTCTTCGCCATCGGCAAGACGCTGCGCCAACTCTGTTATCAGTGCCTGTGCTTCTTCAGGCGATCGTTGATCTCCGCTTGTTATCAATATATGGGATGAGTCACGTTGCTCATCGCGCAGTGCTGTTGCCCGAGATTCCTCATATTGAGCCGCAATTTCCTCTGCGGTAACTTCAATTCGTGGGTCATCAATCAAACTATCCACAGTGAGCGACACAAATTGCACGTCTACCGCGAGTTCAGTCAAAAATGCAGATTGTTCTTCATCGTATCGTAGCGCCACTTCTTCATCAGTTGCGTCCACTTGTAATTGGTAGTCTTCAACATTTAGCGCTAGATAAGCCAAGTCGCGACGCTGATTAATAACTCGTACGATTTCAGCAATTTCCCAATCAGTAATCGCCAGGGTTTCAATAATTGCATTCTGCATCGCTTCTGAGCTAAGCGCGCTTGTATATTCTGCTAAGAATTGCACCGGGTTAAAACCTTGCATCTGCAGCGCTTGGCGATATATCGCTTCGTTGAACTGGCCATCAACTTGGTAAGCCGGGGCAGAGACCAACGCCTCGTTCACCTCAGACTCTGGCACTTTCAAACCGAGCTCTGCTGCGGTTTGATAGACCACTTGTTTGTTGACGACCTGTTGAACAACGTATTCTGAAAGCTGCTGGCGATCTATGTTTGCAGGATCGAACTCTGGTCCCATGCGGTTGAGAATGCGCATTCGCTCTCTTTCAGTTTCTACCGCAACAACATTTTGAGTAATCGAGTAGTCGCCTACTTTGGCAATTTCAGGATCTGAGCCCAAGAACAAGCTGGTCGCACCAAATCCAAATAAAGTCAGAACGACGATGATCGCGCCGACTAAGATTTTAAAGCCTGTGTTTTGTGTCTGGTCTCTAAGTTTCTGTAACATCAGAACAATCTCTTAGGTTGGTTGTTTCTTTTACTTATCAATATCTTTTACTTATCAATATCTTTTAGTTATCAATACTTATCAATTTTTAGTACTTCAAACTTTTGGTAAGATTTTTCGCTTACACACGAAAAAAGGGCGCAAGACGCGCCCCTTCCTTCTTTGCAAGCAAATGTCCTTTTGGAAACCAAAGTCTACTAGGAAGCCAAAATAGAGAACACTATCTAGATGGCGATTTTAAACGCTATTGAACATCTAAGACAGTCTATCGCTCAATTCAGTGCATCTTTGAGCGCTTTCCCCGCTTTGAATGCTGGAACTTTTGCTGCCTTAATTTGAATGGCCGCACCAGTTTGAGGATTGCGACCCGTTCGAGCTGCTCGCTCACGAACTAGAAAAGTCCCAAACCCTACTAACGAAACAGATTCCGAGTCTTTTAGCGATTGTGTAATTGCCTCAATAGTCGCATCCAATGCACGGCTAGCTGCCGCTTTGGTAATGTCTGCTGACTCAGCAATATGGTCTACTAATTCCGATTTGTTCACATTAAACCCCTCGTAGTGAAATACATAACAAAGCTTCAAACACGTTGTGGTCCAGCTTTGTCTTTTCGATACTGAATCCCTTATGGGATCGACGTTTTATACCAACACCAATAGCCCCGCGCAAGCACGAGTCATGCTTAATATGCATGTCTAGTGTGGGCTAATTCCTGGGTTTGAGCCTTTCGGGTTCGCCTGTTCCGTTTTAGATTCGCCACTTGCGAGTTTTTCAACAGTTTCTGCGTCGACTAATTTGGGTTCCGGAAGACGTTCAAGCGCAATTTCTAGCACCTCATCCATCCACTTGACCACGTGGATCTGAATATTGTCCTTCACGCTGTCAGGCACCTCTTTTAGGTCTTTCTCGTTTTCGTGAGGAATAATAACTTCCTTCACGCCACCTCTATGAGCAGCCAACAGCTTCTCTTTTAGTCCACCGATAGGTAGCACCTGTCCGCGCAACGTTATTTCTCCTGTCATAGCGACGTTCGCCCTGACTGGAATTCCCGTAACAACTGAGACCACCGCAGTGCACATTCCGATGCCAGCACTCGGCCCGTCTTTTGGTGTCGCGCCTTCTGGGACGTGAATGTGTAAGTCGCAATTTTCGTGGAAATCGGAAGCTAAGCCAAGAGCGTCTGCTCGGCTACGAACGAAAGTAAGTGCCGCTTGGATAGATTCCTGCATGACGTCACCCAGCGAACCGGTTTTAGTTTGGCGGCCTTTCCCAGGCACCATGACGGCTTCAATGCTTAACAACTCACCGCCCGCTTGTGTCCACGCCAAGCCGGTGACTATGCCTACGTGGTTTTCATCCTCGGCTAGACCGTAGTTAAACTTTCGTACGCCATTAAAGTTTTCTAAATCCTCGGAGTCGATCTCAACCAAGCCTCGGGATATCTTCTTAAGCGCCTGTTCTTTAACGACTTTCCTTGCAATCTTAGCGATTTCTCTTTCAAGTCCTCTGACCCCTGCCTCGCGGGTGTAGTAGCGAATGATGTCCAGCAAACCTGCATCAGAGATGGCGAGTTCATTGACTTTTAGACCATTGAGCTTAGTTTGTTTGGGGACAAGATATCGCTGCGCAATATTGAGTTTCTCGTCTTCCGTATATCCAGGGAGCCGAATAACTTCCA
>JBNMMV010000152.1:0-9582 GCA_051270205.1 Limisphaerales bacterium
AAATACGCTTGAAGTCGAAATCCAATGCCACAGACAATTGCACGTCGCCGTTTTCGTACGGAATGTGCATAAGATGTTGGTGATGAATTGCAGCGAGCGTCGCGTAGTCCGTAGCTGGTGTGCCGGTGTAGTGAATGCGTTGGAAATAGAGGTTTAGGTCTGACATTACATTTGCTTGAAGTGGTGACTGTAAGTTTGGCTAGAGCGCACTGTTTCAGCTCGCTTGTTTAGGGTCAGCGTGTAGCGCCCGCGCAAATCGCGTCGCGCACTCTTAATGGCGGGTACGCTAACGATAATGCCACGATGAATTCGCCAAAATTTGTTTGGGTCTAGCTCGGCTTCTAACTCTTTGCTAGAAGTCCTAATAAAGTGCTCTTGGTTTTCAGTATATACAGACGTGTACTTTTGGTCGGCTTGAAAATAGACAACATCGTCTATAGCAACTAATTCTGTAACGCCTTCTGTGCCTGTTCTGATCCACTGTAGGTAGTGTTGGGGCGTTTGTTTCAGTTGGTTTAGAATGCCTCGTATGTCTATGTTAGGGGTTGCGGGTTCATGCCTTAGCTTTTCGACCGTGAGTGCCAGCCGTTCTTCCGTTACTGGCTTTAGCAGATAGTCGACTGCTGCGTGGTCGAAAGCAGCGACAGCATATTGATCGAAGGCGGTGACGAAAACAATCTGGCATGATCTAAGCTGGTTTGCAACTTGTAAGCCGTTGACTGCAGTGCCAAGAATCTCAAGTTCGGGCCACAGGCGCTTAAGCTTCTCCTCAAGATAATCGGTGAGGTGAACTTCGTCGTCGACGATGATGGCGGTTGGGTTCAATCGTTGGCCCATAGGCGCCGGGACATTACCCCAACATCGGTTTCGATGACTTCCAATGCATCGAGAATTAGATCCTCACGGAATTTTTGGCCAACTACCTGGACCCCAGAAGGCATGCCGTCCGCCAGGCCCGCGGGTACCACGCCTGCTGGAAAGCCTATGTAATTCAGGCCGAAACTGTAGATGGCGGAATCAAACAAATCTTTGAGACCGTCATAAGTCTCGTCGTAGTCGTAGTCGAACGTCGGTTGCATCAAGAAAGGGGTTAGCACGAGTGGGTATTCATTGAGAAAAACACTCCACTCTCTAAGCATGCGGGTCCGCTCCGCAATGCCGGTAAAATAACCCTCTAAGTCGACCATGTTAGACATAGTGTAGAAGTTGTCGAAAATATCTCGAATTGTCTGGCTGCCGTACTGATCCGCGAGTGGCCCTAAGGTGAGCTTGATTTCGAGAATGGCGACACTGAACCAACCCTGAGCGGGTTCTGTTATTGGTGGCGGTTCAACTTCTTCGACAATATAACCGGCACGGCTTAGGGTATTGGCCGCTCTTTCCAGATTGGCTGTTATGTCGGGGTGCATGGGGTAGCCGTGTGCGTTTTTGGTGTAGGCGACTTTCAGAGGCGCTGTCGGGGTGGCTCCGGCAAAAGGCATGGGCACATGCCAGGGGTCTCGTGGATCGTGCTTAACCGCGGTCGGCATACCGAAACGAACGTCTGCAACGTCACGACAAATAATGCCCTGGGTGGACATGAATTGAGAGAGCATGCCTCGCTCAGCCTTGGCAGATGGATTATAGGATGCTACTCGCCCTTGGCCGGGCTTTACCGTGGCGACGCCACAGGCGGTCGAAGGGAATCTTAGTGAGCCGCCAATGTCATTGCCGTGGTGAATGGGTCCAAAACCTGCTGCCGCTGCGGCACCTGCGCCGCCAGAAGACCCTCCAGGGCTCATGCGTTCCCCCCAAGGATTGTGAGTAAGACCATAGAGTGGGTTGTTCGTTGTGCCGCGCATGGAAAATTCTGGGGTGTTGGTCATGCCAACAATTATCGCGCCATCGTCTAGTAGATTTTGCACGATGGGTGAATTGCCAGGGGCTATATTGCCTGCAAATGCCGGAATGCCATTGCTGTTGGGTTTACCCTCTACATCAACATTGGTTTTTATGGTGACGGGTACGCCGTGCAGCCGGCCGAGAGGTTGGCCGGAAGATACTGCGGCGTCTGCGCGAGTGGCGGCAGCGCGTGCTTGATCGCGATCCTCAAGCACAATGGCGTTTAGATTAGGGTTCTTGGCATCAATGCGGTTGTAGACAGAATCTACAACCTCGGCGGCAGACCACGTTTTGTCGCGTATACCTTCGGCTAGCTGTTGCGCGCCTAGTTGCCATAAATGCTGCCACAATTGATCAGACATACCTGCTCCTTTTGGAGAAGTATGCCATCAATATGGACTAGCCGGCAGGGGGACTAGCGGCCAGGGGTGTTCGTTAGCTTCTGCTCTTCGATGTATTCTTGAAAGGCGGACTCTGCAGCCTCTAAGGATGCGTATGGTCCCATGTCACCTTCGCGTGTTTTTGCGTAGAAACCGCCTTCTCGTTCGTCGATGCGGTGTTTGACCTCTACTTTTTTTGATGAATGCCTTAGGGCAGCTTGGCTATTGGATGCGACCAGACGTGAGACCTCCATAATGGGGAGGTCCTTGACCTGCCGCTCACCGTCAAGACTGTAGCTGATTCGCCCCATGCTGCTTGGTTCGTCAATTTCTACCACCATGCACAGGTGCCCAGAATCGCTAAACAAACGGCCTTCTAATCTATTTAATCCAAGTGAACTCAAGATGCACCTCCATGGCTTCAAGTCACATTTAGTTTAGGCAGTCGTTCTCGACGGTACTGAGAAGTGGGTCACATTTTTGACGGTTTAGTCGTCAGATTCCGTGAGAGGTAGGGTGATTAACGCATGCACGCCACCGTTGGGGGGCTCGATAAGGGTGAGAGTCGCGCTGTCGTAGAGCGCCGATAATCGGTCCCGAACATTCTGCAAGCCTGTGCAATCATCGCGCACAGCGCCAGTTGCGGGTATGCCTTGGCCGTTATCCTCCACCGCTATAGTTAGTGTGGTGTCATTCTTAGTGACACAAATATTAATGTGACCGCCCGATTCTTTGGGCTCGATTCCATGTTTTACGGCGTTTTCGATGAGCGGTTGAACAATCAAAGGCGGCAGTGCCAATTCACCCATGTCTAGTTCCGGGCTTTGGTACTCATCTATGGCGTAAGTTAGCCGCCCGTGCATGCGCGTCGCTTGAATATCTAGGTAGGCGGCAGCGATTTGCAGCTCTTAGCGAAGCGTGGTGGTTTGGGATCGGGTGCGATCCAAGGTGGCACGCAAAAGGGTTGTCAAATTCAGCAAGGTTTTCTCAGCTGTGTCTGGGTCCTTGTGAATCAAACTGGCGATATTAGAAAGCGTATTGAACAAAAAATGAGGTTCTATTTGAGCTTGCCGGAGCCGATCGCGGGTACTGAAGAGTAGAAAACCGACTATGCCAAAAAACACCCCTGCAGCTAGAGTGAAATAGTTTTCAGTACAGAAAAACAAAGGCGAGCCTACAACTAGGCTGCCTGCGAGGAGTAATCCCACCGCCAGACCAATAGCAGTAATTGGAATCGGCGCCAGATAGGGGCCGAAAATGGGGCTTAGAACACGCTCCAGAAGAAAGAAGGATAAGTTGATAGACCAGCCAATGCAGAACGAAACCGCGAGCGATCCCCAGAACGCCACGTCACTGTCGATAAACCAGTTGGTTACCCTAATGCCAATGCAAAAGAGCCCTGTGTAGGCCAATATGCGGACGTGCTTCATGTCTGAGAAACGAACTTTCCGTGTAGTCCAAGCGGCAGAAAGTACTCAAGCGTGGCGGTGGCGACAGGTCCATCGTCGACATGGTCTGCGTCAAAAACGTTGAGCAGGGTCTTTTTATATTGCCAATCTAGTGCAGTGCCAATGACCCATCCGTCTGTTCCTACTGCACTACCGGCTTAGATTGTGTATGGCTGAGCATGAACAATCGATCGTTCTGACGACAGCTCACTCGCGGATCTATGCAAGGAAACTCGCTATCAAAGTTTGGTCCAAACATCGGGGCTTCGGTTATTTTCTTACGCTTTGTATCGATGCGGTAGTGGTGGTGGTGACTAGTACCGCCTTCCCCGACATGCCCACGCATAACGTCGCGGAAAGTGTTGATCATTACCAGGGGGTCGTCTGCGCGCGCAGCATCGAACCGAATAACGCCTTGGTCGTCTTCCCAGCCATTACCGAAATGGAACACCCATTGAGACGGTGATTCGAGCCAGTAGTGGTTGTCGAAATCGTTCTTATCGACCACCAACACACGCGTGGGCTCATCGGGTTGCCAGTTATGAGACTCCAAAAAGGTGCCAGTGCCAGAGGCGTCGAAGTTAAAAGGTGGCAGTAGCAGCACCAAGTGGTTTTTGGTGACGATGAAATCGTGAACCATAGTCATTGGATCTGCGTTGACCTTGCCAACCTTAACCAGTTTGCCTTGCGCATCGATGTGCCAAAGTACGAATAGGTTTGCCGCTGAAAGGTAGCCGAAATTCCACAACGTACCGTCTGCTTCTACGCGTGGGTGTGCGCTAAAAGGTACGCCTTTGGTATGGGGTGAAAAGGGCTAGACGTCTTCTGTCTCTAGTGTTTCTGGGTCTATCTCCCAAGGCGATCCTGCCTCCCACAACGCCAGAAGTTTGTCGTGATGGTGCAAGACGCTGATGTTGCCTGGGTTTACGCTGTCTGGGCTGGTAACGGGCGCCGGATTGGGAGGGATAGACGCAAATCCGGGATAAAGCGCACGCCCAGCTGACTTCTCAGCAGCATATTTGTAGGTGTTGATGAACGTTGACTGATGGCTGACTTTGCCATTCGACATGCGATAGGCATTGATCATGCCGTCGCCATCGAACCAATGATGGTAACGACGGTTGCCAATTTCATGTCGTGCTGGACCGTTGCGGTATAGTGTTCCGGTTAAGTCTGCTGGCCACTTACCTGTGGTTTACGCAGCACCGCTGTAGCTTTCTTGCGCGGCTGTGGCGTACCCCACCAGCCATGGTTGTTCATCCAACGCGTTGTGAAAGCTTGCTTGCCAAGTGTCGGGTTGTCGACTTGCCCACGCGCTTGAAGGTGCTAACGCCGTGGTGCTAAGAGCCGTGGCGCCAGTTAGAGCTGTGTGTAGAAACTTTCTGCGTTGCATAAAAACCTACTTATTCAACTGAATAGTTTGAGTGGTTGCGCCATTGACTTCGAACTGTACGTCGGCCCAACTTGGCGGACCAAACTTCCCCGTCGCGTTATTTGAAAATGCCCAGGGTTCAGAAGGACTGCCGACAAAGTTGGCGTCCAGCTCTCCATTACCGTTCCTATCGTGCATGATCTGTAGAGCATAAGTGCCTGCCCGTAGCGTGATGCTGTAGCTCATCTCGCCTGCTGTGGCACGTTGCATAATAGCTGCGACAGGTTCTGCCTCGTCTTTAAATTCTGCTTCGCTTGAAGCAACTTGAACCATGACACTGCCTTCGCCCTTATGGACATTGGCTATGGTCACGGTGAGGGTGTCAGCGCTGGCTGTGCCTGCGAAAACGAAAGCCCAGATCCCAGCAGTGAAAATTAATAGCGTGGCTCTACGTATGGCTCTGTCCTTTAGTAAGTTAGCCGTAGATTAGGCTCGCTGGGGACCGCTGTGCAAAGCAAGTGACGAAATGGTTATGGAGGGTTTGAGCAGGCGTAGCTGGGCATAAAATGGTAATGAGTGGTAGGAGAAGGTGCAGTCGAGCCTAAATTTAGCCCGACTGCAGAGAAGGTTAAACGCTTCGTTTGCGGCCAGGTGCTCTTTGGTCGCCGATAACAGGGCCCCAATCTTTCATCAGACCGTTTCTTAGCTGGCCCACGGTTTCGTAGCCGAGACGCATCGCTAAGGTCTGTTCAGCACCACGCAAGGTTTCCAATGCTTGGTTGATTAGCGCTGCGCCGCGTTCGCTAAACACGATGCGATTAGCTCGCCGATCGGTAGGGTCGGGGATTTGAGTAACCAAATCATCTTCTTCCAGATCGTTTATTTGTTGCTGAATTGCTTGGCGGCTGACGCCCAAGGCGCGTGCCAGTTCTGCTGCGCGAGTGACGCCATTAGAAATGTGTATGAGAATCATGGTCTGGGTACGTGTACGCGGGCGATAACCGGCACGTTGTAGGCCGTTCTGCAATGATTCGTCCATCCAATAGTATGCGCGCAAAAGTCCTCGCATAAGTACTTCTGGTGGCAGTTCTGTGTTTGAGTTGTCTTCGAAGCTATTCATATTTGATGTGTGGTCCCTGTATATACCTGCTTACTGCAGGTGGTTACTTAACCAGGCGACATGATTCTGGTGGTCATGCAACCTAATACCTAATACCTACTTCCTTATTATTTTGATTATTTTGCTGTTTTCCTTTCAGTGTCTGATCATTCCGTTTACGTTCACCGCTAGTGGTGTGTGTTTGATGACCCTGGTGCCGCAAGGGTGAACTCGGGCAAGCGCCTTGTCCACCCTTATTATAGAGGACAATGTAAAACTTTATTAGCCCTAATTTGCCTGGAAATGGCGGGTTTGGGGACACAAAAAGGAGAACGAGATGGATTTGTATGAGGTCATGCGAACAACCTTCGCAGCCAGAGATTTTACTGATGATTCGGTACCCGATTCAGTGTTGGAGACCATCCTTGAAAACGCGCGTTTCGCACCCAGTGGTGGTAACCGACAGGGCTGGAAGGTAATTGTGGTCAGAAGTGAAGAAACGAAGACTGCCTTGAAGCCGCTCATTGTCCCTACCTTTCAGCGCTACGTGGCTCAAGTGAAAGCGGGCGAAGCGCCGTGGAACACCATTAACCCGACCCAACTCAGTGATGCCGAGATTGCCGCGACCGAGCCACCTATGCCTATGGTGGATGCAATTTGCGGTGCGCCAGTTGTGTTGATTGTCTGTGTTGATCTTTCGGTTGTTGCAAGTTTCGACAGCCAACTTCCACGGGTGGGCGTTATTTCCGGGGGGTCCATTTATCCGTTTGTTTGGAACATCCTATTATCTGCCCGTAACGAAGGGTATGGCGGCACACTAACCACTTTTCTCGCTGGCCAAGAACCCAAACTGAAGGCGCTCCTAGACATTCCAGATCAGTACGCATTTGCCGCCATGTTACCGATTGGCAAACCCAAAAAACAACTGACCAAACTGCGACGCAAAGCCACCAGCGAATTTACCGTACGAGAAAAGTTCAACGGCGAGACGTTCACCGGCCAGAATTGATTAGGGTCTGTCCCAGACGAAAATTTTAGATTGAGCGGCCACCTTAGGTATTTGTTCTAGATCAGAGGCCGAATCGAACTGAACAACCCAAACCCTTCAACTGGGGGCAGGAACGAACTGGCTTGAGGCCCTGGTGATTGCCTATCTTAAGCAATTGATGCACCCTTTGTGGTCTGGTGGAATTTGAATAATAAAGAGGCGCGAGTTGGAGCAGAGTGGCGAGTATGAGATTGCGGCAAGCCGAGAAAAGGTTTGGGCAAGTCTTAATGATCCCGAAGTTTTAGGAAGCTGTATTCCTGGCTGCCAGACTATAGAGCGCAACGGCGATGATGCTTTTGTTGCCAAGATAAAAGCGAAAATCGGACCGGTGAGCGCCACCTTTCAAGCCGAAATTGCACTGACTGATTTAGTACCTCCTACCAGCTACACCATTGGTGGGGCTGCGAAGGGTGGTGCTGCAGGTTTCGGTAAAGGCTCAGCCGAAGTCACCCTCACCGAAATTGATGTCGGTACGAGACTTAACTATGCAATGAAGGCCAGCGTCGGTGGCAAGCTTGCGCAAATAGGCAGTCGGTTGGTTGATGGTGCGGCGAGGAAAATGGCGGATGATTTTTTTGGCGCCTTCTGTGCTCAAGTCGGCCAGCCTGATAGTCATTCTCCGAGTGATGTGGAAATGGCGGCGCCCGCGCCCCAGCCAGAGATTTCGGATAGTTCCAAAAAGCCGCGATTTGAAGTTGCGGGTAACAGCTATATTTGGCTGATCGCCTTCGGTGCATTGGCGGTAGCCATGATTTTAGCGCTATAGATTTTAGCGCTATAGATTTTGGCCCTTTAGATTTGGCGAGGAGAGAAAAGAACTGATGAATATTTCGTTGGCCGTCAATGGCAAACAACACGAACTTGATGTCGCTGAGAACACATTGTTGGTCGACATAGTGCGGACTCAATTGGGACTCACTGGCACTCATGTAGGTTGTGATACCTCTCAGTGTGGCGCTTGCACGGTTCACTTGGATGGTAAGGCCGTGAAGTCTTGCACCATCCTTGCCGGCCAAGCAGATGGCGCCGAAGTGACCACCATCGAAGGAATCGGCACTGTCGATGACCTACACCCTATGCAGGAAGCCTTCAGGGAGTATCACGGTCTTCAATGTGGTTTTTGTACCCCGGGCATGATTATGCAAGCGATAGATTTAGTCGAAAACAATCCGGGGCTAGACAACCGATCGATCCGCGAAGGCTTGGAAGGCAATATTTGTCGATGTACGGGCTATCACAATATTGTGCGCGCGATTCAGGCCGTATCCGACGCGAGGGAATGACATGAGTGAAAATGCCACTACTGCTGACCCGAAACCTAATGGTATAGGCGCATCGGTGCGACGGCGCGAAGATGCGCGGTTCATCACCGGCACGGGTAACTACACGGACGACATTAACCAGCCTGGCCAGGTATATGGTGCGTTTTGTCGTAGTCCTTACCCACGAGCGCGGATCAATAACATCGACAGTACCGAAGCCCTCTCTGTCGAAGGCGTAGTTGCCATTTATACGGGCGCGCAAATGGTTGCCGATGGCAAGGGAGACATTCCGTGCGGTTGGCTTGTTAAAAGTAAAGACGGCAGCGACATGTTGTCGGCCCCCCACCCACCTATGGCCGCGACCGTTGCTAATTATGTAGGCGAACCTTATGCGTTAGTGGTTGCAGAATCTGTGCATGCCGCGCGCCAGGCCGCAGAGCTTGTGCATACAGACTTCGAAGAGCTTGATGCCGTAGTTGATCCAAACCAGGCCACCGTCTCCGAGCCAATATATGAAGGCATCAATCGTAATTTGGCGTTCGAATGGGGTTTAGGTGATGAAGACGCCACCCGTATGGCGTTTGCGAAAGCGGCGCATGTGACTACGCTTGAGCTGAGCAATAACAGACTCATCCCTAATGCCATAGAACCCCGCGCCTGCATTGGAATTTACGACAGGGCGAAGGATGACTATACGCTGTACACCACCAGTCAGAATCCACACCTGGCACGGTTAATTCTCAGCGCCTTTGTGCAAATCGCCCCAGAACACAAATTGCGCATTATCGCGCCAGATGTAGGGGGTGGCTTTGGTTCAAAGATATTCATCTATGCCGAAGAAACAGCGGTTATTTGGGCGGCAGGCAAACTAGGTCGTCCCATTAAGTGGGTCGCAGAACGCAGCGAGAGCTTTTTGGCGGATGCACATGGCCGCGACCACCAAACTACAGCTGAACTTGCCATGGACGAGTTGGGACGTTTCACGGGTTTGAGGGTCAAAACCACAGCGAATCTAGGTGCTTATCTATCTACCTTCGGGTCGTCGGTACCCACCTATCTTTACGGCACTTTGTTGGCGGGGCAGTACAAAAC
>JBNMMV010000153.1:0-9564 GCA_051270205.1 Limisphaerales bacterium
GGTGTCTAAAAACATTGTCGTTAACAACACCATTCATGAGCCGCTACCGCCCACCACGACCTAAAAGCTCCCCCTACATCACGGTGGACGGCCACCAGGCGCTACAATCTGAACTCACTTTTTTGTGGAAAGAAAAACGCCCGGAGGTAACCAAAAAAGTTGCTGAGGCTGCGGCGCAAGGCGACCGATCGGAAAACGCAGAGTACATTTACGGCAAACGGCAACTGCGCGAAATCGACGGCCGCATACAATTTTTGAGTAAACGTCTGGATGAACTAACTGTTGTCGAGCGAGCCCCTTCCGACACAGAAACCGTCTTTTTTGGCGCATATGTCACGCTACAAGATGAGCAAGGTGAACTACATTGCTTTCGCATCGTCGGTGCAGATGAAATCAACAGCAAACAAGGCTACATCAGTATTGACGCGCCCCTGGCAAGAGCCCTAGTTGGCAAACACGTAGGCGATGAAGTGGCCATTGACGAACAACGTAACAATGGACCCCAACGTATTCATAGACCCGAGCACGACAAGCGCGAGTTTAACTGGTGCGTCACCGCTATTCGTTACGAAAAATAAAGCGACGGGATTTGAAACTTCATGCGTATAAGCCAATACGGGAGCACACATACCCTAACGGAGAAACATATGAAAACTCATACCCAACTCGCGAAACTCGGCTTAATTGGCTTGGCGACATGCGCACTTTCTACAAATGTGGCGGCCGAGCCTCGTGGACACTTCCCTATCATCATTGCCGATGTCGAAGTTCGCCAAGCGCAACGCTTTGACGCTCTCGATCAGGACAACGACGATGCTGTAACGCTGGCGGAGTTTGAAAACGGTCCAAGCCCCGACAGAAAGATGCACCACGATCGGCGTGGTGAGCATAGAAACAACCGCGGCGATAAGTCGGAAAGACGTCTGGCAATGCGTAAGTCTGTGGATGAAGAACTCTTCAAGATACTCGACACAGACGGCGATGGCAGCCTTAGTCCGGCCGAGCATAGCGCCGGTGACAGCAAGACCAAGGGACTAGCACGTAAGCGCGCAGGGTTCGCCAAGTTAGACGCCAATGCCGACGGTAAGCTCACGGCGTCAGAGCTACCTTCCAGGGCGGATCGTTTAAAACAAGCTGACAGCAACCAAGACGGCAAGGTCACGCGTAGTGAAATGGCTTCTATGCGACGAGCAACGCGTCAAGCAGGCTAACCCATGTGACGGACGACGAGCTTATGCATGCCATAACCCAGCACGACAAAGAAGCCTTCACGGCGTTGGTAAATCGCCACGTCGATGGGTTGTATGCATATGCTTTTCGCCTAGCTCAGTCTTCACAGTTAGCTGAAGATCTAGTACAAGATATATGGTTGGTTGTTTGGCAGCGAGCCCGCCAATACAAGCCTGGCCGCGTTCAGTTCAAAACCTGGCTACACAAAATTCTATACAACAAATTCATAGACGTGGTTCGTCGTAAGAAACCAGACTACGATACGCACTATGTAGAAAATCAGCCCGCTGACGACAATGCCTATGCAGATCGCGTTATCCGCGAGAGATTCAATCGCTACAACTCAGCATTGCGAGAATTGCCTCACAACCAGCGAGCAGCTTTACTCTTAGTACACGTCCAGAACTTCAACCAAAAACAGGTAGCGATTATATTGGGGATGTCTGTCCGCGCAGTTGAGTCCCTACTCGCTAGAGGAAGACGAACGCTGCAGAAAGCAGACCAATCTTTTCAAGGTGAATTGCATGACTGATCATAGGGACAGCGACACTGACGCCAACCTGGACGCTTACTACAGACAATTGCAGGAACACCCTGAACCAGCGCCATTGGGAATGAAAACCCGGATCCTGGCAGCTGCATCACCGCGCGCCTTAACCTGGCAGCAGCGGCTCAGCCAGAACTGGCATCCACTTTTGCAGGTATCTTGGCAGGCAGCGCTAACCTGCCTACTACCGCTCGCCATCGGTTTCGGCGTTGGCATGAGTGATCCTTTCAGTACCGAAACGGACTATGAGATAGACACCCTACTTTTTGCTGATTCACTCTCTGTGATCAACCAGGATGAAAGCAATGAGTAATCGCGCGCTCACGATTCTGTTAGTTGTTTCGGTTGCTGCAAACTTTGCTTTGTTCGGCTTTGTTGTGGGCAAACAATCTAGACCTTATCCAACTTTCGACCCGACCCGTGGCTACGTTCGTTGGCTACAAACGCTTCCTGAAGACCGCAGGGACGAATTGCGCCCAATCGTTAGACAGAGCAAAGGCGGCACTCGGCCGATTCGACTTGGGCGCATACATCGTGAGTTTCGCGATTTGTTGAACGATGACTCAATAGATGAAGAAAAACTAACAGAGGTGTTAAATAGATTAAGGCTAGGGCACCATGCTCAACAGAAAGCCAGCCATGAAGCTTTCATCGCCTTTGTTGGCCAGTTAACTACCCAAGAACGCCTCGACTTGGCGGCGACGCTGGCGAGTAGACCCGCGCACCCTCGACCACGGCGACGTCCATGAGTTTAGAAAATGAAGCCGACGCCTTTATTAATCGCTTCCTTAGCCACACAAGTGCGCCACAGGCAACGTTTGACCCAGACTGGCCTTCAGAATGCGAACAAGGCACCCATTGGCAATCCAAAAACGGTGAGCAAGAGATCAAATGGCTACCCATACTTCGAGCCTCTCCTTATATGGATTTCAAGAACCTTGAAGCGGCGCTCGAATTCCCCATTCACGATGACATTAAAACCCACTACGGGCGTTATTGGTCGGCCAACATTCCGGCACACGCCGCTGATGGCGATCTAAGCCTGCTGTACCTTTGGAATCAAGAGGATGTCGACAATCTCATTGAAAACCTCATTGGCCATGCCGTCGCCTGTCGCAACAACAAAACCCCATTCGCTATCTTTTTTGCGGTCGCAGAACCTGATTCCGACTACTTCCTGACAGTGAATAACACAACCGGCGAGGTCCAGCTTGAGGAACCCGGTAAAAAACCCCTGCAAACCCTGGCACCTGATTTAACAACCTTTATGGCTTCTCTAATGCCCGGTTGGAAAAACGAGTAGTACTCGCCAAGCGAAAGACGGGCTTCGCCTGCACTCTGAGTGACTGCAAGACTTGATCAGTGTGCGCCCGCGGTTTTCGCAGATATTCAGCAAGCAATATCCGCATGAGCACATCGTCCGCCAATGCTGAACTGTCCTGGGTGATCTTCGAACTGCCAAAAGCGTGCTCAAACCACACCACAGACCGCCCTCGATCCTTGGCGATGCCGGTTAAGTGCGCGAACACCGCCTTGAGTAGTCCCTCCCGATCATTAAAGTGATGATAAATCATCCGTTTATTAACCCCAGCCGATGCGGCGACCCCATCAATGCGCACACCCATAGCGCCTTCTGAGGCGATGAGTTCAATCACGGCACCAATAATAGCTGGTTTTGAGGTGGATTTACGCGGCATAGTAACTATATAGTTACCTTAATCAACGAAAATAGCAATCACCGGTCTCCACAAGTCGCAGGGACGAGTATAAGTAACTATTTAGTTACTATAGCATTAGCGAGATGACGCCCTTGCACCAGAACACACCCTTACTCTACTCCCAACCGCTGTCCGACCCATTGGGTAGCAGTGTCTGGTTGAAAATGGACGCGCTGCAGCCGACAGGTTCATTTAAGATCCGTGGCATAGGGCATGCCTGCCAAAGCCATGTACAGAACGGTGCCAAGCGATTCATCTCCTCTTCCGGTGGCAACGCCGGCATCGCCGCAGCTTATGCAGGCGCTCAACTGGGCATTCCTGTCTTAGTTTTCGTCCCGGAAACCACTACCCAGCGAGCGCTCGCGTTAATAGAGTGTCACGGTGCGCAAACTACTGTAATCGGCGCTAGCTGGCAGGAAGCCAATGATGCCGCCCAAGCAGCGTTACGCAAAGGCGATGCTTATCTACATCCATTTGACGATCCGCTCCTGTGGCAGGGCCACGCCAGCATTATAGATGAGGTGGCAGCGACCGGATTAGTCCCTGACATAGTGGTGACGGCCGTGGGTGGTGGCGGTCTACTTAGCGGTTTAGCACAAGGCATGAAAACTCACGGCTGGGCAGACAGCTCTTTAGTTGCGGTCGAAACCACCGGTACTGCAAGCTTTGCTGCCGCTCAAACTAACAACCGACCAGTAGAACTGCCCGCAATTGAAAGCATTGCCACTTCTCTTGGCGCTCGCCAAATCTGCCAACAGGCATTTTCGGTATCTACCACCCGGCCTATTGAATCAGTCGTCGTATCAGACCGAGACGCCGTGGCTGGCTGCCGCTTATTATTGGACAGTCATCAAGTGTTAGTGGAACCTGCCTGCGGTGCCGCCATCGCAGGTTTGAGCCGAGCAAACCTTGGTGATGCTAAGACAATACTCGTAGAAGTCTGCGGCGGCGTGACATCAGACTTGGAATTTCTACAGCAACAGCCAGGCTGGCATCAATGATTATTTCATCGGAAAATCTTCGTCTAACGCGTTCGGCACCTTGCGCGACTTAAGAGATGGATACAACCAGGGGCCTAACCCACAAACCCCTTTGTTGTTTGCTGCCGGATACGATGAAATGACCCACATCAACCAAGTTATGCGCGGTTGGGTACTCGAACTGTACCAAAATACCGGATTCAGCCATGCAGAAATTCTCCGTCGAGCAACCTATGACATGGCTGTGTACCTCGACCAAGATCAAGGCGATACGAATGGTTGTGAGTAATGGCGTTTTCTACTACCCAGCCGAGGTTTACCCAGCCTTTGGAATTACGCCCTTTGCGAGCGCGCCCTCTGTTCGAGAGCAAGACAGACTCACGCAAACAAACCAGTGTGGCCCATCTCAAGCCCAAGCAGTTTACTCTTTACATCTAAGCCACCCCCGAATCCAGTCAAACTGCCGTTCTTACCTATAACACGATGGCAGGGAATGATAACCGCTATGGGGTTATTGCCATTGGCACCACCCACCGCTCGCACAGCCTTAGGGTTACCAATTCGCTCCGCAATTTCTAAATACGACCGAGTTTCGCCGTAGGGTATTTCCAACAAGGCGGTGAGCACGGATTTTTGGAATTCGGTGCCTGGCGGATCAATCTCTAAATCAAATTGCTTCCGGTCACCTGCAAAGTACTCTCCAAGTTGACGTTTTGCGCGACGAAACGGTTCATCGTACCGCTCCCACTCAGCATCGGCACCACGCGCCTTATTTCCGGTCGAAAAGTACAGCCCGTGTAGCACCGTCCGCTCGCTAGTTAACAAAAGCGCACCAATAGGACTTTCGACATATGAATAAAACATGGCTTAGCCTTTCTTCATTTGTTTGTTGCGGGGTGTGGTTTGCTGTGCAGCACGCATTTCGGGTGAAGCGTGCCACAGATACATCAGTGCGTATGCCCGCCAAGGGCGCCATGCTTCGGCTTTAGCCTTGGCCGACTTGGCATTGCAATCGAGTGCCTTCATGACCACCCAGTCATTGTCGGGGAACGCATCCGGGTCTTTTAGCGCACGCATCCGAACGTAATTCGCAGTCCACGGGCCTATACCAGGCAAATCTTCCAAGGCTTCCTGCAGTTCGTCATAGGGTTCGCACTCTCCGATCTTGATGTCACCAGCGGCCACACCGGCTGCCAACCTACGAATCGCTTCACCACGCTTTCCTGGCATGCCGATCTCTGCCACGTCTTTGTCTTCAAGCTGCTCAGGGGAAGGGAAAAAACCTTCGCCGTAAAGATCAATCATCTTCGCCGCAAGATCTGTACCTCGTACGACACTCACCTGTTGCCCCAGAATGGCGCGTACAGCTGTTTCAAAGCCATCCCATGCACCCGGCACCCGCAATCCAGGCCGCTGCCCCACCCATTTGCCTAAGGTGGCATCGCCACGCAGAGATTGGTGAATCGTCTCGCCATCGGCGTTCAAATCAAATACACATCGCACACGTGATAAGAGGCTGTGCAAGGGCTCATCCCCCAAGGGCAGTTGTGCCGTAAGCTGGCCTTCATGATGACGCACTGCTAGCCAATGCTGTTCTTTGCCAGGCAGCTTACGTTCATATAACCAGCCACGTTCGGAGCTTGTGACACGCTCCAATCCCACCAGCGATCGCTTGTCTAAATAATCAAACATCCACTGAGCATCGTACGGCTCACGTACCGGCAAATTAACCGAAATAGTGTTGCCCACTGACACAACTTTGCCTCCACGTATTTCACGGGGCGTACGCTGAAAACTCTTCTTAATCTCAGAGTTGAAGCGACTGATGCTGCCATAACCGGCGTGAAAGGCGACTTCGGTAAATTTAAGCGGCGTTTCTAAAAGCAACTTCTTGGCAAGTTTTGCACGACACAAAGAGGCAATGGTCTTGGGTGACGCCCCCAACTCACACTGAAATAAGCGATTCAACTGACGTTCACCAACACCAAGTTCGCCGGCCAAGGCGGCTGTCGGCTGATGGTTCAAATACCCCGCTTCGATGTGGCGTAGTGCACGCAACACGGTATCTGAACTCAAGGTCCATTCAGGCAACCGCTGCGCAGCTTCTGGTCGGCATCGCATGCAGGGGCGGAAAGCTTGCTCCTGGGCTTGGGCGGCAGTAACAAAGTAGCGAACATTTTCTTCCAACGGCATTCGAGCAGGACAGGTCGTACGACAGTAGATTCCAGTCGTTGCAACACCTATAAAAAAACGACCGTCAAAGCGAGGATCGCGACTTTTCCTAGCGGCTTGGCAAACTTTGAGACTAGGCAATGCTTGCGGCCAGTGTGATGCTGTATCCATGTTCATAACAACGACTATAATGCATGCCTATGTTGAAAACTGCTCGGATTCAGACATTTGTCAAACATCGATAACCTCGACCCAACGCAGCCCGTAAAGCTCGTTCCAATAGCCATTCCAAAGCCCTGGGGTCAGGAAATTTGGTATACCGGCATGGAGGTACGGGGCGAAAGTAGCGTTCAATACCAAGGCGCAGATATACCACTTTCCCGTTACCTGAACTCGATACCCGGGGCCACAAATAACCTACCCCTACTACTGTTGAAAGTATTGGATCCTGACCCCACACCAATCTCGGGCGATCTGTACTTCGAGGTTCACGAGGAAAAACAAGAAGTCTACATTGTCACGCATGTCGATTCGGCTGCCTGGCCAGACGGCCGCGGCACAATTCGGATAGGCATGGATCAGACCCTACGCCAAGACTTTTCAGACGATGGCAAGTTCCGCACAGCCTACCTAGAGGCCGTTAAAAGCTACGAAGCTATTCGCCGTGCCATCGACGAGGAAGGCGACTCGCTATCTGCAGAAGAATCCTCCGCCAGAGCACACATGGAAAGCTTCACGGAACATCGCACGCTCGCAGTGGGCGATGTCGTAAAAGTGCCAACTTGGACGCCACACGCGCTGCAACATGGCGTTCGCGTTGTAGAATTCCAAACCCAGACCTACGAACGCTACATAATTTCTTTCGCCCAGGCGGTAATTACCCAAGACCATTGGGACTCTACCCACGCTATCGCGCATATGAACCTTGAGCCTCCCCCAAAAGACGATTTCGAACACATCGCGGCGGGAGTAGAACGCATCGCTCGATTCGAAGACTTTAATGTCTGGCGGGTCGACGGCAACTTACAACCCGAGCTCACGCTACCGGACAACATTCCGTACGCCGTGCTCATGGCTTTGGGTCCGACAAAAGTCGGAAATCTTCGACTCAATGCCGAAGAAGCTTGTCTGATTCCGCATGCCGCCTTACAACAGACTCGCGTTCGCTCCAATACCCAGCTACTACTGGCCGCGCCTAACCTTTAACGCTACTGTTAACCGTTCTAGAAATCCGCATAGTAATTGCACAGAAAGGAGCCTTGCATGGCCTGGGAAGAACCAACCGAACTCGTTGTTGAACAGATTGAAATCGGTCCAATGCAAAATTACACCTACATCATTGGCAGTCGAGAGAGCCGGGAAGTCGCCATCGTTGACCCCGCCTGGGACATCGATTCACTCATTAAACGCCTCGATGAAATGGACTATAAACTAACGGCTGTGCTCGCCACCCACTATCATCCCGATCATGTCGGCGGCAGTTTTAGTGGTCACAATGTCGAAGGCGTGGCAGAACTCATGGCGGCGCGCCCGGTTAAGGTCTACGCCAACAAGCACGAAGCAGACGGCGTAAAGAAAGTGACTGAAATCTCGGAATCGGATCTGGTTCGAGTCGACTCTGGCGATACTTTAAACTTGGGCAATATCCAGGTCGAGTTCCTGCACACCCCAGGTCACACCCCTGGAAGCCAATGCTTTCGGATTAAGAACACACTCGTTTCCGGCGATACGTTGTTCACCAATGGTTGCGGCCGCGTCGACTTACCAGGTTCGAATTCCGACGACATGTTTGCGAGCATGCGTAAACTGTCAGACCTACCAGATGACACCCTACTGCTACCCGGCCACAACTACGGCCATGTTCCCAATGCAACCATCGCCGAAACGAAGCAGATGAACCCTTATTTGAAGATGGACGACCTGGAGGCCTGGCGCAGTATCATGGGTTAAGTACTATGGGCTAAGAATATTTTTCGGAGGAAACTATGAAAACAGGCACTTTTACAGGCTTTGAGCTAGAAATTCGCGAACCAGGTATCGCTTGGTTCCAATTCAATTCACCTGAGCGCCTCAACGGCATGACCACCGGTATTAAACGCGACCTGATCGAAGCGATAACCCAGGCCCAAATGGACAACAACGTGCGCGTGCTTGTCTTTACCGGAACAGGGCGGGCATTTTGCGCAGGCGATGACTTAAAAGCGTACCGTGGCGCCGACCTGGGTGGTGACCCCTTAGTCGACAGCATTCCTGCAGGCCACGACAATGAACTGGGAACCTACAACGGTTTGCGCACCATTTCTCAAAAGCTCAACAGCACGCTGCGCTCACTAGACAAACTCACCATCTGCGCCATTAACGGAGTAGCCATTCAAACCGGATTTTCCCTCGCCCTCAGTTGTGACTTTCGTATCGCAGCCGATTCTGCACGAATGGGCAGCGCGACCTTACGCTTTGGCCTTTTGCCTGACGAAGGCGGACAATACCTCCTGGTCGAAGCCATGGGTGTCGCAAAGACCCTGGACTTCATCATGCGCAAGAAAATAGTCACAGCCCAGGAAGCACTGGCCTTAAACCTAGTCCACGAAGTAGTGCCTGGCGATCAGCTGGAAACCGAAGCCATGGCAATGGCCACTGAATTCGCCAACGGTCCACAAGTATCCATGCGCTTGTTGAAGCGATCCATCTACAATGCCCAGGAGCTGAGTTGGGAACAGAGTCTAGACGAGATCGCCGCGAAAACCGCAATCAGCGACCATCATCCAGACGCAAAAGAAGGGGTCTCTGCGTTCAACGACAAGCGCAGCCCAACATTTAACAATTGGTTGGAAAAATCAAAATGACCGATCTGGTTACCTATGAAACCTCTGCGAGCATCGCAACCATCGTCATCAATCGGGCCGATCGCCTCAACGCC
>JBNMMV010000154.1:0-9534 GCA_051270205.1 Limisphaerales bacterium
TGGTGGTTAGTTTTTTGTCGTGCAAGTACTTATAAAAATATTCCTCCGACAAACGCACAGCAGCGAGCGGCCCACCCGTGAGCGGAGCGATGACCAAAGCAGCAATGTCTTCAGGGTAGCGAGAAGTCAGTATCAAATTGGAGCGGGCACCGGAAGACATACCATAAAGTACTACTGGGGCAACGCCGAGGCGTTCTATCAACACGTGCAAGTCTTCTCCTTCCTCAACCATTTGTGGTTCGCTGCCAAACGTCACTTCAGACTGGCCGAGATTGCGCCGGTCATAAACAATGACCTTCAGCTCAGGTGCCGCCGCGGCCATATTTCGTGCAAAGCCACCAAAGCCACGGGTGTCGCCGTTACCGCCCGGTGTCACAATCAATGGAATAGTGCCGTTAGGATTATAAATTTCAACGTGTAGCGTTACGTCGCGCTTAGGCCTTAGATTAATGGCGTGAGTCTGCATCTCCACATTTTCAGCACCTGCCGTAGGTGGCGCATTAAAATACACCTCGTACCATGTATTGTTAGCAGCCCCGCGAAAGAGCGTTACGTCCATTACGTCGTTTTGGACGTCGACAACTTTTTCTGCGTTTGCAGCGTAAGTACTGGATAATGGAAGCAACGCTGTAACTAACAACGTGGTGAGTAGGGTTGCAAACGTGGTGTGATGGGTCATCCGGTTTTCGTTTAGGTAGGGTGAAGTTGCAGACTACCTACCGATAGGTAGGTAATCAAGAAGAGCCTTGGCATCGTCGAACGTTAGCTCATCCAGATGGCAGGCGTTCACGGTTTAAGTTTCTATTCAGACGGGCTTCATCCCATTTGATGAGCAGTTCTACCGCTGGACCATGATTTCTGTGAAATGCCAATACGGCCTTGATCTGATCCCGCGCGGAGCCGAAAAGCCCCTCTGTATAGGACTGGCGTGCCTTGTCTATTAACAATGATGCCATCCGATCCCGCAGGGCGAGCGCGTCGTTGTGGGCTGGATCCAACGCTAAGAGATCATCCAGTGTGTCGGCGGCGCTTGGCTTTGGCCAGGTGTAGTAGCCCATGTCGAATAGCGCCTGTGCTTCATTCATGAGTGAATCCGGCATGAGCGATTCTGGGTTGATGTCAGACGGGATTTTATCGGTTTTGATAAGACTAATCGAAGTTGGAAGCACTGAAGTTTGATCGACGCCAACGGGCGGGGTAACCAGCACTGGCGTGTCAACGGTTTCCTCGTTGGGTGTAGATGTCGCTATTTCCACAGCCAGTTCGTTCGTGGTGGTTACTTTTTCCGTGATTGTGGGCGCCTGTAGAGAAATAGATGCGGGCTCTTGCTGGGTGCTTGGTATGTAAAGCTGGTAAAGGATGACGGCAATGCCACCAACAGCCAGAGTGCCCCAAAGCCAGCTGTGATCTCGTTCAGTGGCTGGCGGTTTTGGTGGTCTTGATGCATGAGTGACTGGCTCGTTTGAGGCCGTCCACATTGGCGATGGTACAACCACCGAGATAGCTTCCGATAGAGGGAGTAGCGGAAGCTGTGCGGCTTGTGCACGCTCGATCGTTGACCGTGTTTTAGTGGTTGGTTCGAGTTCAGGCATTGCCTCGGAAATTGGTTCGATGGGCTCTATCGGCTCTTGGATTTTCTTTGCTGGTTGAGGCGCCGGTGTTGTTACGTTTCTGCGCTGGACCACTTCAATGAGTTGGGAGCGCTTACCGCGTTGCATAGACCGACCTAAATAAACCTCATTGTGGGGCAGTCTCAGCAGCGTGCCTTGTGTGAGTACTGGTTCAGCCTGTTGAGGTTCGGCATTGCGCAACTCAAGGGATTCATCTAACCAATTGATCGCAACGCTATTAGCATCTGGGGCTACCTCGAGGGTGAGCCAGCGTCCGGTAATAACCTGCTTGGCGTTGAGTTGCAGAGTGCCGTTGGCATCGACACCAATGGTGACTGGGCGGGTGAGGCGTATGCAAAGGTCGCCGCTGATTAAGAACCATTCTGCGGGGTCGTTTTGCCTAGTTTGCCGAAGCGATAAAACCATCATCGTACTGGTTGGGTATTGTCGATCTCATTGTACCGCGGTCATGATTTCTACACGAAGTAATTGTTCAACATTTGTAGCTGGGCCAACACCAGTTCGTTGATTCCAGCGATTCCACCTGTATCTCGCGGCGTTCTAACTACGTCGGTAGCTGCAGACCCGCAATCGCGAATGGCGGCATCACTGCAATAACTGGGGATGCCCACACCACGTCGACGTCGAAATCTACCGGACCTTCGCCAAAATTGACGTGTACGCTACCGTTTTGTTGAGTGGGCCAGCCGAGGCACTGGCTGCCATTGCGGCGCAAGATCACGCAACGCTTATCCCAGGCGAAGTCGGGGATGCCATTCTCATGTCGGTCGTAGAACACCGCATGATCACGCATTGGCGCGAACCGCCTGCTTGCCGACCAACGCACCGCAGCCACCAGGCTCATGTCCTCCATCAGCGGGGGTGACAGAATCTGATTGGGTGCATTGGGCGGTAGTGGTTGAATTTCAAAATCAGAATCGATGACGCCCGTAACAGGCACCATGACATTGGGCGCAAACAGTTGGCCTACGCTAATGTTAATGGCGTCGCAGAAGAGTATCAGTGCATCTACAGTCAGCCGCCGGTCGCCGTTTTCGAGCCGATGAATCTGCGCGGGGCTGACCGCCATGCGCCTCGCCACTTCAGTAGCCGATATTCCCTGGCGTATTCGATTAGTGCGCAGTTGATTAGGATCGAAATTGCGCATGATTTCCAATTGTTACCAATTTGGTAATTAGTTTCCGTAATGGATCGGAATATGTCCAGGACTTCGGCGATTATGTGGCTTTAATAGCCATTTTGTTTACTTAACCTGCCATTTGTGGATAGATGGCGACGCCTGAATTTCGGGTGAGCGCGGTGTCGATACCGAGGATGGTGACAACCGCGATTTTTTAGCCGCCAGATGGAGAGAATATGATGAATTTGGCACCACTGTTTGCCCGCGGGCAACACAAGATGACTTTAATGCCTTGCGCTTTACTGCTGGTTTTATCGAGCAGCGTCGCAAGCCCGATCGTGCAAGCCGAGGCGGGGGTCATTGAAGAAATCGTCGTAACCGCTCGTAAGCGGTCCGAGTCCATTCAGGACGTCCCGATTGCCGTAAGTGCGATTGACAAAGAACTTGGAGAAGCTCACGTCCGCCGACTCGAGGACATTCAAAACTACTCACCCAATCTGATTATCGGCAGAACGCCTGGCATCGCCAGTGGCGCAGCCATCAGCATCCGCGGTGTGTCATCGTCTGAAAGCGACAAGAGTTTCGACCCAGCCATTGGCGTCATGATGGACGGTATGTTTCTCGGCACTTCCAGCGGTGTGTTATTGCAGAATTTCGACATTGATCGAATCGAGATCTTGCGTGGTCCTCAGGGCACGCTATTTGGCAAGAACACCACCGGTGGCATCATTAATATCATCCGCGGTGCAGTCACCAAGGAATGGGGTGCCGATATCAGCGGCACGCTAGCCGACCATGGCCGTGAAGACGTCAAAGCAGTGGTCAACGTACCCCTCGGCGACAACGCAGGCGTGAAGCTCTTTGGTGCGAGTATTCAAAGTGACGGATATGTTAGAAACAGAACGCTCGGTAAAGACGTAGGCGGAGACGATATTCAGACCTACGGTTTTACCGCTTTGTGGGAACCCACTGAAGACTTGGACTTGAAACTGCACTACGAGAAGTTCAAAGATGACAGCGATCAGGGTGCTTACCATAACAACAATAGCCCTGCTGAATTGACTTGTGTTTTGGAATCAATTGGTTTCACAGGTGGAGCAAGCGGCTGTGCCGCAACCGCCATGGATGATGAAGATAACAACTCAGCCAACGGCACCAATGACAGTAACAACGACTACGATACATTGATTGCAACTATCAACTGGGACCTAGGTGCTGTGCTGATGACGTACATCGGCACCAGTCGCGACATGGATGAAGAAAACAATCAGCACTTTGACGGCGCCGCCGCAGACTTGTTGGATATGCGCTTCTTCAACGATTGGCACCAGAAGAGCCACGAGCTGCGCGTAACGTCGCAATTCTCCGATAACTTTGAATTCGTCGCGGGGCTCTACTATTGGGACGTCGACTACGAACAAAGATGGGATGTTGGCCATCTTCACTATCAATTGTCGCGTTTGGGCGTAATACCACTGCCGCTGACAGCCACTACGCTGTCCAGCAACGGACAGGAACAGACAACTGAGTCAACCGCTGTCTTCTTTTCGGGTGACTGGCATATAAATAACGACTGGACTCTAACAGCAGGACTACGCTGGACCAAGGAAGAGAAGGATTTCCTCGGTGGAAATGGTGGTCAGTTTTATGATCCTGCCGCTGGTGACGCCATTCCTGCGCTTTTCCAGCCAGCGACCTTCAAGGATGAGTGGACAGAAGTTACGCCCAAACTTGGGCTTCGTTATCAGGCCAACGACAACTTCATGTTCTACGGTTCATACAGCGAAGGCTTCAAGAGTGGCGGATTTTTCGGACGTCAGGCTGACTTCAACATCGACCCTAGATACGATCCGGAGTACGTCATCAACTATGAATTTGGTATGAAGAGCACCTTGCTCGACGGTGCTATGATTCTCAATGCTGCCGTCTTTAGAAGCGACTATGAAGACAAGCAAGAATCGATTCTCGTTCCCATCGACCTTTCCAATGTTGCGACTGTCGTTAGAAACGCCGGAGAACTGGAAATTTACGGTGCAGAGCTCGAAGTGATGTACCAGATCACAACAGAGTGGTTTGTGCGCGCCAGCTACGGGTATCTGGATGCTGAGTACAGCGAGTACGATGCCGACTTAAATGGCGACGGTATCGTCACGGACAACTCAGGGCTCACTTCTCGCAGAACTCCGGAAAACACGTTTGGTTTGACAACGAATTACACCATTCAATTGGGTTCAGGAGATCTAAGCGGTACGCTCTCTTACCGGTGGACCGACGAACAGGAAAATAGCGCTGACAACAACGCGCGCGGGCATCTAGACAGCATGGATGATCTGAGTGCAACCATTAGCTACTCTTGGGAAGATGGTCGCTATCGTGTTACCGCATTTGGACGCAACATGACCGACGAACGGTCAGCAGGTGGACCCTACATTGGTGGTTTGACACAAGCTATTGCTTGGAACGAGCCTGCAACTTACGGCTTAGAACTGGCTGTTTCTTTGTAGAGGTATTAAGAGGCATTGGCCAGGGAGGCAGTGCCTCCCTGGTTGTTTCCCAGCAAAAGTTTAACCCTAAGGGTTAATTTTCACGCCGCCAATACCTACTGGCGCGCTTTGACCGCTTGCTCTGGCACGGCCTACTACCTCGCGTAACGTGTATGCAGCATTGAGTTCTTCTGCGCTTGAATCTGGACCTAATTCCCCCACTCGAATGTAATCACCGCTGTCTGCAGCGAGCCGAAAATTCACGGTAGAACCTGCAGCCTCATCAACTAAGCCTCTTGCGCCAAAACCATGGCCTTCATTTGTTTGAGCGGCGTTAGTTGCTTGATAGCCCATACGTTGTAAAAGCTTCGGGCTTGCACGTTTTAGAACTTCTGGCCTGACGGACAGCATCCAGTTTTCCTGCTGCCGGATTAGGGGATGTTGCATACCGTTAAGCATGACGATGCGAGGCGTGGCGGTGTGATTAATACCGGTGCTGTGTAAAAGACGACCGTCTGTAATGATCATTGTGCCTGCCTTGGCATCAATGTTAATTGCCGGTGGCAGCTTACCGACAGGTTTCTGCTCGCGGATCGCGTCAGACAAAATGCGATGGCTGCCAGGGATAACTAATGTTCCACCATTGGTTTCATCAATGTCTGTGATCGGCGTGAGAATGTTGATGGTGAGCGGACTTCTAGAGTCGAGCGCAATATCCTGATCCTGGTGTAAGGCTTGCGGAACGCCGCCTTCCAAAGAAATGGACGCAATGAGCGACGTGCAAATCCAATTTTCTCCCAATGCTTCCGTAATCATTTGTTCCACTAAGGGACCGCCTTGAACCGCTGAAGGGTGTTGTTCAATCAACCCTTCGAAGCACTGCCCTTTGTTGACACAACAGTTGATGTTCTGACCACTTGGGGTCTTCTGTGCGATACCAGCAAGTCGTTCGCCCTCGGCTTGTTGTAGAACACGCTGATGAATGGCTGCCACCTGATCTGCTGAAAGTGCGTCTTCAATTTTGCAGTACCCCCAGTTCAACATATCCGACCGCAGTCGTTCGATGTCCTTAGTGGCAATGGGTAGATCTTTGTCTTTCCAGTAAGAGTGCTTGGCGCCGATGGTGGTGTCGTAGTACGAACCCTTTTTGTACTCCCAGGTACCCCATTCGCTGGTTCGCTTCGGGGGTACAAAGTAGATTTCAGGATTATCTTCAAGCACCGACTTCATTGGGTCTTTCGAAGACAGCTCCTGCTGATACATATGAGATTCTGAGTTTGCTTTGGCTGCTACATTGGCAGAGTCAAATTCTGTGGGTACGGCGCTCATATGCTTGGGTTTCCTCGAACTTGTTGTCGGGCTGTGATCATTCTGGAGACTACTCTATTTTTTTTTGTGTATCGAGCGTGTGACGTCGCATCCGAATGGCGACAAAAAACGGTAACAGCACCAGCAACGTCAGCAGTCCAACGATAACAGCGGATCTTGATTGATCACGTATGAAGTTTTTGGCCAGCTGACCTGACTGCGAATAGCCTGGTGGTATTGGCTGCACCTTGTTGTCACGTTCGAAGGTTTTGTAAGCGGATAACATGCGCTGGTAATGTTGCGGCATGAGCGCCTTAAGATCCTTGACCTCACCGGGATCCTGCGCAATATCGTACAAATACCAGTGTCCATCTCCTAAGGGTGGCTGGTTGCGCAGAAGCTTGTAGTCGCCTTGGAACAGTACTGAATGGCCTGTCAGTTCATAGCCCACGGCATCTTCTGGGCCGTAAACGCGGTCGGCTTTGCCACTGATCACTGGTTTTAGATCGCGACCTGTTATGGGTAGCACCGGTCTGCCCCCATAACGGGGACCTGGTTGGTCAACACCCGCGTATGACAGTATCGTCGCTGCTATGTCGGTCGCCCAGGCGAAAGCTGTTGTCTGGCGCGGCGCTTTGCCTAGCGGTTGACCGGAGATGATCAACGGAACACGCAAGCCCCCTTCGCCGACATAAAACTTGTAAAAAGCCAGCGGGCTCACTGCTGCACTCGTAAAACTGGGGCTGATTGTGCTGTAGCTGCCTTTCAGGCCCAGGGTTTCGTAATCAGAGTTGTAACCTAAGCTTGCAGGTATACGACTGGCCGCAAAAGCTGTCGGATCAGGCGACCCACTCCCCTCGGCGCCATTGTCTGAAGTGAAAACAAAAATGGTATTTTCGTATAACCCACTTTCTTTAAGGTAGCTGATCAATCGGCCGATGTTGTGATCCATGGCTTCGATCATTGCTGCATATACCGCCATACGTTTGGCTTCGTACCGTTTGCGCTCCGCAGTCAGAGCCTGCCAGTCGTCGGTTGTCGACATCGTTTGCATGGCAACGGTGTCCGCCAGAACGTCCATGCTAACGGCACGGGTATGCCGCGATTCGCGCAGCTTGTGCCAGCCCTCATCATATACACCGATGTACTTATCAATATATTCCTGCGGTGCCTGTACAGGTATATGCACCGCCTGAAAGGGCACATAGGCGAAGAAAGGCTGGCTGTCGTGACGATTGGTGTCGATGAACTCAATCGTCTTATCAATTAGGAACTTTGATGAATAATAGTCTTCTGGCAATTGAAACCGTTCGCCATCTGCGTACCAATTGGCAGTCTCGTAGATTGGCAGGTACGGGCGTTGTTCCCAGTTGTCAGCGCCTGAGTCCATCAATGCCACAGTTTTCTCGAACCCGCGCCGGCTCGGCAGTTTGTCGGCTTCTGCGCCCAGGTGCCACTTGCCTGCCATATAGGTGTGGTAACCGGCGTCTTCCAATAGCGTGGCGATGGTCACTACGTTGTTGCCTAAAACACCCTGATAGTTATCCTGCAGACGTTGTTCAGGACTTAGCATTTCGGGAATATTTGGCACGCCCGCCAAATGACTACTCACCCCGGTCAGGAGCATTGCGCGGGCGGGTGCACAATTCGCCGCCGTGTGATAATTGGTAAAGCGAATCCCCTGCTCGGCCAACGCTGAGATGCTAGGCGTGTTCACTTCGCTACCGTATGGTGCTGTATCAGAGAAACCGAGATCGTCAGCCAAAAGAAATACAATGTTTGGTCGGTCAGCTGTCTCTGCATCTGAATATTCAGCTGCAGAGGAAACCGCTACCAGTAGCAGACCCGCTAAAGTCGAGATCAGCAGCCTGAAAACGCGCACTATCAGAAGTCTCACTGTCATTCTTTCTCGGGCACTATGCGGGAAGCTACCAGCAGAATGGTCGCTATGATGACTTCCGGTGCTATCAGGTTCAGCGCAAGGGCTGCATCGTGAACGAGCCAGGCTATGATTCGAGCTACTGCCGCAATGAGTAACAACGCTACGGGTGGGTAGTACCAGCTACGACGTCCCGTGACGAGCGCAGTTAACATGCAAAGTCCTAGAGTTAGAAAAAATGCGGTTAGATCACCGACCTGGGTACTGAGCCCTACACCTGATTCAAGAGTGAGCCCTAGTTCCGGGGCAATACCACTTGGATTAACAAGCCAGCGCAACCCCATCACCACAAACAGTACTGCAGCTATTGCAACCACAACACGCAAAGCATTTTTTAGCATCGACTCATTCCTTAACTATCTGAATTTATTTCCGGCTGGTACCAGATTGGAGAAGACCAGGCGCGTTCTTGGTGCACGGTGGGTAAATCAGGGTTTGGCGTAATACCTAAGCGGATTGCGTCCCAGGTCGACCAGCGACAGCTCGGATTCTCCAATACACGGGCGTAGTAGTAGGCCTGTTGATCTGGCTTGAAAGCTGGATCCGTCCAAGCGGTTCTCAATATCACTGCGCCCTTATCACGGCTGACACTACAGTCGGCTAAGTTCACCTCGGCGCCGTTGTCCGGGCAGCGGTGGGTTTGAGGATTAGGGGAGCCCCCATCGGAGCAGGCCACGTCGAATACGGCTTCTTTCGCTTTGCCGTTCTCGACCCAGCCTTTGATCACCTGGGCGCGCTGAAGCCATCCACCGTTTGGGTCCCGGGCTGCCCAGACCAGGAATCTAGGTCCCTCGGTGTCTGTGGCGTCGAGCACGCCGCCCATCGGTACGCCACTGGCGTAGGCCGCGGCCAATGGGTTTGCCATTTCGGCGATGTCTGTGCCGTAGTCTCCGGCAAAAAAGCGTATTCGCATTCGCGGACCAGAAGTGGCAAAAGTTTCTCTTCGTCGCATGGCATCATAAATGGATTCGCGGGTGTTTTCGGCAGCCCATACACCGGCCAGACCCCCGGTACCGTGCGTGGTTTGACGTGGTGTGGTGAAGCCTTCCCAAG
>JBNMMV010000155.1:0-9521 GCA_051270205.1 Limisphaerales bacterium
ACCTGACTCACCTACGGGCTGACCGATCTAATCCCCAACGCATATTTTCTGTCGAAGGGACAATCGCATACCCAGCCAACACACCGCTAACTTTCTGCCCATTGAGGTACATTTTGCAACAACGTATTGGTCGGGGGATGCTCCGCAATGAGTTCGTCAATGAACTGCTCCCATTCTGCACTGCTCGAACTCCGACCAGACTTATCCCACCATTGTCGCACTCTTTCAGAGTCGAACAAAAACAGAACAACTTTCAGCGCTGGATAATCCATCATCGCTCGTAGCTCAGTGTTACTAACACGGCAATCGAACCAACGAGTTCTCCCAGTGAACCTAAGTCAACAATCGTCATTTGTTTAACTCAGTGACGCCCACGAGCAATTGTTCAAGTTCCTTGTTTCTTTTTTGCAGGTTCGGCAAAAAGATGCTTCTTATAACCCGTTGTGTCGCCTTCATCGCGGACACATTCGCCATCAGCTCAGCATCACCTCGTAGCGCGACAAAGTCGATTTTCGCATCTAAGCTTTCAATACCATTCATATGGAATTGTCGGATCACTCTGTGCCGCGCGGTTGCTAGCAATGCCTTTGATGACAATGACTCTGCCTGCTGATTGTATTGTGACAATTCCGTGGCTGTGGATAGCCATTCATTCAGCGAATCTCGTACTCGGCTATCTCGGATCATTCTAATGTCCGTCGTTCGCAGCATAGCTGATGCATCGAACGTATTTGCTCGTACTAACGCTGCCGTCATGGGTCCTAACGACTCTCGTGGCATACTTGATAGTTCATCGTCTGTTGCATTTAACAACGACCGCAAGTTCTCGTTATCAGTTTCCATCCTTTCGTAGGCCGCAAGAATGCCAGCGTCGGTCGCTCTAATGCCATCGAGCATGTTAACCAACAGCTCTTTTTCAAGCCGGCGTTCGGATCTCTCCTCCCACCACGCATCAATGGCGAATGCCAGCAGAATTGAGCCAACGATTACCGAGGCTTCGACGGCATACTTTGCCCACTCAATGTTCTGTTCGTTTTTGACTTTTCTGACATCCAAATTAGGGGTTAAGGGCTTATTGTGTGAGATCGGAGTTTGATCATCAAGGTATGTAATTTTGCTGACATCGCGACCAATGTCACTCCGATCCTCTCGAGCAGTAGAGTAATAATTGCCTTCGTCGCCTTGGCGAGGTTTGTCCCAGCTGCCTTCCTGCTGCATCTGGGTTGCGACATCCTGAATCTCTGGTAGCCAAAGACCTTGGCGATCTACCCACCACAGCAATGCTAGCGCCTACTTGAAACCAGTTATTTAGTGATTGCCATTTCATTCCGCGTTTTCCATTGAGTGCAGTCATTGGTTAGCTCTTCAGCGTGACCATCGTAATAATCACACTGGAACATTCCATTCATTGATTGAGATCTAATCTGAACGTACAGTGACGTTCGACAATGAAATCGCGCCTGCCCAGTATTGGAGCAAGTCAAAGCAGTATATCGATCATCTACAGGAGATTCGTATGTTCTTCCAACGCTTAGGTTTTTGTTTACTCGCCAACGCTCTGTTTGTTGGTTCTTTATCTGCCGAAACCGGCGACTGCAATTCCTTACTGTCGCTTAGCTATCCTGATGTGATCATCAATGAAGCTACTCCGATGGCCGATCCTGTAGCTCACTGCAAGGCGAAAGGTACCATTGGCGGTAATATCAATTTCTCCTTGTGGCTACCTGAAACATGGAACGGACGTTTTGTCATGGGTGGTGCCGGTGGCTTTGTCGGCGAAGAGGACAATCAAGCGATTCGATTTACGAACGGTGATGTGCTACGTAAGGGCTATGCCACTGCATCCACCGATACCGGTCATCAGGGCGAAGGACTAAGCAATGAGTGGGGCTTGAACAACTATGAAGCCATCGTCAATTATGCCTATCTCGCCATGCATCGGGCAGTGGTTTCCAGCAAAGCCGTGATCGCAGATCACTACGGTCGAACAGCAGAGAAATCGTTCTTTCTTGGATGCTCCAATGGTGGGCGCCAAGCCTTGCACGAAGCACAGAAATATCCCCACGACTTCGATGCCATCATTGCAGGCGCACCAGCATTGAATTTTTCCGGGGTTGCAGGTGCGTTCCTGGCTGTTACGGAAAAAATGTATCCCGACCCCTATCAACTTAGCCGCCCTCTGCTTAGCCCGGCAGACCGCCAGTTGCTGAGAACTGCCATTCTGGAGCACTGCGATGCTTTGGATGGCTTGTCAGACGGCATCCTCCATGATCCTACCGCTTGCGATTTCAAGCCATCGAGTCTGGTCTGCCAAGATGGCCAGGAAGAAAACTGTTTGTCGGTCGACAAAGTCGCCGCCATTGAGACAATTTATACGGGGCCGAAGAATGACAGTGGCAGCCTCTTTTTTGGCTTCCCCTATGGTGCCGAGAACATTGACGCCAACGGTTGGGGTACGTGGCTTACAGGAGGATCAGAGCAAGGTGCGCCTAATGCCGCCTACGCGTTTGGCACCGGTATGATGCGCAACTTTGTCCATCACGACCCGAACTGGACGTACGCCAGCATGGACTGGAACGCGTTTCCCAACGATATGGCGCCGATTGCACACATGATTGACGCAAGGGACACTGACCTATCAGAATTTCGCGAACAAGGCGGCAAGCTGTTGATGTTCCACGGCTGGTCTGACATGGCGCTCACGGCACATATGAGTACCGACTACGCAGATCGGGTTTATGCCCGAGATGCTAGCGCCGAAAAAGACCTGCGCTTGTTTATGCTGCCCGGCGTTTTACATTGTTTTGGCGGACCAGGTCCAAGCAATGTGGACTGGCTCGATGTCCTCGAGCAATGGCATGACAGTGGCACTGCGCCACAAGAACTTGCCGCCTCTTATCCGGACAAGCCCGGCAATCGGAAAGTATGTGCATGGCCTGCTAAGGCGGTTTATCAAAGCGGAGATCCTGAATCGGCTAGATCATACCGTTGTGTCAGCGATTCATAGCCCGCTCATCGGATGAATCCACACACAGAAGTCAATTCGTTCCAGGTACAAAATGGCTGGGATTACCTGTGTGAACAAGTTCAAAGCAGTGAACAACCGCTATAACAGAACATTGATTCTCCTACTGATCTGGGGACTGGCCGCAAATTCAGTGAATGCCTCCGCGCAGAACTGGCAAGAACTAGCAAAACAACTCAATGAGGATCGCCTCGCCGAAAATGTCCCGGTATTGGCTCTGGCGCTGTTCGACAATTTTGAGCCTGCGCAACTAGTAGTCTTCGGTGCAGCGGACGTCGATACGCCACTACGGTGGGGGTCAATTACAAAAACCTTTACAGCCATCACCCTCAGCAACCTCGTCGAGGCGAAAGGCCTAAACTGGGATGATCCTATAACCGGCCTCATCAAGCAGCCACCTTGGATAAATCAGTGGTCAACAAATTCCCCGGTTACCTACCGACACCTTGCAGAACTGTGTGCGGGCCTCACTGATCTGAGTTTCACAGAATTCAATGACAATGTGCCTCACCTCCTGCGCGAGGTGCTCGTTAGGCCAAGCGAGTCACGCCGCCAACGTTGGCCACCAGGATTTCAGCACAGCTATACTAATGTTAACCCTGGGCTCAGCGCTTACGTCATAGAACAGCTGAGCGGCGAAAGCTTTGACCATTACTTGTCCAAACATGTTTTTGAGCCGTTAGGCATGCCATCCGCATCAATACGGTCGGTGCCCGGTCTACCGGGTGGCTACCAAGTGGATGGCCGCACCAAAATTCCCTACTGGCACATGACTTATCCGTCTGCTGGCGGTTTGAACGCATCGTTAACGGAGGTGTCGAACGCTGCCTCAACAATTTTGAATGGCGGCATAAACAAAGACGGCAATCGTGTTTTGAGCAAACAAACCCTGCACCGCCTAACGAACTCTCGGTGCGGACTCGCGTCCACCGGGCTCGCTGTAGCTTACGCGGCTGGCATGTACGGCCGAGTACGTGAAGGATTCGTTTTCTATGGCCACGGAGGAGACGCAGACGGTTATCGCTCACGCTTTGGCTTGCTCCCCAGCCACGGCAGAGGTTATGTCGTTTTAATCAATACTGACAATCCCAAACTCCTTAACAGTCTAGAAAAAAAGATAACAGTTGCTTTAACACGCGACCTAAAGCCGCCTGCTATGGCTTTAGCCAAGGTCGAATCATCGGCGAATCTCACGCAGTGGGCGGGCACCTATTATCCTTCCAATACTCGCTTTGCTTACGCGCGGTGGCTGGCAGGCTCGCTACCAACCCGCGAAATTTCTGCCACCGAAACTGGCTTGCTTGTGACATCCGCAAAACGACAGGTACACCTCTACGCACTTGGGCGCAATTTATTCCGTCGCAAAGGTGACCCTATCGCAACAGTGGCATTTGCCAAAACGCCCCAAGGCACCGTCATGCAAGGCGAGCTCGGCAACTTCGTGCGCATCGATGTTGATTGTCCGAGTTGGATCGGTGTGGCATGCGCTCAACCTGCGCCGTGCCTTACTTGCGATAGGGCAGCAAATGTTGATACGCCCCTTCCACGTCCCTGAGTGTTCCTGAATCATCTGCATGCTCGCGCAGGGCTTGGTAAAATTGCCGACGAGCCGCATCTTCTGAGGCAGGTACGACTTCCACTACAGGGCGAGGTTCAACACGTCTTTGTGGCTCATAGTCACCTTGCTGACACTCACATGGTGTTATGCATTGCGCAATGCTGTCCGGTACCGGATGATAAGGTTTGATCGACGAGGACGGCTCATGAACCTAGACAAAGTCATTTTTGGATTTTTCATCGTTCTGGCGCTAACGTTGAACGTGGCTTTTGTTGTCGGAGAGATCGATAACTCTGACCACCACTCAGTCTGGCTTCTATTTGCCAGTATCGTTGTCAACTTAATCGCCACATTGCTAAAGTTTGGTGATCGATCTCAAATTGGGGCGTTACTGCTCGCTACGGGTTTGGTTGCTGACTTGCAACTGATCGTCTGCGCCAGTATTTGGACCATTGCGGTCTATGGCGTGGCCACAGGGCTCACTACTCCGATTCTCTCGGCAATCGTCTCAATCGCCATGGGTGCGTTGGTTGCAAATGCTGTATCCGTGACTTTGGTCGTTGCAGATACCTTGGTCGCTCGGCGCTGACCCTTGAGTAAAGGCTCAGATCTTGATCGGGTCACCTACCTAGTCTTACAAGAGATGCGGGGGCCGATGATCACGCTGGTGCTGGTGTATGCGCTGGGTATGTCCGGCATGGCGTTGATGCCCGGTCCCATCGTCGATGGCACCACCTCGCATATGAGCTTTTTTCACGCTTTCTACTTCATGGCTTATTCCGCGACTACCACCGGTTTCGGTGAGCTACCGGTAGAGTTTAGTGAACCCCAGAGAATGTGGGCGATTATATGTCTGTATATGAGCGTCGTTGCGTGGATCTATGCCATCGGCTCTCTAATCAGGCTTCTGCAGAACCCCTTTTTTACCCAAGCAGTTTCTCAGCGGAGGTTCGCCAAAGCGGCTGAGCGTATTCACGATCCTTTCGTGATTATTTGTGGTTTTGGAGATACGGGCAGCTTATTAACCAGGGGGTTGAGTGATCGTGGTATCACTGGCGTCATCATTGATGCAGACCAAGAACGTATTAGGGCCCTGGCTCTGCGGGATTATGTGACAACAATGCCCGGTCTTTGCGCGGATGCGAGCGTACCTAAAAACTTACAAGATGCCGGTATCGCCAAGTCGAATTGTGTCGCCGTGGTGGTGTTAACGGACGAAAAACAGAGCTTAAAAATCGCCGTCATGACGCGACTTTTGAATCCTCAAGCGCGCATCATCTGTCGCTCGACGTCGCGGCAGCACGATGCCGAGCTCGCGTCGTTAGGTTCGGTTGTTGTCACTGACCCGTTTGAATCATTCGCAAGGGAACTGTCTTTTGCTATGAGTCGACCTGCATTGCACACGCTAGACGAATGGTTGGTCGGCGCTCGGGTAAACTTGAGAGATCCTGCCCCATGCCCCAGAGGTCGTTGGGTGTTGTGTGGCTACGGGCGCATGGGCTCATGGCTGCTTAAATCCCTAGACGTGTTGAAGATACAAACCACCGTCATCGATCCGGTCATTGATCAAGTCGTATCGCAGGATAGCCAGCGCTTTGTACAAGGCGCCGCGACCTCGGACAATCTAAAATTGGCCGACCTCGCTCATTGTGCAGGTATCATCGCGGGTACAGATTCTGATGCTGACAATTTGGCAATATTACTCGCCGCACGCAGCATAAAGCCGGATCTTTATTTAGTCGTTCGTCAAAATCATCATGAGAACGAACTGGCCTTCCAAGCAGTGAAGGCAGATTTGATCATGCAACCATCGTTGGTCACAGCTCGGCGAATCCTCCTGAATCTAATTTCGCCACTCCTTCAGCCTTTTCTTGAGCATATGGAAAATCATCCGACCGTGTTACTGGAAGAAGTCTATCCGCGTTTGTTGGAGATATTTGATGACGAGGTTCCTTGGTTGTGGACGGTGCACGTAGACCAACAATCAGCACCCGCGCTGATCAACGAACTTCAGTCGCACGACGTGACATTAGGGTTAGTACTTGCGCAACCCGCGAACCCTTCGCAGACGATCTCATGTGTACCTTTGATTATGCGCAGAGGGTCATCTCTCATGGTATTGCCAGGTGCAGATCAACGCTTAGAGATCGGTGATGAGATTCTTATGTGCGGTCATAGTCATACGGAACATATATTGACGGCATCACTAACAAGCCCATACACATTGTCCTACCTGCGTAATGGTGTCGAGCCACCACGCAGTAGAATACTTGCTAAATTTAGGTAAACCATGGACAAAAATAATTACATTGAAGCGGTAATGGACCGGCTTAGTCAGGAATTGCCTACTTCCCAACTGTCGCTGGTGCGCTCGTTTACAGAATTATTCTGGATGCGCACCTTAGATGAGGATCTGCTATCACGTAGTATTGAAGAGGCTACCAATATCACTCTAGATTGTTGGCGCAGGCTTGATGGGCACAGTGGAGATAAAGTGGGCTTTCTGCTCAGCAATCCATCGCCGACCAGTGACGATCTGCAGGCAAGCCGCACGGTAGTACAAGTGACCGCTCCAAATATGCCGTTCATGGTCGATTCGGTTCTCATGGCGCTCTCTCATGATGGTTTAATAACCCACCTGTTAACCAATGTCGTATTTGCAATCCAGCGTGCAGAGGACGGCGCGATAACCGATATTTCCAGTGACCTTGAGCACGCAAACCGTGAGCTGCTGGTTTATGCAGAGATTGATCGCCTCGATGACAGCGAATTGCAGCCTTTGTATGAACGCCTTGAATCTATGGCGCGCGAATTACAGGCGGTGGTAGCAGACTACGGGCCAATGAAGCAGGTGATCGAACGGATTTTGCATGACTTGAAAGAGACTCCGCCACCGTTACCACCGGCTGAGATTGAAGAGGGGACTGCTTTTCTTGAGTGGATGCTAGCCAACCATTTTACCTTTCTCGGCTATCGGGAATTTGCTTACCACGACGACCTAATCAGGCAGGTTGGCAGTGCACTGGGTATGTTACGTGTGCGATCGGCCGCCAGCGAACGGAGCATGGCTGACCAGCCACTTGAGACCCGAGAATTTCTGTTGACACCGGCCTTGCTGACGTTTTCTAAATCCGGTACAAAATCGCAAGTCCATAGGCCTGCTTACCCTGATTACGTCGGTATAAAACGCTTTGATGCGCAAGGTAACGTCATCGGTGAAATAGGCTTCTTAGGTCTCTATACCTCCCGAGTTTACAAAGAATTTCCAGAGCGCATTCCTCACGTTCGACAAAAAGTTGCGCGCGTCGTGGCGCGGTCCGGTCTCGATCCCAATGGATTCGACGGTAAGGTGCTGGCGGAAGTATTGGCGACTTATCCGCGTGATGAGCTTCTGCAGATCAGTGAACAAGCGCTCTATGAGAACGCCATGGTCATCACCGACATACACGAACGCAGACGCGTCCGTGTGTTTCCGCGTTACGACGCGTATGGCTTGTTTGTCACGGTGCTTGTGTTTATGCCCAGGGATTTATTCAACACCCAAGTGCGGTTGAACTTGCAAGATTTGTTGATGACAACTTTCAGCGCTGAAGACGCCGACTATGATGCCTACCTTTCTGAATCAATTTTGGTACGGCTTCAGTACAATTTGCGTATTGGACATGGTAGCCGTCCGCATGTCGATCGAATCGATTTAGAACATCGTATTGTCAGCATGATTGGCGATTGGGCTTCAGAACTTAATGCTGCTTTGCTTGATCGTTTTGGTGCGGCCAAAGGGCGCGCTCTGAAAAAGGTGTACCACGATGCTTTTCCAGCGGGCTATCGAGAAGAGTTTGCCACTGTGATCGCCGTCGATGACATTGCAGCAATTGAGGCCATGGGTGCTGACGTTACATTATCTACGAGGTTCTATCGGGATGTGCAGGACCCCGAAAATGCGCTACATCTAAAAATCTATCATTTCGGTGAACCGTTGCCGCTATCGGACGTCATCCCGAAACTCGAAAATATGGGGCTGCGTATTTATGGGGAGCATCCTTACGCGGTAAGTCGAGATTCGCAACCGGAAATATCGGTTCACGATTTTGAATTGGAGTTTGACGGAGAGCTCGATCTAGGCGAGGTAAATGAAGAGTTCGACTCAGCCTTTGTGCGCGCCTGGCGAGGAGAGTTAGAGGACGACGGCTATAACAGGCTGATCCTTACTGCCGGTCTGACTTGGCGTCAAATCAGTGTGCTTAGAGCATACGCTCAATACATGAAACAGATTCGCTTTGGCTTTTCACAGGCTTTTATCAGCGACACTTTAGACCAGCACCGCACGATCACGGCGGATTTGATTGAATATTTTGAGCTCAAGTTTGATCCAAATACAGACCACGGGGCTGAGGTGACTGCATTGCACGCCCGCATGTTGGCATCTTTTGAAGGTGTTGCCTTACTGAATGAAGACAGGGTGCTACGTAAATTTTTAGAGCTGCTAGATGCAACCCAACGAACCAACTATTTCCGTACAAACGATGATGGTCAGCATCGGCCTTTCATCGCGCTAAAATTTGCCCCGGCAGAAATTGCCAATATGCCTCGCCCTGTCCCGCTGTTTGAAATTTTCGTCAGTTCGGCGGATTTTGAAGGTTTGCATCTGCGCGGTGGACCCATTGCTCGAGGCGGATTACGTTGGTCGGACCGTCGAGAAGACTTTCGCACCGAGGTGCTCGGCCTGGTCAAGGCACAGGTTGTAAAGAATGCCGTTATCGTACCCACCGGCGCTAAAGGTGGGTTTGTGCTGAAAGGTGCTCGTGAAGGGGTGGATTGTTATCGGGATTTCATTCGTGGTTTGCTGGACACTACTGACAACATTATTGAGGGCGAAGTTGTCAGACCGCCCGACGTCAAAGCACTCGACGCAGATGATCCTTATTTGGTGGTCGCGGC
>JBNMMV010000156.1:0-9513 GCA_051270205.1 Limisphaerales bacterium
CCCTATGGAAGACTTGGTGTTTGATGAATTGTTAGAGCTTGATTTAGCTAAGGGTCAGCTTGAGAAGATCAAGCAGAATAGAGCGCAGCACGACGCGTTGAAGTCTGCGACGTCTGAATTGATGGATCTTGTTGAAATGGCTTCTAATGATGTCGAATTAGAACCGTTCCTTCTGCACCTCCAAGAATACATAGCAATTCAACAGCAACATATGAAGTTTGAGGAGAAAGAGATATTCCCACTTGCTAAGGAATACATCCTGCCTGCGGTTTGGGAAAAGTTGGACGAGCGTTTTAGTGAAACCAGTGACCCTCTGTTTGACAAATCTGATCGTCGCTACGATGCAATATTTCAAATGCTTGTGCCAAGCGAGCAGCATAAGTCTGAAATGGCCGACCCATTGAGGCGGTACCTCACGGCTACTGGCTTGTAGTGACAAGCTGACTAGTGGATATCCCTTAACGTAGATGTTTAGCTATAGATGCAATACTGTGTCTCAAATTGGTTGAGCGAAATCAGGTGCTGCTGTGAAAATTAAGAATATTCTAACCGTCCTAGACAAACCCAAGCATGCTCAGACTGCATTAGCGGAAGCTGTGAAGTTGCAGCAGTTGACCGCGGCGCATCTAGATTTGGCTGCTTTTCGCCACAACGCACTGTACGACCACGAACACGCCTTTGATGCGAAACAGCGTAAGCAATTGAAGCACCAGGTAGTTGAAGAGTGCAAAGAGTGGATGGTTGAGCAAGCCGGGAGTCTTACAGATACAGCGAACACACGAATGCGCACGATCTGGTCAAAAGACATTGCCGGATGGCTGGTCGATGAGGTCAGTGAGAGGCCTGTTGACTTGGTGATTAAATCGCTCCATTTGAAAAAGGAGTTGATGTATACACCCACGGATTGGCAAATATTGAGGACGTGTACGGCGCCGGTAATGTTAAAAACTACAGGGCGGCGTAAGAAGTCGTCTGGTGTGATCCTGGCTGCATTGGATTTTAGTCGCGATGACGCAAAACGGCGTCGATTAAACAAGAAAGTAATGGATGCGGCCGCATGTATGGCGGAACTTTCGGGTTCAACCGTACACATCGTGTACGCGCTTGAATTCTCCACTGTGCTTCGTGATCTTGATATTATTGATGTGAATGTTAACAAGAAATCCGTTCTTGCCAGAATTATGCCGAATGTCGAGCGCTTTCTGGCGCCATACGGCATATCGAAATCAAGAATGCACTTCCCCGTGGGTAAGGCAGGACAAGTGATTAACAGTAAGGCACATAAGCTCAATGCGGATTTGTTGGTGTTGGGTACCGGTGTCCACAGACTCCGTCGGGCAGTAGGCTTAGGATCTACAACAGAAAAGGTGCTCACCCGAGCGAATCGAGACGTGCTCACGATTCACTCGTAAAGTATTTCCGATTCCCTAGTTGCCTAAGATTTCGCCGTCGGGATTATCGCTTTCGTTTTCCACCGTCTCAGGGGTCAGCTTGGCGCGTGGCTCATGATGTTTCACCTTTCCGCGACGAATTCTGACGTAGTCTTGTAGCTGACGTCGCGCTGCGTCGAACGTGTGGTGCAGCAAGGCATATAAATCATGATCGGAGTCTGTGTGGTTGTGGGAGACGACAATGGGCTCTCCTGGAACGTGTAGCTCAAGTAATACAGCGAATTGATCGTTGCTCCCATGTGACGGGTTTGGTCGATCAAGGCTGATTCGGGCTGAAGTCAGGGTGTCACAAAACTGTGCTAACTTCTCATAGTGTTTAAGGATGGTCTCTTCGACCGCATCCGACACCTCTAGATTGTGCCAACTGATTCGAATTGTCATATAGCTCTCTGATACTCAAAGACTGAATCATAATGCTGAGCCTACCCTGTTGATAATACGTAGTTACCCCGATACAAAATGTGCTGATTGAAGAATAGGGTGGGGAAATCCATTCAAGATAGATCGCCATGGATATTGTTGACACGCTAGGTCAGGCGGAAGCCTATTTACATCCTGTTGATGCGGTCGATCTGATCGAAACTCATATGTCGTGGGTTTTTCTAGCTGGTAATTTTGCCTACAAGATAAAGAAGCCGGTGAAATTCGACTTTGCCGACTTTTCAAGCTTGGATAAGCGCTATTTCTTTTGTCAGGAAGAATTCCGTTGTAACCGACATTTTAACCCTGATCTATATCTCGCAGTTGTGCCGATTTGTACAATGCAAAATGGTCGCGTACAAGTCGAACCGAAAAATTACCAACCTGAGAACGTCGTCGAGTGGGCGGTAAAAATGAATCGTTTTGACCTGTCTACGCAAGCACTCGTGTTACTCGATCACGATGAATTGCACGAGTCTACTTTCTGGGATTTTGGCCACGATCTAGGACAACGGCATGCCAACTTACCTCGGGTGCATGAAGGATACGATCCAGCTCGACCAATGTTGGATAACTTCTCGACGCTCGCGCGATTGACAGAGCCTGAGTTGAGTCGCATGGTCAAACGCATTTATGGCCATATGCAGGTCGTGCTGAAACGATTGGTTCCGTTGCTGCTTGCGCGTAATGACGATGGCTTCGTACGTGAATGCCACGGTGATCTTCATCTCGGCAATCTCATGTGTGTGAACGGAGCGTTACAAGCGTTTGATTGCATTGAGTTTGATCCTAAACTTCGATGCATTGATGTTTGGGCGGATGTTGCATTCCTCTTCATGGATCTTTCGGTGCGCGGAAGGAGTGATTTAGCTTACTCGTATATTGATGGCTATTTAAATAGTACTGGGGATTACGATGGCGCTCGTCTGCTCCCGCTTTTAAGCACTTATCGGGCGTTGGTGCGGGCGAAGGTGAATACCCTTCGGTACGAACAATGTGGTGATGCCTCGTTAATGGAGGCCGTCATAGCCAATTTGAATTGGGTTGAGCAGCGTCAACAAAAAAATGTTGGCAAGATCATAATTACCCATGGACTATCTGGATCGGGAAAGTCCTTTTGGGCTAAAAAATTGCTCGCTACATTTCCGCTAATTCGTCTACGCTCAGACGTATTTCGCAAATCGCGTTTTGGTTTGGAAATATCAGCGAAATCAAATTCCCCCGTTGCCGGGGGGATCTATGATCTGCAATCAACCGCTCAAGTATATGAATCGCTGGCGGTGCTCGCGAAATCGGTAATATGTAGTGGCGAAAATGTTTTAGTCGATGCTGCGTTCTTAACCGCCAGTCAAAGAAATACATTCCGCAATCTTGCGCAGCAATGTCAAACAGATTTGGCGATCATTGACTTCACTGTCCCGCTTTCGGTATTGCGAGACCGCGTACGGCTTCGGTTGGCGGATAAGGAAGAGGCTTCAGAAGCTGATGAGAAAGTACTCTATTGGCAAGTTCACAACCGCGAGCCAGTGTTAGGGACGGGTGAGATCATTGAATTTGATACCTCAGACACGAATGTACCTGGTCTGTTCTCCTCGATTGAACTATTTCTAAAGTCGTGCGCATCTAGTAACGAGCTGTAGAGGCGACCGTACTATTTACGATATAGACGTCACAGCCTGCTTTGTCTAAAACACTGGAGGTGGTGCTACTCAGCAAAGTACGTTGCAAAAGTCCCTGGCTATTGGCGCCGATGATTATGAGGTCCGCACTAATTTCTCGTGACTTAGCTAGGATTGATTCAGCGGCAGTTACACCACTAAGAGGGGGTGTTACACAAATAACGCGGCACTGATCCTCTGACAGGCCAAGGTTCTCAGCTTGGGCTAAGATGTGGTCTGCCATGAACGTCGTATCAAGAGCAATGAGGACGCGTTCGTAGCCCGATTCAATAGAGCCTTGAACGACCAGTACATCGCAAGGTGTATCGTGAAGTACAGCTGTACACGTCGAGCCGAGAAGCTTTGCTAGAGGATGTCCACCCGTGCCCATGATGATCAGCTCGCTCTTAAGTTCCTTTGCGAGTGAATCTATTTCGACTGCAGGCACACCAATTGCTGTGTGGAGTACCGTACCAACAGCATCAGCGTACGCATCCCTGTTTTCTGCAATAGCAGTCGTGCCAACAGCTTCTTTGAGCACGCTGAGTAGATGAAGTTCACCCAACCGGTTCTTCATGACCTTGATGGTCGAAAGTACTCGTTCGGTCTCATCATCGTCAGCAGCGTCTGGATTAATCGCAACTAGAGTTGAATTAAACGTCATGTTTGTCTCTTCTCACTTGCTTGTTCCAGAAATATCCTCGAACTCTGCGTCTGTCACTTTCTCATCCAATTCATCGTGTGCCTCGTTTGGTTCATGCATCGATACATTTTGCATGGCTTCATTCAACATCTCGCTGGCTTTCTGCATAGCATCAACGTCTTCGGCTTTCGTCGCCTGCTCCAAATCGGACATCCGTGATGTGATGTTCTCCTTGGCCTGAGCGGAAAACTGATTTGACTCTGCCTGAAGCTGCTGGTTCGCGGTGTGAAGCAAGTGATCGGCGTGGTTCTTAGCCTCTACCATGGCTTTGTAGTGGCGATCCTCATCGGCGTGGACATCGGCCTCCTTGACCATACGTTGTACTTCGTCTTCGCTGAGTCCGCTTGAAGCCTTAATCTCAATCGACTGCGACTTGCCAGTTTTCGTATCTTTGGCAGTCACCTTGAGGATTCCGTTGGCATCAATGTCGAGGCTGACATCAATCTCCGGCGTACCTCGGGTTGCTGGGGCAATGTCCTTGAGCTCGAAGCGCCCCAAGGATTTGTTATCCTCGGCACGTTCACGTTCCCCTTGGAGCACATGCACCGTTACCGCCGACTGATTGTCCTCTGCCGTTGAGAACAAGCTATTCGCTTTGGAGGGTATGGTGGTGTTTTTTTCTATCAGTGTTGTCATGATCCCGCCGAGGGTTTCAATGCCGAGAGAAAGTGGTGTCACATCAAGTAACAACACATCGTCAACTTCTCCGGATAGAACGCCAGCTTGAATTGCTGCACCCATTGCGACCGCTTCATCTGGATTGATGTCTTTCCTTGGGGCTTTGCCGAATATGTTCTGCACCGCAGCCTGAACTGCAGGCATTCGAGTTTGCCCACCCACCAGGATGACCGTATCAATGTCCGATTGACTTAACTTTGCGTCGCTCATTGCTGTTTCGCAGGGCGTGATACACCGTTGCACAAGGTCGCCAACTAAACTTTCCAGCTTGGCTCGAGTGATTTTTAGATTTAGGTGTTTTGGACCCGCTTGATCGGCAGTAATGTACGGTAGATTTACCTCGGTTTCCTGCATCGTAGACAATTCAACCTTGCACTTTTCGGCGGCTTCTTTAAGCCTTTGAAGTGCGAGCGCATCACCAGAAAGGTCGATGCCTGTGTTTTTTTGAAACTCCACTACCAAAAAGTCGATGACCTTTAGATCAAAATCCTCACCGCCGAGAAACGTGTCTCCATTGGTTGCTAAAACTTCAAATTGTTGTTCACCGTCTACGTCATCAATTTCGATGATAGAAACGTCGAACGTACCACCGCCGAGATCGAATACTGCAAGGCGTTGGTTGCCACCGCTCCGGGTCATACCATAAGCTAAGGCCGCCGCTGTGGGTTCATTGATGATTCTCTTAACTTCTAGCCCAGCAATGCGTGCAGCATCTTTCGTCGCTTGCCTCTGGGCATCGTCGAAATATGCAGGCACGGTGACAACTGCTTCAGTCACTGTCTCGCCCAAGTAGTCTTCAGCCGTCTGCTTCATTTTAGTGAGGATGCGTGCTGATATTTCGGGTGGAGCAAAAGACTTGCCGTTGACTTCAACCCAAGCATCATTATTTTGAGAAGCCACAATTTTGTAAGGCACCATCTTTATGTCACGTCGCACCACGTCCTCGTCGTAGCGTCTGCCGATCAGTCGCTTGATCGCGAACAGAGTATTATCTGGGTTGGTCACGGCTTGTCGTTTCGCGATCTCGCCCACCGTTACTTCGCCTTTGGCGTCAAACGCTACCACTGAAGGAGTTGTGCGCGATCCTTCGGCGCTTTCAATGATTTTTGGTTTACCATCTTCCATGATCGCTACACACGAATTAGTCGTGCCAAGATCTATACCTATTACCTTACTCATGCGTAAGTTTCCTTGAATGAAAATACAGGAGAGATTTTGGCAGGATGGGGAAATATGTCTGTACGGACAAACCGACACTCAAGTTGCGGAATTACGTATGTCGACCGCTTCAATTCCTCGCTAGGATAGTGCTGGGTGGCCGCCGTGAAACACTCTCAGCAGAATCACCGATCAGTTCTTAGCATCTGTCGGCCGAATGGTAATGGTGTCGCAATCTATTTGAGTCAGTATTTTTTCGGCCGTATTGCCGAGCAGTAGCTTCTTAAAACCTGTATGTGCGTGTGTGCCAAGAACTATCACAGTGGCCGAAAGCTCGTTAGCCTTATTCGCTATGACAGTTGCCGGCTCACCAAGAACAGCATGCACATTGATATCGTCTCTCTTGCTTGAATTCGCAATTGCTTCTAGCTTGGCTTTCCGTTTCTGAAGCATTCTGTTTACCAAATTGCTGCTCAGAGTATGTGTTGGTGCAGGTGCTGCGGTAACTAAATGTATATCAGCATCTAAAGCTTGAGCAAAGAAAACCGCTGTGCTTATGATTTCCTTGTTTACGGCTGCATGTTCTTGTCTTGTATCAAGTGCTGCAAGAACATTTCCGCCTGTGTTCCAAGAGATCGATTTTGATAACAGTACGGGGCACTGTGCTTCACGTAGTAACTGCCAGTCGAGTGGTGTGTGAATGAGGCTGGTTAAGCCGAATTTTCCTATCGGCTTTATAAGCAGGTCAGGCTTATGGGTGTCGATTTCGTTCAGGATCGCGTCGGCAGAGCGTCTGTTCCACAAGACCCGCTCCTTAATCGAAGCCATTTTGCTGCGATGCGACTTCATAATCGCAGCAAGGGCTGCGCGTTCCGCCGCCGTAAACGCGACAACAAGTTGCTCCCGTTCATCTGTTTCCAGGTCTTCTTCCTCTTCGATCGCATCCCATACAACTTGTGCAACTTCGACCTCGGTACCGCTAAAATGTTCGAGTATCTCTGCTTTAGAAATTGCTGCATCCATGCCCTTAAGATCATCGTTGGCGATCAGTATCTTGTCTAGCTTGTTCATTTGTCAGTCCCTATTTGACTGGTTCTACCAAGAACGAGCTGCCATTGCACTTTCTTGAGAGACCTGCGTAAAGACCGAGATTTCCCTGCCCTAACCCGTGGGAATTACGTAGAGCCTTTGGAACCTTTCTCTCCTATGGTCTTATTTCATGATCGCCGCGGCCAAGACGAGGAATGGCAATATGAGTAGAAAGATACTTGTTGCAATTGAATTGGATGATAAGTCCGCAAATGATGTGCTGAAGAAAGCGACGTCGGTCGCGTCGAAAAATGATGTTTTAGAAGTCTTGCACGTGCTTCATCCCAACACGGTGCACTACTCGCCGGACCCAACCATGACAGGCAAGATGTACGAAAATACATTCCAAGTTGCCATGGAAAACACAGGTCGTAGATTGCGAAGTCTATGTATGCAGCACGGTATTTCGGCCGGCAACTGTCATGTCCGATATGGACGCATAGCCTATGAAGTACATCAGCTTCTTGAAGAAGAGGGTTTTGATACTTTGATGATCGGCTCTCACGGTTGGTCAGGTTGGCATCGATTGCTGGGATCACAAGCCAATAGCATTCTTCATGGCATCGCAGTTGACACTTGGGTATTTAAAATTAACGAAGAGAAAACGGATAATGCTAATGATTGATTGTAAACCGATGATACTAAAACCTCAGCTGAAGTTCGCTCGTTGGGTTGTGGCCATTTCTACACTGATGCTTCTGACTGCATGTCAGACACCAATGCAAGCGGGTTCGCAATGCGTGTTGGAACCTGGATCTCTAAATGACGTCAGAACGTTCACATGGTTTGGAGAAGAAGCGATAGATGTGGTTGACACGACCGGTTACATCAGCCCGATTGTAGAAAAATATTTGGCTCAGTCCGTTGTTGCTGAAATGAACAGCAAAGGCATTTCGTTTTCCGAAGATCCCAACGGCTTGGACCCAACCAATGACGACCTAAGTGTGGCGATTACGTTACGTACCCGCCGCGAGTTAGTTTCCTTCGAGACTGCGCCAAACCCATGCCAGGACGTCGATTGCTGGGAACGAATCGATCCTGGTGCAGCGACTCGTATGGATATTCGAACGATCGGGTTTTTGGCAGCCGATATCTACTATCGAGGGGAAGCTGTTTGGAGAGGCTGGGTTGAGACAAGCCTGTTTCCAAAGGATCGTGACAATGCCGAAGAAGTTATCGCGAAAGCCATACCTAAACTCTTTGAGAGCTTTCCTCCGTAGGATCGTACAAGTCAATGATTAGGATCTTTTTTTGTTGCAGCCTTGTTCTCTTGTTCTCGTTCTTTTTGTGAAAGGCGCGTTAGGAAAGCTAGGCTTCACCATATGACCCTACTTATCCTCGGTGGAATGTTTTTGGCGGGCTTAGTCGCAGATGTTGCTGGTCGACTCACATCGCTCCCTCGCGTTACGTTGATGTTACTCGCTGGTTTGATGCTGGGGAGCAGTGGTTTTAACCTGATTCCAGCAGACTTTGTCGATGAGTGGTTTCCCATGCTAACTACGTTGGCCCTGTCGGTCATCGGGTTTTTAATGGGCCAAAAGCTATCGGCTAACAAGCTGCGTAGTCGAGGTAGGGTTATTTCTTTGCTGGCGTTGGGAAAGGTCGTCGGCGTGGCAGTTGTGGTGGCTTTGGCTGTCTGGATTCTGACTCAGAACTTAGTCCTTGCTCTGCTTTTGGGTGGGATAGCAACAGCAACCGACCCCGCGGCAATCTTCGATGTTGTGCATGAAACTACGGCACATGGAGAGTTTACTGAGAATTTATTGGGAATTGTTGCGGTAGACGATGCGTTGGGTTTGATCGTGTTTTCATTGCTCATCGCGTTTGCTGACAGCCTGCTCGGTAACGGCACCACTGATGCGGCGCTGGTTAACGGTGTGGTGGAGGCTTTAGCGAGTATCGCTGTGGGTGCTCTGTTAGGGGTGCCGATGGCGTATTTAACGGGCCGCTTAGAATTTGGTGAACGCGGCGGTGAGCCAATTCAGGCTGAGGCGATCGCGTTTGTATTGTTGTGCGCGGGTACCACCACTCTTTTAGAGCTCTCACCCATTCTCGCATCCATGACCATGGGCAGTGTTGTCGCTAGTCTAGCAACTCACCACAAACGGCCCTTTGATGCCATTGAGGGCATAGAGTGGCCTTTTCTAATTCTATTTTTTATTTTCGCTGGCGCGTCGCTAGTAGTCACTAACTTAGCCCCGTTGTGGTTGGTTGTCTTGGTATACATCTGCGCGCGCGCAGTGGGTACCTACGCTGGTACTTGGCTTTCGGCCGCTGCAATCAAAACCGATGACATGACCCGGCGCTGGATGGGTATAGCGTTACTACCTCAAGCGGGTGTAGCCTTAGGTATGGC
>JBNMMV010000157.1:0-9499 GCA_051270205.1 Limisphaerales bacterium
GTAACCGAGTTGAGTTCCAGGTTGAAAACTACCAGAGCAAGGAAGAGCTGAACGGCTTCATGCGTTCTGATGCGTTCGCGAAGAATCCGATTGGCGTTACATTCGAGCCGGAAAAAATGCTCGCTCGCTTCGAAAACGGCGACCCCATAGACGAGTTACTTCAACAAGGCTCTGCCTGAACGCTCGATCTGACTTAGGGTGCACATGCCCCTGGTGAGGATTTTATAGCCCAGGGCTGATAGTTGGACGAGGTGGAATCGGTGCACCCTACCAGTGACAGAATGCGCACCTTTCTGAAATCTATTGGGTGTGATTCGCTTTGTAGTGCCAAATAGCCTCGGTCGAGTTTGAATTTTTTGTCGTCATCGTGTTCTGCGCCATCGAGAACAGGGTTGTTGTAGGACAAAACCTCTTCGCCGTTAACAATATGCCGAAAACGACCGTGACCTAGAACGATGACCATAAAATCAACCCATTGGTCACCATCAAATGTCGCCGCGCTTGATGGCGTACAGTGCGGTTTGAAAAGTGCGTCATTTAAGAAGACGTGAGTGCCTGGTGTACAAAGATTGGCCGTCGGGCGTGCTTTACCATCGCTTAAACCGCCAAGAAACTGCGCTTCAATAGAGTCTGGAAAGTCTTGATCTAAAGTCATGGTGGCTGGTTTCTGACTATGCAGCATGACGCCACTGTTGCGCACCGCCCAACCTCGCGGTCCGCCGGGTGCTTGATTTCCCACAAAACGATATTCGACGTGCAGCACATAGTGCGAAAATGCTTCATCGAAAAAAAGATGGCCAAATTGATTGGCGAACTTTTCGTAGCCGTCGTAGCGGACTTTAAGTAAACCGCCTTCTACCCTGAACGTATTCGCGTAATTCTCGGCCAACGCATGGCCAGTAATCTTCGGTATCCAACCCTCCAGGTTTTTACCATTAAACAAATCGCGCCAGCCAGGAATTGATTCATAGCCGTCAAGGTCTGCTGCCACGGGGGTGCTCAGTATCAGTGTGAAACAAAACAGCCAACACCGTTGGAGTGTTTTAAGGGTTCGCGCAGCATGTTTGAGGGTCATGTACGGGTCCTTGGGAAATGGCTTTAGTGTCGAAGTCTAAATGGCTGCGTATTAATGGTCTATTGGCTTTGATCGGAAGTTTTAATCCGAACAGAAAAACGCATTATGCGCGTGTGTCGAATTGCCAGCTCATAAATTAGAAACGAACCTAGTCCCGTAACTAAAATGAGCAGGGCGACCTCTATTCCTAAGGGTAAGGCCATGGGAAAAAGTAGGAACGCTGCCACAAGTAAGATGGGTTGGTGGAGCAGGTAGATGGGCAGAACGGCTTCGGTTAGGTAACTCAAACCAGAGGTGATCCCAGGTAGGTAACATCCTGTTGGGATAAGGGTCCCCTGGAAGATAAGAAACTAACCAAAAATCCAAATACCCGGGCACGATGTAATCTTTGTCCAGAAATTCGACATAGACTTGCACGGGGTTTAGAACGAGCATAGTCAACAAGATGACGGGAAGCATGCCGACGTGGAAGAGGATCAGCAGTAAGAATGCCTAAACTCGCAGCCAATCAAGAAAGTGCTTACGCTCGCCTAACAGCATCGTTGTTCCTGCTCACGAAAATTTGAGCAACATGAATACATGAGCAACAATACGCGAGCTTTGGTTCTCATAACAACTATCGTCTGCGCGTGCATTGGGTTGTCGATTGCATCGGGATTGCCAGATATACAACCAACGCACATGGCTCGCCTGACGCTGCTGATCATGCTCGGAGTTGCGCTGATAATGCGGCGGAATTGGGCGAGATTGGTTATGGCGGTGCTGTTGAGCGTAAGTGGCACGCTCGCGCTTGTAGGGTTGGTGGTAGCGGAGGCCTCTCAGCTTTCGCCACCGGTTTTGGTAGTGGCCATGGCGGTGACCTATTTGGTTGGTGCACTGCTGTTGTTCCAGCATCCTGATATTAGGAGTTTTTGTGTTCAAAAATGAGGGAGCCGCATGACTTATTGTCCTATTCGAACTAGGCCCCACGCGTCCTGCGCGCTGTAGGTGGGCCTTGTTAGAGGCAAGCTTCCAGCAGCGCTCATCGACGGCAAGCCTTTCTTCATTTCAGCCTTGGTTGTTGTGGTCGTACTAGAATTTGGCAAGCAAGCTAAATCTAAAGGTGAGTGGTATTTGTTGGGCCGATTAGCGCGTCATGCGCTAATATGGTGTTTGTGTTTTCGTCAGATCAACTAGGATTTAAAAGGGATTCAACAAGAAGATATGAACAGTTATACATTGTCGGTAAATGGAAAGGATCTGGAGGTTGAAGTTGTACCTGATATGCCCTTGCTTTGGGTTTTGCGCGATAAACTGAAACTAACCGGAACGAAATATGGCTGTGGTATCGCCCAATGTGGCGCGTGTACTGTGCATATAGACGGTGTTGCTGTGCGTTCCTGTGTGCTGCCGATTTCGGCTGTTTCTGGTTCAATAACCACCATAGAAGGACTGTCAGAAGGCAATGACCTTCATCCTTTGCAGACCGCTTGGATAGAGCATGATGTTCCACAATGCGGCTACTGCCAATCTGGTCAGATTATGAGTGCAGCGGCGCTTCTCAGCGTTAACGCATCACCAAGTGACGAGGACATCAATCAAGCGATGGCGGGCAATTACTGCCGCTGTGGTACCTATGTCAGAATCCGTGCAGCGATTCATACCGCGGCCTCGTTCTATAACGCAGACAAAGGAGCGGCTGAATGAGCAGTCAGAAGATAAGCCGTCGTAATTTACTTAAAGCATCAGCGATTGCTGGTGGTGGGTTCGTACTAGAACTCAGCCTTCCGGCCAGCGTTCTGGCAGAAGAAGGCACCAACTTAGTGGCGTCGAAAGAACTTAATTTTTATGTGCAAATCGCCGCGGATGGCAAAATTACAATCCTCGCCCCCAATCCCGAAATGGGACAGGGTATAAAAACCACCCTGCCAATGATTATTGCGGAGGAAATGGGCGCTCGATGGGAGGATGTTGAAGTCATACTGGCGCCTGTCGACTCGAGCAAGTTCGGTATGCAGGGATCGGGTGGTTCCATGTCTGTACCGCGAAATTTCGATGCTATGCGGCGCCTCGGTGCATCCGCACGAGAAATGTTAATCGGTGCGGCATCGCTGCTTATGGAAGTAGAGAAACAAGAGCTTAAGGCCGCTGAAAGTAGAGTTGTTCATGACTCAGGTAAGAGTATGACCTTCGGTCAGCTCGCAAGTGTGGCAGCGCAGCAACCGGTACCAGATCCGGAAATGTTGTCTTTCAAAGATCCGCGAGCGTACTCAATTATCGGCACGTCCGTTGGTGGCGTCGATAACTTGGTTATCGCCACTGGGCTTTCGCAATATGGTATTGATGTAGACATACCCGGCATGCACTACGCGTCCTATACACGGTGCCCAAGACGAGGTGGTAAAGCAGTTAGCTTTAATTCCGACGCGATAAAAGCGTTACCGGGGGTAAAAGACGCCTTTATTCTTGAGCCAGACGATAGGTCGGGCGAAGCGTCCATGTCATTTATGCAAGGCTTGGCTGTGTTGCGAGGTGGCGTGGCCATCGTCGGTGAAGATACTTGGTCGGTGATGAATGCCAAAAACAAACTGCAAGTTAAGTGGGATGAGAGCGAAGCTTCAGCCGACAATTGGCCCCAGATGATCGCCGACGCGCAAGAAATAGCTGAAAAGGCTGACGGCGAGATCCGGCTTGCTGGAAAAAATGTTGATGAGGCGTTGGGCGATAACACCAACAAGGCCATTGAAGCTTTCTACCAGTTCCCCTATGTGGCGCACGTCTGCATGGAGCCCATGAACTGCACTGTAGATTACAAGCGGGGAACTGGGGGCGAACCAGATGGCCTCGAAATTTGGTTGGGTAGCCAGTTCCCAGAACAGGTTAAGGAAATAGCCGACAATATGCTGGGCGTCAAACCTGAGAACGTGAAGGTGAACGGATTACGCATGGGTGGCGGTTTTGGTCGTCGTGCTGTTCATGACTTTGCAGCTGAAGCAATGGCGATTTCGCACCGAGCGCAATTACCGGTGAAACTCACCTGGACCCGTACAGACGATATTCACAACGACTATTTCCGCGTCGGTGGCTTCCAAAATCTCCAAGGGGCGGTAGATGGGGACGGAAAACTCGTAGCATGGGATCAGCACTACATTGGCTTTGCTGCCAACGGCCGGCCGGTGATTGGTTCAGGTCTAAGAGGCAATGAATTCTCTATGGTCGCGTTGGACAACGCCCGTGTCAGCCAGACCATGATGGAAGTCGATACCTCGTGCGGTGCTTGGCGCGCGCCTGGCTCAAACACCAATGCATTTGTTGAACAGAGTTTTCTACATGAACTTTCACAACTCGGCGAGCGAGACCATGTTGAGTTCTTGCTTGAGCTTATGGGTGAGCGTCGTTGGATAAAGGACGGGGATATCTCTGCCTTGAATACTGGGCGCGCCATAGATTGCATTAAGCTCGCAGCTGAGAAAGCGGGGTGGGGGAAAACACTGCCTGAAGGCAAGGGTCTTGGTCTTGCCTTCTACTTTTGTCATGCAGCTCACGTTGCTGAAATAGTTGAGGTAAGTGTCGATCAAGATCGAAACTACCATGTAGATAAGGTGACGGTTGCGGTGGATGTAGGTCCCATCATTAATATGAGTGGTGCCACCAACCAGGTTCAGGGTTCGATTGTGGATGGCTTGAGTACTATGGCCGGGCAACAGATCACCATGAGTAATGGCGCTATCGAGCAGGATAATTTCCACCAATATCCGGTCATGCGTATTGCCGCCACGCCGGAGATTGATGTGCATTTTATTCAAAGTGAAAACAGGCCTACCGGTTTGGGTGAGCCCGCGTTACCGCCACTGGCACCGGCAGTTACCAATGCAATATTCGCAGCCACCGGCGAGCGAATTCGATCGATGCCTTTGAGCGAGCATGGTTATAAGCTGGTGTAGATGAAATAGATTGTTCGGCGCTTAAACGCGTCGGAGAACCTTTAGCAAAAGATGAACCTTTCTTGAGAGAAGCCAAGTTAACACCTGATGCCTGCAGGTATGCTGGCGCCGAAGGTCGGCGGACCTACTATGAGATATACGGACAAGGTGATCCGCTGGTGTTGTTGCAGGGCTATGCTCAGTTTTCTCGAGCTTGGCTTGATTGTGTCGATGACTTTAAAGACCAGTACCAAGTGGTAATTGTTGATTTACACGGTCACGGCAAGTCGGATGCTTTCTCCTCTGAACTGTCCATAGTCCTCATCTGGGCCATCACCGGGGTCAATTTGTAGCCCCTGCGAAGCGGCATTTACAACGTCGTCGAGTTGCCATATAGGGCGGAAAGGTCAGAAATAATTTTTCATAGAGAAAAATACTGAAGCTGATCCTCCTCATCCCACTCTAGGCTACCCTGACGACCAATTGGGTCATCACCCAACAAGGTATCGGCAGCAAGCTGTGGGTCACGTGCGTTAGCTATCGCTCGAGAGCCATCGGGGTTGTCGAGTAGGTAAATGACGTTGTGGGGTGCACGGTCTCGGTCGTACTCAATGGTATAGGTCACGATGATCGCACTGCCTGAGGCTTGTTCACGCACGGGTGTTGCGACCTCTCCTGTTTCAAGGCGATACACTGTTTTTCCGGTCGCGTTAGTTGGTATGTTTGAGGCGCTACTTAAAACTGTGCCAGAGTGTTTGGTATTTGCCATGCCGACGCCTGTAATCAACAGCGCTTGATTTGGGTTTTCGCGAATTCGGCTGACCGCAGTCGCCAATGAATGCATCACATAGTTGTTACCCGGCCCTCCAGCGTAAGCCAATCCCCCAGTAATTGAGAAATCTCTCGGGTCATCTACCTCGATACCCAGTGCTGCAAGGGCCATTTGCACCGGTGCCGGAAAGCAGCTGTAAAGGTCGAAAGCGTGAATGTCATCTATCGATAAACCCGCGCTTTCAAGCGCCCAACTGAACGCTTTTTTCATTGGCAGGCTCTTTGCTAAGTTGGGCCTTTCGATCGGATTCCATATTTCCTCAGCGCCTGCGCCACCTAACACGGCCACAGCGCGATCGTGCTGTCCTGTTTTTTCAAGGTAACGATCCGAAACCACCACCAGCGCTGCCGCTTGGTCCACGTCCATAATCGCGTTCATGCGTTTAGTGTAGGGATAGGCAATCATGCGGTTGTCAGCAGAGACGGTACCGATCGCTTCTGCAGAGGGGGCATCCTGAAACCAGGCATGGGGATTAGTCGCCGCTACTTGAGCATTTTTATGCAGCAGCTCCGCCGCCAGTTGGATTTGTGCCTCCGCACTTCTACCGTTGGCATGCCGTAGCGCGTTTTCGTTCATTGGAAAGCTCTGAATAGGCAGGCGAAGCCCATGTTTCGCTTCCCAATCCGAGGTGAAAGGTTTTTGCCCGCGAGTCGGACTCAAGCTCTTATCCCGAGTTGGCCATGCAAGTGTCTCGCCTGTGCGCGAGGCTTTTCGACGGGTACGCATGGCTTCTGCACCAACGATAAGCGCGACGTCTAACTCGCCTTTCGACATGGCGATGGTAATTTCGTGCAACAAATCTTGCGGTGTAGTGCCACCTGCTGGCAACCAGAACTCACGTACATTGTTTCCACAGCCGATGCCGTTAGTGACCTGGGTAGCCAAGTCGGAATAGGTCCATGAAAACGGGTCCACGCAGCCGATACCTTCTACAGCTTCAGGTTCAATGCCAGCGTCCTGCAACGCTTTGACGGCGATACCTTTCATTAATTCTAAGGGGTGATCGACGGCTTTCTCATCATGAAAGCTTCGTTGTGCCTTGCCGAGAATAAAAGCAGATATTTGACCCATGGTATTCATCCTAGTACTTAAAAAATGCAGTTCTATTACCGTCATCCTAGCGGTTTTTGGAGAGTTTTTGTTCTATGGCATTGTGCAAACATTGCACACCCAGGGAGGTAAACGGGTTTAGATGGTTATGAGCTATTTAGTCGACCCAGTCCAAAATTAATGGCCAGCATCGAACTACTAAGCGATACACTGAGTAAATATGTCCAAGCCAGCAGATAACAGTTTACCAAGCGACGCGCACGCGAAAGCCTGCGAGCGCGGTGAGTTGAACTATGTCGATCCGCAAACGGGTTATTCGGTTTTCACCGCACTTGGTCTCCGCGAGCGCGGAAAATGCTGTGGCTCGGGGTGTCGCCATTGTCCTTACACGGGCAAACAGGAAAGCCCATGAAGTTGCATGTTAAGAATATGGTATGCGATCGATGTAAGTTAGCTATTCGAAATATCCTAACCACCATGGCTGTTCCAACCGTGTCTATTTCGCTCGGTGAAATTGATCTGGGTGAACAGAGCTTAAGCGAAGCGCAACTTGCCGAATTCACACAGCACATCGAGGCAGTAGGTTTTGAGATGATCAGCGATCGCAAAACGCGGCTTATTGCTCAGATACGTGAATCCTTCATCGAGCTGGTAGAGAATGCCGAAGAACAGAAGGTGAAACTCTCACACTACCTTGCTACCAAGTTAGAACATGACTACAGCTACTTGAGCCATCTCTTTTCTTCCGTGGAGGGTGTCACTATTGAGCAGGCTTTCATCTTGCAGAAAATCGAAAAAGCAAAAGAGCTGTTGGTCTACGATGAGCTCACGCTCACCGAGATTGCATACCGTCTTGGTTACAGCAGCGTTGCGCATTTGAGCCGACAGTTCAAACAAGTCACAGGTTTTACGCCCACCGCATTCAAGAAATTGACAGGCAATTGCCTTAGACAGTCTATCGATACGCTGTAATCCAGTCTGGAAATTCTGCAACAACCCATAAGAATGGTGTAACGCTGCTAACGGCTCGTTGGCGCAAAATGGTATCTGTAGAATACGGAAACCATGATGCCACAGCATAAACCTACAGTACGTGTAGCCGTTACGGGGATGAGCTGTGCCAGTTGTGTTGCCTCGGTTGAACGGGCGCTCAACGAGCTGCACGATGTCAGCCAGGCTACCGTTAATTTTGTGGAACACACAGCCATGGTTGAAGGGGGTGTGGGCGTTGACGAAATAATAGCGGCCATCGAAGCTGTCGGTTATGGCGCCACCCCGCTTTCAAGCGATGAGGATGAAGCGTTCAAAGAGGAAGTAGAGAAAGCGCACTACTTAACTCTGCTTCGAAAATTCATAGTTGCAGGAGTCATAGGTTTACCGCTTATGACGGCAGGGATGCTGGGTTACCTACCTACTTTGGCGAACACTTCTTTTTGGTCTGTCATAGCTTTAGTTACGGCGCTAGTGCTGTGGTATTCGGGTGGGCAATTTTACCGAGGCGCCGTTGCTGCCGCCCGGCGCCATACTACCAATATGGATACCTTAATAGCGCTAGGCACAGGGGCGGCCTGGATCTACTCCGTCATTCTTCTCATCAACCCGAGTTTCGTACCTGCAATTGCCCAGCATGCCTACTTTGAAGCATCAATTATCATCACGGCGTTTATCAACCTTGGCCAAGCGCTGGAAACGCGGGCACGTGGCAAGACAGGCCAAGCCATCAAGCAACTAATGGGTTTGCAGCCAAAATCAGCCACTGTAGTACGTGACGGATGCGAGATAGAAGTCGCCATAATTGAAGTTCAAGTGGGCGACTTGGTGCGTGTCAGACCGGGTGAACAGATTGCTGTCGATGGGGTGGTAGTGGAAGGTCACTCAAGTGTTGATGAGTCAATGTTGACGGGTGAGCCAATGCCTGTCGAAAAGCGCATGGCAGATAGCGTATCAGCTGGCACCTTGAACAAGAGCGGCGCCTTTTTGTATGAAACCCAACGCGTAGGACGAGACACAGCAATCGCGCAGATAGTACAACTCGTGCGTAGTGCTCAGTCGACAAAACCCGCCATCGGACGGCTTGTTGATCGTGTAGCCGAGGTATTTGTTCCCGTGGTTATCGCCATCGCTCTGCTGTGTATAGTTGCCTGGTTGTATCTGTCGCCAGACAATTATTCCTTCGCAGTTGTCACGGCCTTGTCGGTTTTGATCATCGCCTGTCCCTGTGCGCTGGGTCTCGCCACGCCTATTTCAATAATGATCGGTGTAGGCAAAGCAGCAGAATACGGCGCGCTGATTCGTCATGGTGATGCGCTGCAAACGACGGGAAAGATCACCACTGTGGTGCTCGACAAAACGGGAACAATTACTGAGGGGTCGCCGCGACTGACACAAGTGTTGCCCGCCGACGGCTGGACGTCAGATGAAGTATTGCGTTTAGCGGCCAGTATCGAACAAGGGTCGGAACACCCGCTCGGTCAAGCGATTGTCGACGCCGCACAACACCTAAGACTTGATCAGGCGACTGAATTTGTAGCGATCGAGGGTCAGGGTGTCAAAGGACAAATTGGTGCCAAGCAAGTATTGCTGGGTAATCGACGCCTGATGGAAGCGCAAGACGTCGATGTTTCGGAATTGGATAATGTG
>JBNMMV010000158.1:0-9443 GCA_051270205.1 Limisphaerales bacterium
TTGCAGAAGCATTACATCGAAGGTTGGAAGCGTAGCCGCACTCAGACCGAGTACAGCAGCTGGGATCACAACGTTAAAGTGTGATTCGGATATAGCGTTGAAAAAAGGAGGTCAACTGACCTCCTTTTTTTCCAAATTCAAACCAACAGAGAACGGGAGTATCAATCGTGAACGCCACCAACCCACCCTCCACAAGCCCCGGGACCTCGATCAACGGCGAAACCCGCCTTCAGTTGTTGCAGAGGTTACGCTCAGTAATGCGTGGCGACCTCAAAATGAGTGCCTCTGATTTTCTAGATCTATTACATCAAGTTAACGAGTTCCCAACGGCTAGAGCATCCACATAAAATCGTATAGTGCCGGTTAGTTCATCTGATCTAATGATCTAACCACCAGGCAGCAAACTCATCAAAGCTGATTGTACCGTCGCTATTGCTATCGACTTCTTTGAAACCAAGCTTGCACTCTGAAGTACTCATTTGGGAACCCAGATTGTGCAGCATTGTTGCAAATTCATCGTACTGAATGCCGCCATCAGCATTCGCGTCCACTTCCGCAAAACACTCTCTTAGTTCTTCAATACGCTCCTGCATCTATCCCTCCAAAAATGTTTCTTACGTGTTCACCTGCTAACTTCACTCAGGAGAAACCTGCCATTTGTTTTGACACTAATTGCTGGTACATCCCACCTCGCTCAATCAACTCCTGATGCACACCCTCCTCGACAATATTCCCCTCAAACAACACCAGAATCTTATCTGCTTCCATGATTGTACTCAGACGATGGGCGATCACAATTGAGGTACGTCCGCTCAGCACACTCTGCATGTTACTCATAATTGCGCTTTCCGATTGGCTATCAAGGGCCGAAGTCGCTTCATCAAGTATCAAAACGCTTGGGTCCCGATATAGCGCTCGGGCAATACACAAACGTTGCATTTGTCCGCCAGACAACCCCATGCCACGCTCACCAACTGTCTGATCATACCCTAGGGGCATTTGCAGAATAAAATTATGCGCGTCTGCAAGCTTTGCAACTTCAATAACCCGTCGACGATCTGGATTGTCCTCACCGGCTGCAATATTTTCGGCGACCGATCCTGAAAACAGCAAGTTGTTCTGCATGACGTAACCCAGCTGGCTTCGGTAGGTTTCTTTGTCTATCTGCGCCATGTCATAACCGTCGAGAGATATTTTTCCTTCTGTGGGCGGGTAAAAACCAGCAATCAGTTTGGCCAGCGTGGTTTTACCGGATCCACTTTGCCCAACTATTGCAATCAGCTGTCCAGGCTCAATGTCAAGATTGACACTTTCCAGGATATAGCTGGTTTCGTTACCTCCGTAGCGGAAAAATACGTCTTCAAACCGCAAATGTCCGCGTACTTCAGGAAGTATAATTCTCGATTCAGCATCCTGGGGGCGTTGTTCCGGCTCAACATCCAAGACGTCACCCAGCCGTTCCATGGCAACACCCGTTTCATGCAGTTCGTCCCACAAGGAAATAATGCCCATCAGTGGCGAAAGAGCGCTGCCCATGAGCATATTGAATGCAATTAGCTGCCCTATTGTCAGTTCATTGGTCAATACCATATTCGCCCCGACCCACAGAACAGCAACCGTAGCGCTGACGTTAAGCAACTGGCCGACAAAACCGACATACAAATCAAACCGGGCTGAACGATACTGCACATCAAGTGACTTCACATAACGGGACTCCCAGCGCATCCGCATCGACCTTTCAATGCCCATTGCTTTGACAGTCTCGGCGCCGCTGATGGTCTCCATCAACACCGCCTCAGCATCGGTTGAAGTCTCAAAACCCAGCCGCGCGTAGTACTTGATGCGCGGCGTAATGGCGAGCGTCAGTACCAGCATGGGAATGACCAGGGCAATCATCAACATAGTCAATTTGACGTTGTACAAAAACATGACCGTAAAATAAATAAACGTCATGAGTACATTCAGCACAGTCGTAATTGTCGACTCGGTCAGGAAACTGCGAACCGTCAGATTCTCCTGAAATCGTGCAAATATGTCTCCCGTACGCCGGGTATTGAAGAAGCTCAGGGGTAATGCCAGGGTATGCTGGAAGAAGTGGGACAACATCGACAGATCAATATTACGCGTCATGTAGATCGTCAAAAAGCCGCGCATCAAAGACGTCAGACGGGCAAAAAAGTGGGCGATGACCAACCCGAACATGAGGATGTTCAGCAATTCAAAATTTGCATGAACTACAACTCGGTCAAGCACATTCTGAACTATGATCGGCGGCATCACACCGAGAATTTCGATAACAAACGTAGCCAGCAGGATGTACCCAATGACATTGGTGTAAGGACGAACATAACCAGCAAAACGCACCCAAGGGGATTGTACAGTTGCTGTTGCTGCAAGATCTGCCGTTGGCGTAAACAGCAGGCAGTTGCCCGTCCAGCCTTTCTCAAAATCCGCCACAGACATTTTGGAAAAACCCCGGGCCGGATCAGCTACCCAGACGTGCCGCTTAGACACACCATAAACCGTGATGTAATGATAACCCTCCCAGTGGGCAATGAACGGCAACTGGAATCCAACCAGCGATTCATAGGTGCACTTGACGCCCCGGGTAGAAAATCCGAGGGATTCTCCCGCTTTGGCAAGACTATCCAGTGTCGCCCCTTCGGTCGTAACAGACGCCATTTCCCGCAATTTACCGAGCGTCATGGAGAGATCGTAGTGCTTACAGATCATCGCTAGGCAAGCGGCCCCACAATCCGCTTCTTCAGCTTGCTCAACCAGGCCAAACCGAGGCAGGATTTTTTCCCCTGCACGAGGTTTGGATGACAGATCCAACAACACCCGTCGGCCGCGATGTTCTGCAACTTTCTGTTGACGCTCAACATCCCGTTCGGTATCTACAATTCGCGCTTCTAGCAGGTCTTTAACCTGCGGGTTAAGCTCAAGCAATACTCTCAATGTATCTTCGGGAATGATCAGTAGAACAACATCTGATTTGGCCACAACTGTGGCACTCTGCTGCTGGCGCTTGAGTGCCGCTACTTCGCCAAATGTATCCCCGTCCCGTAAAGTTCCTAACGGATATTTTGTACCGTCAATCTCCTGCTCCGCATCAAGCTCACCCTGCCGCACAACATATAAACGTTTGTCGTCCAGACTGCCTTGCTGCAGAACCGTGCTGCCGGCTGTAACTCGTTTGGCACCAACACTGCGGACCAGTTTTTCCAGATCTTCTTTTTCAACCTTGCCCCGCAGATCGAAAAGACGATTAACAACTCCACCAACGGCCCGCAACGCAACATAGCTGGTGAGGAAAGATGCAGCATTTGGATCCTTTTCAAGGATCGGCGCAAAAGCCTCCCGCGGAATGAATATCAACTCCGTTTTAGACGATGCACGGACAGAAAATTCGTGGTCGCTTTCGCGGAGGGCAGCTAGTTCAGCAATAACATCGCCTGCTCTTCGCAAGCCCATGCTCACCTCTTTCCCCCCTTCCTTAGTGAAGAGTCTCAGCGTGCCGACTTTTATGACATAGGTTCCAGCACTCGCTTGACCCGCCTCAAAAATCTCATCGCCAAATTCAAACCAGCTTGTTTCCACCTGCCCGGCAATGTCATTTAAATCATCCGTAGAAAATGCTGACAACATCTCGACGTTCGATAAGAATTCAACAAGATCCTCGTCCTGCCGACTGGTTTGATCACTCATAAAACAATGCTCCTTGCTTAACCAGCCACATTTCTAAGTGGATCTAACGCAAGATCAATCAATCGACGTTTGCGCACTACTATCTCAGCATTAGCTGTCATTCCGTATCTGATGGGTGTATCCACACTATTAACGTTGAAATAGTCCCGGTCCAGGCCCACCCGCGCGGTATAAACCAGTGCTTTGGACTGAGGGCTGACTAACGTTGAAGGCGCGATATGCTCTAATTCACCAGTGATGAAACCATATCGCTGAAAGGCAAACGCATTGACCTTAACCTTCACTGGCATCCCAGGCACCAAGAACGCACGATCACGTTCGCTGATTTCAATTTCGAGCACTTTCCGATCATCTTTCGAGGCAATCGAAACAATGGGTGATTTATCATCAACCTGATTCCCAACCTGGGCCCGGGTCACTTGAGTCACAATGCCATCTGATGGTGCCCGCAACAGTAGAAAATTGTCGTCATCAATATCTTTATACCTGATCAGTGAAGACGACCGGGCTTTGGTTTTCGCGAGCCTCACATCCAATTCAATCTGCTGTTCCTGAGCGATAAGATTCTGTAGCAGAGATTGATACTGCGCTTGTGAACCCAGTAGACTCTGTGATTTCTTTTCAATCTCCTGCTGCCGTTTCACAGTTTCGTCACTCAATGCAATCTCAAATTCCGAAAGCTCTAACTCAGCCAGTTGATAGTCAATCTGCTTTTCGCGCAGAGATTTACTTTTTTCTTCAACCTGATCACCTGAAATGCCGCCGCCGCCAGGCGATTGAAACAAACGCTGGTACTGACCCAGTTCCCTCTGCGCATTCATTCTTTCTTCATCCGCCTTGGCCAACTTAGCCTGGGCTTTTTCGAGCTTTAATGACTGAGTGACACCAAGTTTGGCCATTCCTTCTGCCACGTTTCGCTCATACGAAATTTCTTCAGACGCTATCTGTTTTGCCAGCGCCTGGATCTGTATTTCCATGGTCTTACGAGTAGCCGGAAAAGCAGCAGCTTTCTGTTCTGTGGCAAACAGATGTTGCGCAGCGGTGGTTGCCTGACCCGCCAATTCAATTGCACTGGGTGAGTTCACTCTTGCCAGCACGTCACCCTTCGCCACCACCATCCCTTCGGACACGTACAGATCAACCAACTGCCCTTTGATCGGCGCATAGACCCTGAATTCCTGTGACTCCGGCTTAACCACACCAGCAGAGTGGATAATGATGTCCAGCCGGCCAATAAACGACCATATTAGGGCCATAAACAACAGCGCAGCCAGTATGAAGATTAACCTTCGAATCATCAACGAAGGCTCCATGGTCAGGACCGATACGGCTTCAGGTGTATGCTCTTCAAACAAGGCGCCAAACCCGGCGCGATTGCGGCTATATACTGGCGCCATCGTCTACTCCTTCAGTTTTGGTAATAGTGCAAGTTTTTCGGCCAACAGTTGCGAATTCATAATTAGCTTCAATTCACTCAACCACAACTTCTGCCTTTTAATTTCACTGGTTATCTCTAATTCCAAAGTCATCCATTCTACCGCGGCCGGACTTTGCAGCATCGCAAGTTGTCTATTACCCTGGCGGATTTCGGCATGAGCTTCCTGCAAACGCCCACTCTGAGCCTTGAACGTGCTAGAAACTGTGGTTTCCAGACGAATCAGTCCCGGAATCCCACCAGCAGTGTTGTAACTGGACCAGATGGCGGCGGCACGCTCGTAGGTGTTTTCCACTTCACCCAGAATCCGATCGTACTGGCCGGTAAAAGCGGACTGCGTCGCCTCCAGGTAATACTCATCCTCGGGAGGATGCAGCAGTTCCCGCAATGCCAACAACTGTTCGGGCGTTCGTTCTCCCACCCATAACTGATATTTTTCTTCAATCTCACGGAAGCGATCCATCTTCGTTTGCAAAACGTCACCTGTCGCGTCGTCGTCTGCAGCCTCAAGGGTCTTCAGTGCCAGGGCAGCGTCACCTTCTCGCCAGAACGCTGAAGCTTTTTCGTAGGCCGCAATCAACGGTTCTGATGGCACAGTGCGGGACAACCAATCCGTAACGTAGGCAGAAAAGACAGGTGTCTGCATATTTGTTTGACGTCCCATTCTGGCTAACTCAAACATATCGTTTGCTTCAAACCGCTCGAGTAGCGCACGATACTGTTTAAGATCGCGCTCATGACTATCAATGCCGGTCACAGTAGGGTAATCCACCGCAAATACGCTGAGCGCTTCATCAATATTATTTAGCAGTCCCGCTCCAAGGCTGTTTGCGATGGTCGTTTTCAGCTGTTCTAGGGCACGACCATAAGTTGCATCGTTATTTCTAAGCTGTACCAGATCACTTGTTACAGCCGCGGCGATCGGTCGGAACAATGGCTCATAGTTTTCCATTTGCGTAATCAACTGGCGATGTTTGTACTGGTCGACATCCCACTCGGCGACGAGCGACTGCACAATCAGGGTATCGCTAACCGCAGACACCTCGGTGCCTCGTTCAGCGACAAGCTGACGAACACGACCTACCCAGGCGAGCAGGTCAATCATCTGAGAGCCTCGCCCGATGTTGCTGGCAAGCGTACGACTGTCTGCAAGATAGAGTTCAGCCTGGTGATAATCTTCCTGCGCAAGGTACCCCGCCCAGGTATCCACAATGGATCGCACCAACGCTTCTTCGCCTATGCGAGTTGCATCAAAATCATTTTTGTTCGCTGCAAGGTATGGACCGGCTGCGGCAACGCTTTCTGTGTATCTCCCCTCGTCCAACAGCGCTTTCATGCGCCGCACCTCGCTGTCCGACCAGTACGTTGTAGCGGCCACCGCAACCACGATTAATACTGCCGACAGAAATACCCACGCCACCCGACTGTACCGACCAAGTTCAAATGAACGGAACAGGCTGCGTGCCGCTCCAGGTTTTTCGGCTGCCACTTTGTCTGAGTCAGCCTGCTGAATTTCAGATGACTCGAGGGGCTCATCTAACGGCCCGCAAAAAACGTCCAAAAAAGAAGTGGCGGATTCTACAAATCTGGTTTTGTCCGATTCGTCTGGCGCTGCCTCAGGCAGAATCGGCGCACCGCTGAAAGGCGCTCCATCAATCGGATCATTTGAATCCTGCACCTCATCCTGCACCTCATCCTGCAGGCCTTCCCTATGCAGATCCGGCATCGCGTCTGAGCTGCCGATTTCCGGTGTTATGGTACGCTCCGGATGTTCGTCGTTAAGCAGAGTTGCTGTGTCGGCCGCATAAATGACCGTTGCGTCGCCGTCCTGGGTGAGGTCTTTGTGCAGGATACGCACCGTGTAAGCAAAACGCTTACCGCCAAAATTCAAGACGTCACCTTCCGCTAGCGCCCGCGTATGCTCATCAAGCTTTTCGCCATTCACAAAGGTGCCATTGGAGCTGTCCAAGTCTTCAAGGTGAATCTCGTCCCCCTTCAGGACAAACAGAGCATGGCGCCGCGAGATTCGGCGGACGTCATCCGGATAATCCGGCTGGAATTGGCTGAACATCTGATCATCACGATTGATCATGAATGGAAAGTGTTCGATCACTATGTTTTCAAAGGTGGTATCTGCTTCGGCGACGAGCACCAGCGACTGCGATGAAGACTGAGCATTTGCACCTAATTCAACCGGTCGGCTGATGGAAACTTTGAAGGTAAACGCGCCACCAAACTCGACAATGTCTCCCTCGTTGAGCACACGTGCATCGTTGCCCAGGACAGCGCCATTCACCTTGGTGCCGTTCAAACTGCCCAGGTCTGCAAGGTAAACCTTGGCATCTTCAAGAAAGATTCGCGCATGACGACGGGATAACTTGCGCGCATTTTCAATCGCACGCGTAAAAGGTTCCTCCCTGCGGCCTATCGCAAAGAGCGAACTTTCGACAACTATTTCACCTAACTCAGGATTAGAAATCGGCGTGAGCAACAATCTCATGAATTCATAAGACCCATACATGCATCGGACATTTAATGTACAACCAAACTTGATGAAGCCAATGACTCTACATTTACATTCTCCGGAGGCCAACCACCACCGAGCGCAATGTAGAGAACAACTGTGTCGGTTAGCAACTGCTGATAGGTGGATAACAGACTCTGCTGGGCGCTCAAGAGCGATCGTTCTGTTTCAAACAGTTCCAATTGAGAAATCAGACCCACCTTTACGCGCTCCAGATTAACGTCTCGTACGGTAGTCAAAACTTTAATCTGTTCACGTAACAACGCCATCTGTTCTTTGCGGGAACGCAGGTTCAGCAAAGCCACTTCAACTTCTTCAAATGCTGTCAATACGCTTTGCCGGTACTGCACCCTCGACGCCTTGAGTGTGACTTCGCTTGACTTAATGTTCACCCCAACCTCTCTGTCGAACATTCCGGCAAACGAGGTTGTAAGCCCCCATGTCCACGTTGAGGTGACCAGGTTGGCTAGATTAAAATTGCTGGCAAGGTTCAGCGTTGGCAACCTTGCTAGTCGAGCTTTGCCTAACAACTGGTGGGCATTGAGCACTGCAAATTCAGCAGCGAGTACATCCGGTCGCTGGGACAGAATATCGCCTGGCAACACATCTGGAATCTTGATCAGCGATAATTCCTCCAGACGCCCAACGGGTACGCTGAACTCTCCAGCTGGTACGCCAAGCAGCGTCGCCAGCTTGAGCTCAGTTTCACTGCGTCCCCGCTTGAGTTCCAGCAGCTGACTTGCAAGGCTGCTGATTTCAGACTGCTGATTAAGTATTCGTGTGCGTGGAATCATACCTTCTGTAAATTGTTGCTCATAAATACCATTCAGGCTTCTGCTGTTGTCGAGCGAACTGGTCTGGTGGGCAATCTGTTCATCAAACTGACGAATTGAAAAGTATCGGGACGCGACATCTGCAATGAGCTTTAGATGTGTCGCGCGCCACTGCATTTCGGTCGCACGGAAGGTTGCCCCCTGAGCATTGGCGTCCTTGCGGATTTTCCCCCAGATATCTAGCTCCCAGCTGATATTAAATGCAATATTGTCGCTGTCTTGTGTAGTGGTTTGTTTGCCCCCGGCCACTTGGGCTGTTGGGCTTAGGTCCAAATCCGGCAGTAGTCCACGGCGCCGATCCTTCAGATCAATGCCGGCTTGATCCAGGCGTAATGCTGCCAATTGCAGATCAAGACTCTCATTTTCAGCAATACGAATTAGATCATCAAGGTATGGATCACCAAATTGTGTCCACCATTCCGGTCGAATCACCTCAGAGGTTGACAATTCTCGGCCTTCAAGTTGCGACCAGTTCGCCTTTTGCGGCAGCGCCTGGCGCTCGTATTCCCCTCCAGCAAAATCTGTCGCACAACCGCTACTTGCGAACACCGCAACGACTAGAAAATTTGAGCTTGCACGCGCAAGCCGTTGACGAATTTGACTCGTTTTCATGTTCTCTCCGTGGAACCCCAACAGGACATTCAGCATGCCTGTCTTCGTAACTCGCTCGCTGAACCGGTCCCTATCGCAAATCTACTATGGGCTGTACGTTAAGAAAAGCAAATCGTTTCCAGACAAAAACCAACGGAGGTCAGATGACCTCCGTTGGCGGCACGGTTGTTGAATCACACTTTAACGTTGTGATCCCAGCTGCTGTACTCGGTCTGAGTGCGGCTACGCTTCCAACCTTCGATGTAATGCTTCTGCAAGTATCCATCATGGAATCGAATTCCCTGGTAAGACTGATAGCGGCGAGAGTAGCCACCAAAAGAACCAGTTGAGA
>JBNMMV010000159.1:0-9429 GCA_051270205.1 Limisphaerales bacterium
CTCCGGTCCATCAAAGCGGGTGAACTGTAGCCCGTGTTTGATCATGTTCCAGCGCCCACTCCAGGTATAAGGCACCTTGCCATCCTCAGGATGGGTAATAATTGAAGAGCGCACTTCCCCGTCAACGACTGCCAGTGCCTCACCTTCATCCATCCAAAATGTGTTGTACCCACCTGGGTCGCTAGAGGCTTGCAGTTGGCCATCGACTTTGTCTGGATCATCGTAATCTTCATAGAAACCGCGCCGCTCCGCCTCTCGCGCGTCTGTTTCTTGCTGGGTGAGCACCAAATTTTCGAACTCATCGGGACGCTCAAGGGTTGTAAATGTGGCGTTTGTCCACACCCCCTGCAAATCTGGTTGGCCGAAATGAGTGACCGGCACTTGGTATGACTCCGCACGACTCTGCATACCTACTAGTACTAAAAATGCACAAAAAACTGTTCGCAAAACCATAGATGACTCTTCAAATCCCGACTATGAGCCCATGCTACCTGTTTCAGAGTTTTCAATAAACGCACGTTCTCGCATTGACCTAGGCCGAGCATCGCGAAAGAATAGGCACATTGGATAAACACAACGGAAAAGATTTATGAGTATCGCAAGCTTCGCGGGTGTGCTGAAATTATTTGGGGGTTCTAACCCTAGTGCAGAGGAACAGGCAGAGTTGGCCAAAGAGGTCATGCTACTGATTCTGGCGCGTGCAACCGCTGCAGACACCAATATAAAGGCCATAGAAGTCGACAAGGTCAGAGAAGTGCTTCTTGCCCGAACTGGCGAAGATTTCTCCGATGCCGACGTACGGGTATCAGCAAATTCGTCTTTGTACGAGAAAGCCCCGCTGGCAAAATACCTTGCTTCCGCAACTAAGACGTTGTCGGCAGCTGATCGCACCGACATTGCCCAGGCTCTGGCTGAAGTCATTAATGCGGACGGTCGCGTAAGTGACCGCGAAGTAGACTTTTTCAACAACGTAGCTAATGCGATGGCATTAACCCCCGCGCAGCTTGCCGGTATAAACGCCGAGTAAGCCGCCCAGAAATCCGCAAGCGATCATCCGGGCAGGAACCAGCGGCTACAGCTACAAAAGCTGGCGCGGTGGGTTCTACCCGGAATACCTGTCCCAAGAAGAATGGTTACGCCACTACGCGTCCCAGTTTCTCACTAAAAGCACGGACCCATTAGGTAGCCAACTGGGCGTTGTGCTGTTTCAACTGCCATCCAATATGAAGGCAGACCGTAAGTGCCTGAGTCGTTTCCAAGAAATGTTGCCCAACGGCTATCCAGCCGCCTTTGAGTTCCGCCATCCTTCCTGGCTAGACGCAGACGTAGAACCACTTCTCAATTCACACCTAAGCGCGCATCCAAAAAATAACCAGTCACTCGTAGCCCTATGTTGAAAGGTCCTTCTTCGAACCTGCGGTCTAACTTTCTTACCCTGCTATGCATTGGCTCGCTCGTGGGTTGCACCAGCCCACAGCTAAAAACCAACCGGCCGTTTGTAGATATGGCACCCGTGGGTTGTGGATATCGATGGTTCCAAACTGGCTACTCTGAATACCTAAACATGGCATGCGATTTGGATCGCTCAACCGTTAAAATACAGCAGACTAAATTGGCGCAAGAGCATGCCTGGTTTGTTGCAACCCAAAGATGCCCGACGGCATGCCCACCTCGAGAGATTGAAGAACCGCTTGCCTGGGAAAATCACCGCGAAGACGGCGTTTGTAGGGACGATCAGGCTTACTTTCTCAGCAGAATATTTTTTGAGTGTGCCGAGCCTTAACGCGTACGCTAACTCAGAAGCGGATCGTCCTTCGGTAGTTGTCGCATATGCCACAACACCAAACGATGACGAATAGATTTCTGTGACACTTGCTCTTCAGGCAGCGGCGCTAGCAACTTGTCATGTACCAGCAGCCTATAGATATACTGAGCCTTTTCGTTAAGGGTGTCGCCCTGATCAAACTCAACAGCCCCTCTTTCCTCGCCATATTTCGCCCCCGCTGCAATTGCTGATTTAAACAAGGCAGACTCATTTTTTATTTTTTTCATTTACCCAACGTCCTAGAAAGCTTCGTACTCTGCGGCCTACATAATAAGTGAGCATAGTGATAAGACAACAGCCCTCTATTTGGCGATAGCGGAGGCTAGCAGCAATCATGAAAGAGCAACGAAAGCACCGAGATTGCTACAACAACCCAAATGGCGATTTCCGACGCGCTGTACAGCCCCGGCAGAACGACATCGGCTCGGATCAGCACAATAACCGCTAACAAGCACAATACTAGCCCTTGAACGATGGCAGCAATACGCATACGAGGTGGGAATTTTCCCGGAAACTTGCCCGCCATTGCGAGACTTCCCCAGGGGACGCCGAGCGCCAAGGCAAACTGAAACAAAACGACCAACCCCATGAAACCTACATAAATATAAGGCGCGAACGTCTGAATGCTATAAATCACTAGGGTCTTCTGGTCGAAATGATCGTGCTGCATCTTCCGACTCAAAGCCCACTACATATTTTGCAGGCAACGGACACCGCGCGGCGTGCAGAGCCTTTGAAGGGATACTTATCAGATTTCCGGCGATTGCGGTAAGCAACTGTCCAGTTTCTACATCTTTGGTTTCGAAGGAACCTGCGAGAACATAGATCTTGAGGCTAGTTTTGTGCCAATGCACATCCTCAAGGTCGCCTCCAGGCATCGCGCCATCTCGGGCAAATAGGTTTTGTTCTTCGACAAGCGCCAAGGCCTCTTCTCGATTCGTAAACCCACCATTAACCACAGTTACACCCACAGATCACTCCTTATGCACTCGAAAACACCTGTAACAGTTATGCCACAGAATGCCGCTCGAAAACACTCAAAGGGAATGTCGGCGGTGAACCAACCTAAATCAAAGTAAACGCCCCCAAACATAATGTATGGGGGCGTCAACAGGTTACTAGGGATTAGACAGCAATCTAAGAAGGTTGCCGATACTTAACCCCCAAACGCGTAACCGAAGTACTTTGCGCTAAAGTGGTACCACTTTATTTGCACAAGGACCTTTTGGACTATCGCCAACTTCGTACTCAACTGGCTGGCCGTCGTTTAGTGTGGCGAATCCGCCGTCACTTTGAATATCTGAATGATGGACGAATAGATCCTTGCCGCCATCTTCGGGTGCGATGAAACCAAAACCTTTCTCGGAATTGAACCACTTAACTGTACCTTTGCTCATTTTTTACTCTACTTGTTTAATTTGTACTTTGCGCCAAATCTCGATATTCGAAACCCAAACGTCTATTTCAGACTAGCAGTTACTATTGTTACTATTGTTGCTAACTAAGTATTACTCGTCTCGCCTTCATCCAACCGTTCCCTTCTAACGCAGATAATTCTAGATTCTGCCTCAAAATTCCTGGTGCTCGTCAGGTAAGCGATATTGTTAATGGGACGAGTTACGATTACAAGCACCGATTTCAGTTTTACTCGATTGTTTTTTTGGCCTACCGGGCACTTTTTTGAGGAAATTATGACTCGGAGACACCATTTGGGTGCCAAAACCCACCATATTGGCCGTCTAAAACATGCGCAATATCGGCTTCACACCGACTAACGAACTTGTTGAATTGCCCTTTGGACAAAACAATTGAGACCGTCTCTTAGGTTTCGCCCTGACGTTCTACTAATCTGATCTCGTTCTCTATGAACTCGGAGAACTTTCCCTGGAATCGTTTGCTACCTGCCTTTCGCCACCAACCCCGTACGCCAGCGCCAGACAGCTGCCAATCAAGAAGAGACTTTGTTTCGAACCAGTTGTCATCACTCAACATCCCAGTTTGCAATTGATAATGCGCTGCTGAGTAGAACCAAAAAGTCTTCATACAAAGGTTAGAAAACCGCTGAAATTCTTCAGATGTGAAATCGTCCGTCGATGTAATACCACGCATCAATAGTTCGTTAAGGGCTGGGTCTGCGATGAGCATATCGACGATGCCCGCTTGCAATCCGGTTGTTGTTAGCTTGGCTTCGACATTACTTGCGCTGGTGCTATGACGGATCTGGGTCGCCAGATAGACAAGTGATGCCACAACTCCCAAAGCGCCAGCGAGCTCGCCGATCGCACCAATAGCGTCCCAACTCATTTAGAGAAGACCCTCAGCCAGCATCGTAGTGGAACTTAATGAGAAATATTTTTTCGCCATTTCCGTGTTTCGCAGTTTTGAGCAAGTCTACTACACCTGGAAAACCTGATGCTCGTGCAATAGTGGGGGATAGTTCGTCTAGTCCTATTTCAGACATCTTGTCTACAACAACAAAGCCTGCATCCAATTTGTATCTTCTACCCACCTTTACCCTTGGACTCTTCCAAACCCGCACAGTGGTATCAATCTCGCCATTCTTGATGGGTTCGCGCAGGCGTTTCATGAATAACATTTAGGCGCCTAATACCGATTTACTGCTCGACTGGCGATTGAAAACAAAAATGTATCCAGGATTTTCCATTGATCTTAAGTTGATCCTCGGAATATTTGTTATGGGTATATTCTGAAACAACTTCTTTCCAAAATGGAACCGCGGGCTTGTTGCCAGTGAACACCCTGACCTTCCACTTACCAGGTAGCCTATCCCAAACCTCGGCACTGAAAGCCTGCCCTACCCCGCTCCTACGATATCGACGAAGGACAAAGAACTCCTTTAAGTCGAATTCATCGTCGATGGTCTGTACGAGTGCAACACCAACTGGGGAATCACCAAATCGCGCAATGAAGACGTGGTGCCCAGAAGACCAAAATTCATCTAGATCATACGAAAAGGAACCATCAGGGTCTGGGTCGAATTTAAACCACTCAGACATGTCATACACGTAGTGGTTGAGGAGGTTTCTAAGCAATGGACTATCTGAAGAATCTGCTTTAGTTACTACCAGCGTTGGATCCGTCATCTATTCGCCTCACAATCTGGAACTTCTATATCGCTCTTTGCGGTCCTCGACCAAAAGACGGCTGTACGCTAGCACCAACGGCTGACTTTACTGTTCATCACTGATCGACTCTATCATTTCATTGAACTGCCGGCTGTAGTTCCCTTTACTCGAACGCCAATGCTTGAATAAGCCAATATCTTGAGCAATGACGCTCGCTAGGTAAGAACGCTCTCCGTGCCAAATTTCCTCATCTATTGCATCAGTGAGGAATTGGAAGTGAATGAATTGCCATTGGCGGAGCACGTTAGTGTAGAAGGCTGCCAGTCTAAATTCTTCGACAGCGGATATGTTCTCGCCCGCCACCCCCTTCAATAACAGTTCGGCGAATTCGGGATTTCCTGCGATTAACATTTCTATTTCTGTGAAGCTCTCTTGAAAGTTACTTGTGGCTTCTAGCTGTGTTGCAACGGTGTTCTGTTGAAGCTCATAAGCTAAAAAAATGATACCTGCTAGGACGCCGACGTTTGCGGCTAAGGCTAGCCAGTGATTTGTTCTTTCCAAGTTCACGAAGCTGTATCCAAGTTAATGACGGTCTGTTAATTATTACTCGTTTTCGGGACGTTGCAGAAGCGGAAAATCGTCAATGCTGAAAAACTGGAACAACCGCGTCCCTTCACGACATCGCAGTGACAGAAAACCAAAGCAAAGTTGAATAGACAAGTCAGGGACTCGCGGTCTGTTCTACAAGACACGCGGCCCCCTTAAGCAACCAACCGCTTCCTACTTCGAACCAATTGGCACGCATTGCCCCTCTTCAAGTAAGGCATCAATTTTTTCTCTAAACTCTGGAAGGTATAAGTGCACCGCGGTACCCGTCCACCACTCAACTGCCGTTGAGTGTGATAAAAGAGTGACGATGAAAGGTCCATTGATCCTAAATACTTGGTCTGCGTCGTGCGCATTCCAACCCAGATCAAGTTTTTGCTGATCCCAAAGTTGTTCGATATAGAGAAGATAGGAGTTAACGAACCACTGGTACCGGGTTTGCTCTACTGGATCGAGAGCATCTCCAGCTAGGCATTTGGTATAGATCGATGCTAGCTGTGGATCGGTTGATAACTGGGAAAGGACTTCGTGCGCAAAATGCTGCGATTGGTACATGGAGACATTGAGCGCGAATTCGTTGTTTCTCTTTAGAGCTACAGAGTTTTGTCTTAGTTGTCCTGAAAGATAAAATAGAGTGGCGATAACAACAAGTGCCCCGAGCACCTCACCAATTGCACCTATAGCGTCCCATAGATGGTCACCCCCCATTTGCCAACCCCCAGTTTGCGTCTTTGGTTAAGATGTCACGTTAGCAAGAAGGTGAGGTCGCAGCCATAGATCCGGACTTTGTTTGAAGCTATTTGCTTCTGTCCCTGATGGAATCTGCTCGACGGGTCCCTAATCAGTTCAACGAGCTCGAAGCTCCTGGGACGCATAGGTTTAACCCGCCGCGGTGTCTTACCTGTTTTGCCATCAATCGTCTCTACCTAAGCAACCTCCTGGTGGGATAACAACCGTTTAACTAATCTATCAACTCAATATCACCGACTTGACTATGCCGCACATCGAGCCGTTATGAACGCCGCGTCATAGTCTCGATCGTGGGCCAGCAGCGCCCACACGATTCGTGCCTGCTTGTTCGCACGTGCGACGACAACTACATTTTTGGGTCGTCGAGTGCTCATATCCCGCACCCACTGGCCTGTCGGTGAACGATCTCGATCGACCAATCGTACGACTGCCCGGGAACCGTGGATCAGCAGCGTGCGTAAATACGCATCGCCGCGTTTACTGATCCCAAGCAACCGCGGCTTGCCGCCACTGGAGTGTTGCCGTGGCACTAAACCCAACCAGGCAGCAAGTTGGCGTCCGTTCTTGAAGCTCCGCGCATCCGCGATCGAGGCCACTAACGCCGTCGCTGTTAACCAGCCGATACCCGGCACTTGAGCGAGCCGCAGAGAGTCTGCGTTACTTTTATGCCAGGCCTTTAGCGATTGCTCCACGGTAGCCACTTGATCATCCAAGTACCGAAGATGCCCATGGAGCTGCGCGATCAGCTGGCGAAACATCGGCGGTAAGTCCAGATCTCCATCTTCCAGGATCACCGGAACCCCATCGCGCACTTGTCGGATACCCAGTCGTAGTACTACGCCAAATTCGCTGAGTAAGCCCCTGATCTGATTGGCCACAGCAGTGCGTGACTTTATGAACCCCGATCGGGCCCGATGCAGTGACAGTATGGCTTGTTGGTCTGCAGTCTTGATGGGTACAAAGCGCATGTTCGGCCGTGTGACTGCTTCACAGATCGCTTCTGCATCCGCGGCATCGGTCTTGTTCGCCTTGACATACGGTTTAACGAACTGCGGCGCAATCAGCTTGACCTCGTGCCCAAGTCCTTGCAGGACTCGCGCCCAGTGGTGGGCGCTTGCGCACGCTTCCATCCCGATCAAGCACGGCTCGTGCTTGGCTAAGAACATGCTGACCTGTTTGCGTTTGAGTTGCTTGTTGAACACGGTCTTGCCGTGTTCGTCCGCGCCATGGACCTGAAAAACATTCTTCGCCAAATCGATACCTATTGTCGTAATCTTCGTCATGGTCGTTCCTCTTCGTTGGTGTTGTTTGCACAACCACCTTGGCACACTGATGCCGTTAGAAGGGGGGCGACCATTCCATTAGTTCATCTACTTCCCCAAATGACCGCAGTATGAGTCAATTGTAGGAAGGCAACTATGGGTGATAAGGCGATCCAACTTCAACGATCCTGAACGGCAGCTTCGCCTGACCGTGTAAAGTAGATCACGAAAACCTGCGTTTCACCTCATAGCTGACGTAGCCCAGGGTCGATTCTACTTCCGAAACCGGCCGCTGAGCTGTCATCTATTTGGTTGGTGACGTTTCAGGGCCGTAAGATGCATGTAGATGCGCAATTCGCCACTTATCGTCAACCCGGAACATAACAAGAGTACGCCGCCCGAGTTGACCGGGATTGGTTGTTAACCCGCGTAGGTGAAACGTAACTACAGCCGAGTCACCATGGATATTGAGGTCGACTTCCTCGGGACTGAGGTGGAAGTATGGCGGTTCGGATGGAGGCCCCTTCCGCTCACCAACATTTTTCCTGATTTGCTCGAATAGTGGCCCGAAGCTTCCTTCTACGGTCGTACGTCCGGCCATCGGGAATAGAAAGACCGTTGCATCTTCGGTGAAGCTCATTCGAAAACGCTCCCAATCGAGGCGGGTGAAAGCATCGAGGAACTCGGAAATGGCAGATTGAACCTGCTTGTTGCTAGTCTGTTCTGCGTACCCAACGCTTGAAAAGAGGAATAGCACCAGCGCTGCGAGTAGTAGTCGTGTTCTTTTCATTTTTACCCTCATTAGCGATGGGAGGCTAACTGCTAACTTCAACGAATGGAATAGCGCGACGTCTGCTATGGGTAACAAGCGGAATACCAGATTACCTGATTCTAGTTCCGCTTTCGTTAAGCTTTGGTAGCCATCTGCGCAGCGGTGCTGATCATGCTTGAAGCGTATCCTGTAGGCGCAGACATCTAACAATGCTTAACGGAAGCAGACCCTTCATTGAGATAGATATTCTTCTGAAGTATCCGCTCTATCTATGTAGTCTTGGTGACTCTTAACAAAGCGTAGAAGGGGAAGCCAATGAGCATAACAAAATCGACCATGCTGGTGATTTTGTTGCTGGCAGGTGGGGTTGCCGCGAACGCGCTTGCAGAGCAATCGCTGCAAGCGATCATTCAAGAACGTGAGAATGAGTGGTCCGCTGCTTACAATGCCAATGATGCTGAGCGCCTGGGAGCATTCTACGAGGCGGACGCTATCCTCATTCCGCCTGACTCAGGGCCTGTTCTAGGTCGTGCGCTCATTGCAGAAACGCTTTCAGGTCTTTTCCCTGTGCTGAAAGATCTTACGCTCACCGTTGAAGAAGTAAGAGAGCTAGGCACTAACTATGCTGTCGAGATCGGTCGAAGTACATATCAGGCGGTAGGGGAGGATGGATCTCTAACGCCTGGCACTGACAACTACCAGGTTGTGTGGCACAAGGGCCAGGATGGGATATGGCGGTACATCACGGACATGTTCAACGCACGTGGCTAAACCAGTAGTGTGAAGGTCAGGAATGGGTTGTGAGCTCAATGGGTCGACGCAACACCTGGTAGAAGTTGCCTAAAGGAACGACAAGAAACGAGCAATCGACGCCGTGTGGGCTTGTCCTGGTTGCGAACTCTCAACATCTTCCGACGCCAGTAGAAACGCGGAGGTTGATTAGGGAAAGGGATACGCAAAGTCTTATCCGAGGTTGGTTAGCCTCGCCTGACGACAAGTCCACTCACTGCTGGTTTGAGCGGGGTGTCGCGTTGACCGGTTGAATCGGCAGCCCATTGCCGACATTTCAGGCTCCCGTCGTCTAAGATAATCTCTCGCATTCACTATGGGAGGAAATCATGGGTTTAA
>JBNMMV010000160.1:0-9389 GCA_051270205.1 Limisphaerales bacterium
CGGCGCCCATGAAACAGTGTCGTTGAAGGACATCCAGCGAGCAGACAAAATATGGGTTGCAGAGGGTGAAATGATCCCGGTCGACGGCAGTCTGCTCTCTAATCAGGCATTGATTAATACTTCCTTGTTGACTGGTGAAGCTGAGCCCACGGAAACATACCGTGGAAAAGCTGTTTGGGCTGGAACAGTCAACCAAGGCGTTGGTCTTTTACTGATCGCCAACGGCACAAGTAGCACCTCACGAATTGCAGAGATCAATGAGATAGCCAATCATGCCGGTGCACAGAAAGATGCCCTTGCTGGCCTTGCAGACTCAATAGCCAGAGTGTTCATTCCAAGTATTATCGCAATAGCCGTGGCCACCTATTGCTATTGGTCAATTCAGGGCTCGCCAAATGCGCTCACAGCAATGTTAGCGGTATTGGTAGTCAGTTGCCCATGTGCCCTGTCGCTAGCAATTCCTGCTGCGAACGCTGCCGCACTGACGCTACTTCGACGACAAGGGCTGTTAGTGCGCAATCCGCGATCACTGGAAGCCTTGGCCAATGTAAAGACGGTTTTCTTTGATAAGACCGGCACACTCACTACGCCAACGCCGAGATTGGTTAGTACAACCCTGTTGGCGCAATTCGATGCAGCGTCATGCCAAACAATGGCCGCCGCCTTACAAGTTCACTCTCATCACCCAATCGCGAGTGCCTTCGTCAACCCGTCATATCCATTCGCGCCCGCTACAAACGCCACGGTGGTCCGGGGCGCAGGTATATCAGGTCGTGTAAACGGAGTGGACGTTAGAATTGGCAGCGCTGAATTCTGTGGCTGCAAGCCTCAACATGAAGCGCACAATTTCAAAAAGGTCTATCTAAGCGTTGCGGATAAACCGGCGGCGATCTTCGACTTAACGACCCCTATTAGACCCGATGCACACGCGACAGTTGTGGCGCTGCAAAAATCAGGACTAAGAGTAGAACTTTTGAGTGGTGACAACCCAGAAAATTGTAAGACGGTCGCAGACGCGTTAGATATCGCCTACCACGACAGCGCGTCACCAGAGTTGAAGCGGACTCACATTATGGCAGAAGAAAATAGTCTTTTCGTTGGTGACGGATTAAACGATCTTCCGGCCTTGGCCACAGCAAGCGTCTCGGCCGCAACTTTTGAAACCGTAGATTTAGTAAAGTCTAAAGCGGATGTCATACTGATGACCCCGAGGCTTTCAAGCCTGCTGCATCTGTTCACCACCGCACGTCGCGCGCGGAATGTGGCACGCCAGAATCTCACCTGGGCATTGCTATACAACATGATTGCCATTCCGTTAGCCGCGAGTGGGCTCGCTACACCATGGCTCGCCGCAGCTGGCATGTCATTGAGCTCTCTTCTCGTCATGGCCAACGCCTGCAAGTTACTCCGCCCAAAGAGACCCAACTAATGGAGATTCTACTGCTTCTACTGCCAATTTCGTTCGTGCTTGTCGGTGCAGCAGTGAGCCTATTTATATGGGCGATTAATCACGACCAATTCGAGGATCTTGATCGAAGCGCAATTGAAGCACTCGAAGATTCAGATAACAGTAGAACGCTGGGAGATAGTCCACATGAGTAGCCTACTAAACGGTTTACGTCTAATGTTCATCGGGCAAGCAGGATGGAAACCAATAGCCGATGATGCGCACAGCGCGTTGAGGATATTGTTGACGCAGACTACCCCGTTGGCTCTGATACCAGCCATATGTTGGTACTTCGGGGTCACTCAATCTGGCTGGCAGATTGCTGGAGATCCCGTGCGGCTGACAGCTGAAAGCGCGCTGCCAATGTGCATCCTATTTTTTCTCGCATGCGTCGCAGGCGTGATGTTTCTTGGGTTCATGGTCTATTGGATGTCTACGACTTATGGCGACAAGGCAAGCGTGTCACAAGGGATCACCTTGATTTCATATACCGCCACACCTTTCTTTGTTTCCGGGATTATTGGACTCTATCCAATTATCTGGCTAGACATTATCGTTGGAATGAGCATCGCCTGCTATTGCATCTACTTACTCTACACAGGCGTTAGCCCAATAATGAAAGTAACGCGCGAACGCGGATTTCTATACGCCAGCGCTACATTCGCGGTAGCGCTAGTTGCCTTTGTAGGCTTACTGGGCGTTACGGTCTTATTATGGGAATTCGGACCTAGCCCTGAATATACCTACTAACCAATATCGACCTTTGCGAGATTCTGGATGAGCCTAGCTAACCCACACTTCGAAGCGAGCTTCGATAGAGTATTCAATAGTCAAGGGGGCGTCGATAGCAACGACGCCTTTTTTGAAGTTTTCTACACCGAATTTACCAAGGACCCTGAAGTATTGCGCATGTTTAAGGATACCAACAAGAGTCGACAGCTTCACATGCTGAAGCGTTCCGTGTATGACCTTGTCAACCTTTCTGTGACAGACATCCATTCCTCAGAACTAAGCAGGTTGATATTGCTCCACACCAAACTGGATACTACGCCCGCACAACTAGATAAATGGTTGGAAGCCCTGTTAAGAACCGTTAAACAATTCGACCCAGATTTTGACGATTTGGTTAGACTCGCATGGGTGTGTGCAATGACCCCTGGAATTACTTTGTTCCGTGCGGGTTTTAGCGATACTACTGGCTAGTGAAGTCAGACCAGGTGCATCGCCAACGTCTCGAGTGCGTCACGTTTCACCACGGTTATCTGATCACGCTCAGCTCGGATGATACCCGCTTGTTTCATTTTCGAGATCGTTCTAGACAGGCTTTCTAGGGTCAAACCTAGGTAGTTGGCAATATCTGTTCTGCTCATCGGTGTAGGGATCTGCTCTGGCTGACGGTCCAAACGCTCAAGGCGATGCATCATTTGCACTAAAAAACCTGCTGTCCGAGCCTGCGCGGAACTGTGCTTGAGGTTTATTTGGTGGCCTAATTCTGTACCAGCGATTTCCTCAGTTGTGGCAAGTAGCGCACTCATCAAGGCATGAGATGCATCACGCGTTCCGTCAGCCACAAGCTGGCACAGACTCGAGGTTTCTAAGGCAACCACGGAACACTGGGTCCGACCAAGCTCGGTGTAGCTAGGTAGCAAATCTCCCGACAGATAAAATCCAGTTACCGTTTCTTCACCTTGTCTGCTGACGAAATAGCTTTTAAAGCTACCAGAACGCACATGGGACCGACTGCCACCGGAACGATCACCAGCCACGACGACATACTCACCCTTACCGAATGTTTCAGGTGGTTGCATAAGTTGGGTTAATTCCGACAGTTGTCGGTCACCCAAAGTCTTAGCCACGCAATAGGCACGAGTGGGACAGGCCCTACACCGTGGGCAGTTCTCATTGGGGGTCACAAAGTTCATCAGCGAAATATCTCGTAATCAGCAGTCCTCACCAATAAGGGAAATTACCTATCCTCAAACTGATTAGTACTGGCGTTTAGGCAGACGAACCGTGATCCCATCAAGCGCCTCAGTCATCATAATCTGACAGCTCAACCTGCTCGTTGGTTGAACATCGTAAGCAAATTCAAGAATGCCCTGTTCCAGCTCGTTCGCTTCGCCACACTGCAAAATGTTGTCGACATAAACATGACAAGTACCGCACGCACAAAGACCACCACAGTCCCCATCGATTCCCGGTATCAACTGCGCTACAGCAGCCTCCATTAAAGACTTGCCGACTGCCACATCGATTGTGTGAGTAGTGCCATCCACCTCGACGTAGGTCGCTGCTGGCATCCCTCAGGACTTCTCGCGGATCAAAGCACAGTAGACTGTCTCAGCTTGTGTATTGATCCGGGTAATCGACGCATCTATTTCAATTTCGCGGCCATTGCTAGTCAGAGCCCGCACCGGATTGCGTGCACTCATCAAACGCGAAGCTTGTTTACCCTCTCTGAATTTTTGAATATGGCGACCATGCTGCTCCTCTAAAGCTGTCGGAATGAGTACATTGAGTGGCTGGCCCAATAACGCGCCTTGCTCATACTCAAACATCCGCTCCGCACTCTCGTTGGCGTACGTGAGTTTTAGTCCCTCATCTGCGATCAGCACTGCATCTGCCGTAATGCTGAGCAATCGAGCCGCAACCCGATGAGCGCCTCTTTCGTTTTGCAAACGCTTTTGCCAGACACTGATATCGTGCATACACACCAGATACTGGAAGCTTCCCAACTCAGTGGCGATTCTCGCAACTCTCACACTGAGCAGCTTTTCCGCCCCTGACCGCGTTACAGCGTTCAACACAACATAGTCCAGTTCAGGTGCATCCGGGCTTTCCGCCCACTTTTTCATCCATTCTAACGGGTTCAAGCGAGCTCGCTCCGGGTGTGTTAGAAGCTGTATTACATTCGGCAATTCATCTCCCAAATCAAGTTCAAAGAGCGCTCTGGCTGCCTCGTTACACCGTACAATCTGACCCGCGAGATCAACTACCAAAGCAGGCGTGGGAAGTTGGCTGAATAGAAGGCCGTCTGCAGAACTATCTTGCGACACGTCAAGCCTCGCTGTTAGTAGTTTGCCGCGACGGCATTCAGAACGTTAAGGTCAGACTTACTGTCTTCCATCGCCTCTAGCACGCTCAGATCATGATTGATCGGCACACCTAGTTCCGCAAACAGCTCCTTCGTACGAGGTGTAATTAGGTTGGCGCGAACCAGGGAGGGAATCATCAGGTCTTTCAAAGAGTGAATTTGCCCTGGCGGTAACTCTCTCGTTAATCCCTGCTCCTCCGCCTCCTTTAATCCGGCGGCAAAGTCATCAGGCTCTATGCCACTCGCTTCCAAAACTGAAAGGAATCCGGCATCCCACTTTCCACTCTGGCCCTGCACCAAGATCTTGACTGCCTCGTATGCAAACTGGGCCATATCTTCACGATCATCAACGTGCATTGCACTTATCGCAGGCGTCAAATAGACATGTCCAAACGACACGTGTCTGGCCTCATCTCGCATCACGTTGAATGTGATCGACTTCAACAGCGGTTCGTTGGTCTGTTGATACATATTATTGAACGCACCAAGCGCCAAGCCTTCGACAATCATGTTCATTCCGATCATCACCTTGCAGAAGTTGTTTGTTGACAGCGTTGCATCAATCAATTCCTTCAACCAAGGCACCATTGGATAGTGAATGGCAATCTTGTTTACGTAGCGATCATAGGCTTCCACATGCCGTGCTTCGTCCATAGTTTGAGTGGCTGCATAAAACTTCGCTTTCATGTCGGGTACTGCATGCGCGATAGTCGCCGCCGTCATCAGCGCGCCTTGCTCACCGTGCAAAAATTGCGATAGGACCTGAGCTGTCGAATGAGCGGTGAACGTTTCTCGTTGAGTCGAGGAAAGTTTGTCAAAAAAAGGCATGCGCGCATAATCAAGACTGTCAGACGCAACAATTGGGTTACTTGGATCAATCGGTTCGTCCCAATCCAAGTCAGCAGCATTCCACTGGTTTTCTTTTGCCCGGTGGTAAAGGTCGTCCAATTTTTGAATATTCGACCCATAGTCAAAGTTCCAGCCGACCTGCATCAGTGTTTCATAAGTTTCAGAAAGGGTCCCAGAAAGTTCGGCTCCTGCACCATCTACCGATGGCAACTCGTTCGCATCTTTGATTGCACTCATTTCAACTCCGTCCATTTCAATTTCCCACCGGGACGGTAAGTCAATCACACACCGTGAATCTGCCACTTGATCGTAGTCAAACAACCATCCTGTGATGTCAGTAGAAGACGCCACAATAGTTACCTTCAACGTCTCGTTTTGTTACCTCTCACTGGGCTGTTGAAGTTCTGGCGGCCTTGCCTTTCAAACACGATATAGAGCCAAGAAACGGTGCCAGTCTAGGCACGGTCGAGATCGATCCTTGGGCGGTCGGCTTGAGCGTGGGTGTTAAGCTTTAACCAGCCGCAGGCGCTAATTAGCCGCGGGCGATGATTCGCGAGTCATCTTCGCTTGTCGACTGCGCTGCTGGGTTGCCGCCGGTATTTTTTACCGTATCAGCAATACGATACATGGGTTCTCGCAACAGCTCTCTGAGTTCTTGCGAAGCACCGATCTCTTCTAACGCATAGTCCATACACATGAGCCATTGATCACGCTGCTTCGCGCCAATTTTGAAGGGCTCATGCACATCGGTGAGACAAACTGTGCCATTCATGGCCAGATAGACGGGAGGTCCACCCATCCAGCCAACAAGATAGGTTGCGAGTTTGCGCTTAATCTCAGCTAGGTTTGACGCGTGCATCGCTCTAATTTCTGCAGCATCAGGTAGCTGCTCCATGGCGTTATAGAACGCGTCAGCAAGCTGCTTAATGCCGTCATCACCTAATATTGCATAAGGTGATTGGGGACTCTCCAGATCATTTGTCACGGTTTTTCGATCCATTGATTCAACAGTTTATGAAAGTGGCGAGGTTTGGTTTCACCATAATTCGCAAAGATCACCTCTGGGTTTTTCATCGCCTTTAGACCGCGTTGAACTTCAGGCATATTTACCACATCCTGATTAAAGACCTTTGCCAACATACCCAGTTCCGGCGCTTCAACCCAGTCGTCATCTGGACCCAAGAAATGTATCGGTGGTGCAGGGGGACGTGGCTCACCCAAACGGCTGGGCTGCATATACATGCACTCCATAATGCACTCGTTTGGATTGTCTCCATTAGGTCGAAAGCGATAGACAATCTGATTAAATGAACCCCACGGGTGAAAGTTTGGAAACACCGTGAGATAAATGGAATCCAACAATTCCGCATCGCTGACCAAGTCCATCGCGTCGCCAAGCTCTGTTCGAAAACGGTCTCTGATTGGGGCCGCCATAACCTGGCGAAGGTTCTGCCCAGGCGCTATCTCGGGGGTTGGGCTAACCGGCACCTCATCCGCATCAGGCAACTGCGCACCGCCTATCCAGTTAATCATATTTGGATCCGCATGCGTCATCAGGCCTTCCACATATTCGGCATCTGCAGTGAACTTGCTTACCTCTCCCTTAGCATTGGTGACATGGACTAAGCCATCGTCCGCGCGTTCATAAATATGTCCCGTCAGGGCGTGTCGTAGTCGTTTGAATAGAAGGCCGTCTGACAGGTCTTCCCATTCTTGGTTTACGTGGGGGCTCTTGGTGAAATTTGGAGACATGGCACGCGAGTAATTACCAAAGACATCGTACTGCGTGTTTGCGTCACCGATAGTTCCCAAAATTGTCGGATGAGTGGCGATGCTATGATAGGCCTCGCTGAACGCTTCTTGGGCAACCTTCCAATTGCACCTGAGTATTTTTTGTACGTGCGCGGTCTTGTGCTTACCTTCGTACGACACGTTACTAAACTGATCTGACAGATCGCCTAAGTAGTCCTCCAATGGTTCCGCATTTTCATCAGGATTGATAAAGACAAAACCACCCCACCGGCCGGTTTTTACTGCGGGGAGGCTATATTCCGCCTCACTCACGGTCGGAAAATCCCACTGGCAAGGAACTTCCCTCAGACCCCCGTCGGTATTCCAGGCCCAACCGTGAAAAGAGCAGCGAAACTCGCGCGCGGACTTACCCCTGTGTTGTTTTAGCTGACGCCCTCGATGTAGACAGACGTTGTAGAATGCGCGTATATCATTTTCGCCGCGGCGAACAATCAGAAACGACAAATGGGCAATGTCGTAGACTAGGTAATCCCCAACATTTGGTATGTCGTCTTCGTGACAGGCCATTTGCCAACAACGCTTCCAGACCTTTTCAACTTCCAACTCATGGAACGCTTGCGAATAGTAGCGCTCCCCTGGCACGCGGGTCGGTCCTGGTTCAAGCGGATGTTCACGCCGCATAACTTTTGGAACTGGATGACTGTCCTCATCAAGCAGAGTCTGATACGAAATTCCCGCAGATCGATCAGTCCCTGTAAGTATCTCTACCATCTGTGTTACCTCTTAAGACACAATGAATGTAAGTTGGGAATGTAAGTTGGGAATGTAAGTTGGGAATGTAAGTTGGCTATTTTTTAATCCCACCTAAAACCGGCCCACCCGTTCCGGCGAACTCTGCATCGGGCTCCTTGCCAAACAAGATTCCACCCAGTGTTTCGTATAGCGGGTGGGCCACCCACCGGTGAGATGCCGCGCCACGGGCGTCACGAAGCTTTCGCTCCAAAGGGTTGGTCATATAACTGGCAGTCGTACCACATGCACTGTGCACACTGTCGACGACTTCGCGGCAAGTTTGCGCGGCGTAAGTGCAGGCCAGCCTTGCATCAATTGTAGATTGAGTACCTGGCGTTTCGGCACCGCGTAGCAGTTCCTCTTCAACCATATTCATGGCTTCAAATACCAAAGCTCGCGCCGCGCGGTATTTTCCGGTCATCTCAGCCATGCAGTATTGAGCGATAGGGCGATCTCTCAATTTCGACGAAGACATCATCGGAATCTTGTTATTGGCAACGTCCACATAGGTAGCCAAAGCACCTTTCGCAATGCCCAGCGCTATCGCTACCTTATTGTAGGAAAGCCGCAGCGGTACAGGGACTCTAAACACAGGATTTTCATACAACGCCGGCGTGCTCATTAGGTCAACACCGAGCCATTTCTGTTCAACGACGGCTCCAGCAGCACGCACACTATGACTGCCGGAACCACGCAAACCGGCAACATCCCAGGTATCGATAATCTCCCACTGTGATCGCGGTAAAAACCACATCCTAACTTCTGGGTTTCCACCTGGACCCAATCTTGGCTTGCCATCGTCGACAATGGGCGCACCCATGAAACACCACGAAGCACCGTGACAGCCACTAATGAATGTTGTTTCGCCCCATACTTTGTAGTCGCCATTACTTTGTTCTACGGCATAGGCTGGCGCAGATCCGGGACCACCGCCACCGCACATGATGACTCTGGGGTTATCGAGAAAAACTTCTCGGGCAAGATCTCGCTCCATGCCACCAGCTGCCATGGCATTAATCTCTGATCCCAACATAACATTCCATGCCACCGATGCGTCTATCGCAGCCACCGCTTCAATGACTTCGATGGTTTCAAGAATGCTGGCATCCTCGCCACCCAATTCTGCGGGCAGCGTAAATCGAAACAAACCGACATCGATCAGCTTTTCAAGCAGGTCTTCTGGCAACCGACGCAGTTGCTGCGCTTGGTCTCCTCCGGCAACAATCTCTTCTCGCAGCGAGGCAACACGCTCCAGTAAAGAATCGCCGAACCTGTCCACGTCGAGCACTATTTCTTTTTCAGCCATATCTCTTCTTCAACCCTGTTTTCTCATACCCTTGTTTTCTCATACCGGGCGATATCCCTAGAATGGCGATTTTGTCACTCTTTGAGACAATCAATTTGATTCGGATCAAGGCAGAGGATTATTTTCTGGATTTACTCCACTGATTAGAA
>JBNMMV010000161.1:0-9315 GCA_051270205.1 Limisphaerales bacterium
GGCCGTTTGCGGGCTATTGTATGCCTGCTTCTTCTATTGGTACACCTCATTCGGTGGTCCGTTAACGGCGGTGGAAATAGAGGGCTATCTTGATGCGATGGAAGCGCGAACCCCGCCTGCGCCGGCAGAAACCGTCGCATTGCTTCGCCGATTCTTGGAAGAAGATACAGGCGACGATTTTGTCATGGTGAACGTCATAGAAATGTATGACACACCGTTGCAGATTGAAGGCGTCGAAGCGGGTGAGAGCAGTGCCGAGGTGCTGGATAAATACATGGCCTATATGTACCCAGCTTTGTTCTCCCGGGCATCTCATCCTGTTTTATTTGGTACCGCCGCAAACACTGCTATGGATATTGTGAACGCGCCTGGCATGTCACGTTGGACCACGGGTGCCGGTATGCGGTATAGGAGTCGCCGCGACTTGATGGATATCGCATCCAATCCAGCTTTCAGTGGGTCCCATGACTTTAAGATCGCCGCTATGGCGAAAACCATCGCGTTCCCAATTGACCCATGGTTTCAGCTAGGTGACCCACGCCTAGTTCTGGGGCTGTTGCTGGGTTTTATCGGTGCGCTTCTCAGCTGGCTCGCAGCACGTCGAGGATAAGGAGACTTTTGTGAATCAAGAATCAGGCCCAGGCACGTTAAAAACCGATGATGTCGGCACCCGCACCATCGCCAAAACAACAATGTTAGCGACCCGCGTTGCCATGGCATATGCGGCTGGTATTAATGACACCAACCCAATTTACTTTGATGACTTACGTGCCGGTGGGGTGGCGGTGCACCCTTGCATTGCATTTTCTTTGCAGTGGGCTGCACGGTTTCGGCCTGATCAGGAACTGAATGTGCGTGCTGCACCGTTTGGTGTGCACGCTTCCACAGATTTACGCATTCATCGACCCTTTTATACTGGAGAGGCGATAACCACACAGGGTGAAATGATTGGCAAACGCCAGCTCACTCCTGGGGTGTATAACGTAGAGCGGTATCGCATGACGGCGAGCAACGGAGAGCTTGTCGCTGAGTTGTACTATAACGGTATAACAAGAGGGGCGACGCTAGAAGGCGACGATCGTTTTGTTGAGCAAGAGCCAGCGTGGCCAGAGGTAGGTGTTGTAACTGCAGGCCCAATGTGGCAAAAATCAGTGGCGGTGGATCTGCATGCAGGACAACAGTATACCGAGTGCGCGCGTATCTTTAACCCAATCCACACCGAACCAAGTGTTGCAAAAAAAGCCGGGTTGCCAGGCGTGATTCTGCATGGCAGTGCGACCAAGGCGATGTCGCTTACTGCAGTAGTAGACGGATGCTTTGCCGGTGACCCGAATCGGATAACTCGGCTTTGTGGTCAACTGCGCGCAATGGTGCTGATGGGCACCACCATTACCGTTGAAGCGTTAGCCGAAGAAGTAATTGATGGCGAGAAACGCGTCCAGTTCCGCTGCCTAAACGACGTTGGTGAGACTGCTATTGCCAATGGTGTGGTTTGCGGTACGGCCTAGTCTGCCTTGCTAAGGTAAATCAGCTTTGGGGCGCGGACCGTCGATGTAGTCTTTGCCCTGTGAGAGCACCGTCGCAATGACATAGCGAGTTTTTAAAGTGAATTCGGCGGCGAGGCCCTGACATTCCAGAAAGGTCCAATCTATTTGAGAATTTATACGTTCTAAGAGCTTTGGGTCCATGCGCCCATTCTAACGTTCAGAAAACACCCTTTGGAAGCCTCGATTGAGATGTTTGAGTGAATAATCCACAACTCCTGTTTCTAGTTGGGCTTTCCTCCGTGAAATGGGCTCTGCAAGTTGTGATACGGTTCCGCCTTTAATATTTCGAGGATACGCGGCATGGCCGAAGCATTGGATACTCAGAACCCTCATCTAACGGGCAACAACGCGCCCCAATATAGCGAGATAACCGCGGATGAAATGGAGGTGGTGGGCGCAATACCGTCCGACCTCAGTGGTAATTTTCTGCGTGTGGGTCCAAACCCGTACTATGTCCCAAATGAGGCGCGATACCATATCTTTGATGGTGACGGCATGATTCATGGCGTACATATCACCAATGGCCAGGCCACTTATCGAAATCGATTCATAGAAACGGAAGGCTTAGCTGAAGAGCGCAAAGAAGGGAAATGGTTGTTTCCCGGGTTGAACATGTTTGGCGATTCCCTAGCCAAAGGTGAAATGCCACGCACCAAGAACACGGGTAATACGGCAATGGTATTTCACAACGATCAGCTGTACGCACTGATGGAAGGCGGTACGCCTTATCGTATTTCGCTACCGGATTTGGCCACAGAAGGTGAGTGTGATTTCGGCGGCACGGTGACTCACAATTTCACTGCACACCCGAAAGTAGATGTTCAAAGTGGTGAGATGATCACTTTTGGATACGGCGTAATGCCTCCGTTTTTGAGCTATTCGGTTATCAGTCCACAAGGCACGGCTTCTCATCACACCGAGTTGACCATACCAAAGCCCATCATGATGCATGACTGCGCAATTACCGAAAACTATACGATTTTCCCAGACTTACCGTTGGTATTTGATTTGGAAAAAATGATCAGCGGCGGTGGGTTTGTTAACTGGGATCCGGAAAATGGATCACGCATTGGTATCGTGCCTCGGCAGGGCGACGACAGCTCGATTCGTTGGTTTGATATTGAAGAGAGCTTTCTATTCCACGTGGCAAACGCTTGGGAAGAGGGCCCTGAAGTTGTCTTTCAAGCCTGCCGTTCGAATCGAGGTGGTATTACCGCTTCCGAAGACACGGACATGCGCGAACAGTTGGGTCAATTGTACGAGTGGCGTTTCAATATGGAAGATGGCTCGGTTTCGACCAAGCCATTGGATCAGAACTACTACTGTGACTTTCCACGTATACACGACGACCTTGTTGGACGTAAGAACCGCTATACCTACGCAGCACGCTTTCGTCTTGGAGACTCACCCGTGTTTGATGGTGAAATGAAATACGACAACGAGACCGGTGAAATTGAGGTGCACGATTTCGGTGAGCACTGTGAGTCTGGTGAAGCAGTGTTTGCCCCACGTGTGGGTGCCGTTGATGAAGACGATGGTTATGTGGTCTGTTTCGTTTACAACACCCAAGATGAGACCAGCGAGTGCCACATTCTTGATGCGCAAAACTTCTCCGCGCCAGCTGTCGCGAAGATCAAAATCCCTCAAAGGGTGCCGCATGGCTTCCACGCTGCTTGGGTACCTGAGCAGGGCTGATGGATGCCGAAACCGTGATGCGCGAGTCTGACGAATGGCAGCGCATTATGGGGTTGCCCGGAGAGACGACCTTAGAGGTTTTTTTTGACATAAAGTCGCCTCATGCCTATCTCGCGATACGACCCTCTCTGGCGGTAGCAAGAGACTTTCGGGTGACTCTCGACTTCCAACCCTTCACCTTGAGTTACGAAGCTTTTGGTCTGACAACCAAGGTTGACGACGATATGCGCAGGAGACCGCCGTCTGCTGCTGCTGACCGAAAAGCGCGGATGTACTATGCCGCCGCTCGTGAGTATGCCGCGATGCAGAGTTTGCCGTTTAGAAGCCCTCATCGGCTTCTAGATTCAGAACTATCTCATCGTGCCTTTCTGTTCGCCAAGCAGCAGAAATTGGAGGTACCGTTCTTGATGTTCGTCTATTTAGAAGGCTGGGGCAGTGGCTGGCGAGACTTTGAACTAGAGTCTGAACAAGATCTACGGCGTGCCTTGCAAGCGGTGGGTGTTTTGTTGGATGGGTTCACAGACTACGTTGCCGATGGTGGTGAAGGCGAACGCCAATTGAGCCAAAGCATAAAACGGGCAGAAGAGACGGGTTACTCGGGCGTGCCGCACTATGTATTTTCAGACACAGCGGTAGATCGAGAGGTTGGTCTTTTTGGCCGGGAGCATCTTGCGCTGATTCGAGGAAAGTACGAGAAAAGGGGGTTAGCACGTAACGATACCGTGGTGGCAGAGTTCTCTCACGCCTGGAACGGACCACTCTAGAAAAATAGGGTCAGACCCAGGGGTCAGACCCTAGGGTCTGACCCTCATATGGGAAAGGAAATTTATCCTGCGTCGATTACCTGTCTGCTGCCGTATAGGTTAAGGCTGCAATCAAGCGTTGCGTTGAAGTGTCTGCCCAACATGCCACCGTCTGCTTGGACGCCACCCATAAATTCAGCCCAAGCTGACACACTCTCACTGACGTTGAATAGAACTACGTCAGGTATATTTGGTCCGTCGGTCATGGGTTCTACTAAGCCAACGAAACCTGGCGCAGCATCACCTTGGGCTGCGATCACTTCCTGTAGATGTGTTACTAGATCTCCTACGTCTTGACGGTTGATTCCATGTTTCACTTGGCAGGTGTACGCCGAGACGAACGTCCGCTCTGGTAGTTCCGCTTTGCCAACATGAATTGGGTTTAACGTTGCAATAACAGCGCGGCAATCAACAGCCTCATCGAATTTCGCGTTGACGCCAGCCATTTCAGGATTGCCCATTGCGGCATCGGTTTCAGCTGCCCATTCAGCAACGCTGCCATAGATGCTGTGCCAAATCAGGTCTGCTTGTGAATCGCCTTTGAAGTGGCTCCACACATAGGAGTCCTGCACAGCCAAGCCAGCTTTCTTGGACTGTTTTACGAGATTGTCTCTGGCTGCCAGAACGTCATCAACGTCTTTGCCAGGTTTCAGATTACAAAGGTAAGTCTCCATGAGAGCAGGAGGTGTCGGCGCATCTGCAGCGTAACTAAACGACGAGAGCATGCCGAAAGGAATGATTAATCCGACGGTGGTTAGAACTAAACGTATTGTTTTTTTCACGTGTTAACTCCTAGTGATAATTGCGATCATCGAAGGAGGGCATAGCCAACGAGTGATGTCGACAGACCTCTTTCACCCTTAGACTCTGCTTGTCGGACAAAGAAATCCAGCTAGATTGCCCATGTCTGTCAACGATGCGACAGACCAGAAGAATTGGCTCAGAAAAGAGGGTCAGATCCACGATCCTGACCCAGGGGTCTGACCCTAGGGTCAGACCCTACTTGGGAGGGGTTAGAGTTTGGCGGTTATTTCGCCAAGTTTCTTGGTGAGAAGTTCGTTTTCGCGGTAGTCGATGGGTATCACTACCAAGCTCGGTCCTTCCTCTGAGAGTGCTGTTTCCAGCGTTGCTTTGAGGTCTGAACTTTCGCTGCAGTAATGTCCATGCCAGCCGAAACACGCAGCAAGACCGAGCCATTCTGGATTGCCAAAGGCTAGGTCCGTGTGGCGTCCAAATTCGTTGGTCTGCTTCCAGGCGATTAAACCGTACTCATTATCTTCCCAAACCATCATGACGATGTTGGATTTCAATCGAGTAGCAGTTTCCATTTCTTGGACGTTCATTAGGAAGCCGGCATCACCCGCGATGCCAAGAACTTTCCGATCCGGATGCACCAATGAAGCTGCTATTGCACCGGGAAGCGCAAAGCCCATGCTGCAGAAACCGTTGGGTATCAGGCAGGTGTTGGGTTCATTGCAATGGTAGTGTCTGGCGATCCACATTTTGTGAGCGCCAACATCGGACAATAAGATATCGTCCGGTCCGAGTACTTCTCGACAGTCCCAAATCGCTTTTTGCGGACGTATCTTGCCACTCTGATCATCATCGGCATACTCGGCGAGATCTTCTGCCATGGCTGCTCTCGCCGCCCGTTGGGTGCTGACATCGTATTCAGGGGCAGGGCGTGTTTGCAGTCGTTCGTTAACCATCCACAAAAAGTGTGCTAGATCGCCGACAACTTCTACTTCGGGGTGGTAGTTTTCGTCGATTTCTGTGGGCAAAAAGTCGGCATGAATAATGCGCTTGTCTTTACCTGGGTTCCAAAGCTGAGGGTGATATTCGACCATGTCAAAGCCCAGCGTTATCACCAGGTCAGCTTCGTCTATGACTAAGTTCATGCGGTCTTTGTTGCCCAGGCCGACTGTGTAGAGGCAGTAGTCTTCATCCATGTCGACAGCACCCTTGGCCATAAAGGTACTTATAACGCCAATGCCAGTCGTGTCGCATAGCTGGCGTAGTTGTTTACTGGCGCGGCGGCGAATGCACCCGTTACCAGCGATAATGACGGGCTTTTTGGCGGCCATAATCATTTCGAATGCGCGATCTACAATCTTGTCGTCAGGGACCGGTCGCCTATAACGCCTAGGAACTATCGGCGTCGCTTGAGTTTCAGCCTTTGCCAAATCTTCTGCCAGTTCTATATGTACTGCACCTGGCTTCTCAGAACGTGCCAGGCGTACCGATTTGCGAATAACTTCAGGAATCGTGTCGGGGTGCAGAATGCTTGTGGCCCACTTTGTTACCGGGTCAAACATAGCAACCACGTCCATGACTTGGTGCGATTCTTTATGCAGTCGTTGGGTGGAGCCTTGGCCGGTTAGAACCAGCATAGGTGAGCGGTCCATGTTGCCGTCCGCAACCCCAGTGATGAGATTAGACGCGCCTGGTCCAAGGGTGCCTAAACAGCCTGCGGGTGTGCCAGTGAGCCGGCCATAGATCTCCGCCATAAATGCGGCACCCTGTTCGTGACGGGTGAGTACAAACCGCACCGAGTCCGACTTTTCTAAGCTCATCATGAAATCGGCATTTTCTTCCCCCGGCACGCCAAAGATGTATTCAATGCCTTCACTCTCAAGGCATTTAACGAAGAGGTCTGATGCTTTCACTCGAACGAGCTCCTAACTGGATGTGCAATTTGGACAACAAAAATTTAGATATGTTTTTAGTGTAGCCCGATTTTGCTGCATACCGCTCGGTAGGTTTGCGGGGAAGCTCTTGCGCTCAGTGAGTGCATTGTTCTACCTTACGGACTCAGAACAGATTTAGTGTGGGAAAAGGAGCTTAAAATGCCCTATGTCGAAGGCAGAACTATCCATGACGCAGATTCTCATGTTATGGAGTTTCCAGAAACCATCGGTGAGTACATTTCGACCAAGCATCTGGAAGCTTTTAGGCCCTATATGAGGCAACGAGACCAGGCGTGGATGAAGGAAATTAGGGCCCTCCATGATGATCCGAAATATCTAGCAGATGCCGAGCAAGAGATCATGCTGCGCCGTGGCCACAATGCGCTTGGTGCATTTAGAAAAGAAGATCGTCCCGCCACCCTTGATCATTTAGGGTTTGCCAGTCAGCTGGTGTTTACCTCTGACGCTTTGGATAACTACGGCCTGGAAACGGAACAAACCAAGGTGCTTGCTTGTGAGGCTGCTCGCGCGCACAACCGCATGATGGCAGACTTTTGTAGTGTTGATCGCCGGTTGCTCGCGACCGGCTATGTACCGTTGATTGATATTGAAGAAGCGCCGCGAATCGCCAAAGAGGCACTCGAGCTTGGTTGCAAGGGTTTGGTCATCCCTTCCCGCTGCCCGCCAGGACACAGTCCTAGCCATATCGACCTTGAGCCACTGTGGTCGCTTGCTGAAGAGGCGCGCATACCCATTCTCTTCCATGTTGGTGGAGAGCATAAAATGAATACTGACTACCACAAGAACGGTGGTCCCCAGGTGCTAGACTTCCATGGTGGTGCGGAGAATTTTGTATCCACCAGTTACATGGCGATTCCACTGTCTGTTTGGCAAACCATGTCTGTGTTGATCATGGACGGTGTGCTCGATCGCCACCAGAGTCTTATGTTTGGTGCCATTGAGCTAGGCGCCGGATGGGTACCCAGTTGGATGCGTTTCATGGACTCAGGTGCTGCAGCTTTCATGAAAGGCGAGGAGCGCTTAAAGAAACTTTCTGCGACCCCGAGCGAAATCGTCCGCCGTCAGTTTCGCGTCACACCTTATCCGCACGAGCAAACAGGTTGGATCATTGAAAACAGTGGCCCTGAAGTGTGTTTGTTCTCATCCGATTTTCCGCATGTCGAAGGCGGTAGAAACCCTTTGAAGCGGTTTGGTGAGGCGATGAAGGAAACAGATGCAGCGTCACAGCAGAGATTCTACCGTGACAACTTCATCGAACTAATGGGAGACGGCTTAGACAAATCTCTGCACGATCTCCCATCTGGACTACGTTAGTCAATTACCTCGTCAGCAATGCTTTGGATGCCATCGATGGTGTTCTCGCCCAGAGCGGGCAGAGGCACAACGACACGAGAAACGCCAACTTCTGTTAGTGCATCCAGTGCTTCTTTGCCGCCTTTGCCATTCCACATTGTGGTGATTTCGATGCTGGAAAAGTCCCTATCGTTTGCATCGCATGCTTTTCGCAGATCATCTAAAGCGGCACTTAGCGCTTTAGGATCAGCGATGGGTGCGAACCAACCGTCGCCGTATTTTGCGATGCGTTCGTAGATTTTACCTGCCGCACCACCCATGATGACGGGGAAGGGGTCCTGGATTGGCGTAGGATAACTCTTAAAGCCTTGCCAGTTAATAAATTCGCTCTTGTGTTCGACTTCTTCGCCGCTCCAGATTTTTCTCATGGCGACAACGTAGTCGTCGAAGCGTGCGCCGCGCTTTTCGAAAGGCACGCCCAATGCTTCAAACTCTTCCTTCAGCCAGCCAATGCCGACGCCGAGCATGAATCTTCCGTCTGAAACGAAATCTAAGCTTGCAGCCTGCTTGGCCATGTAAAGCGGATTGACCTGGGACAGAATGTTAACGCCAGTGCCGAGCCGAATCGTCTTGGTGGCCGCAGCGATGGCCGATAGAGCGATGAGTGGGTCAACGAAAGGTGTTTCAGGCGCGGCACCCATTTTCCCACTTTGGTCGTAGGGGTATTTCGATTGGTAGTCCATGGGCACAATGACGTGCTCGAAAGTCCACACTGATTCGTAACCAGACTGCTCAGCGAGCTGTGCTACCCCGACCAATTGTGAGACCGATTCAACACCGATGTTTACCGGGATAAGACCAATTTTCATTGTAGTTCCTCGTTTAGAAATAGAAATAGAAATAGAAGTAGAAATAGTAAAAGCGTAGGGAGTCTATGCACCAACGCTTCTGTTTGTAATCTCTTGTTCAACTCGCCAGATGCGATCTTGTCCCCAGCAAGCGAAGTCAGACTGTCCTGTGTGGCCATCGGATACGCGGAAGCTGGGTACACCCCAAAGATTGTCGGCTAGCATACTTTGCAAATTTGCTTCAAGCAAAGTGGTCCAAGTGTCATCGTGCCTAGCTTCCTCTATTAGTGCTGGATCGAGGTCAGCATCTTGCAGTACGGATCTCAAACCCGTTTCGTTGGTTATGTCTGTGCCTTTGTACCATGCAGCCTCAAGATAGGCGGTGACGAATGCCATGCCATGACCTGTGACATCGGCGTGT
>JBNMMV010000162.1:0-9312 GCA_051270205.1 Limisphaerales bacterium
AGTAGTTGACGGGGAAGTGCGCTCTTCAATTATTACCCATCCTGAGGATGGCAAGGTGCCTTATACCTGGAGTGGGCGCTGGAACATGATCAAACACGGGCTACAGTTCACCCGCTTTGATGGACCGGAGACGAGACCACTGGGTGAACGGTGTTTAGTGGGATTTGGTTCAACGGGTGGCCCACCCATGTTGCCGGTGTTGTACAACAACAACTACCAGATTGTGCAGAACGAAGATCATGTGCTGATTATGGTTGAGATGAACCACGATGTACGCACTGTGCGGTTGAACTCAGAGCATCCCGATAAGTCGGTGAGAAAGTGGTTGGGCGACTCCATTGGTTGGTGGGAAGGCGATACTTTGGTAGTGGAGACCACCAATTTTCATCCGGACCAGAGCTTTAGAGCAGCCATAAAGCATCTTCTTTACGCGAGTAAAGACGTCACCGTCACCGAGCGTTTCTCACGCATGGCAGATGACCAAATTAAATACCAATTCAGCATGGATGATCCGGACACGTTCACGGAGGTTTGGCACGGTGAGATGCCACTACGAAAGACGGATCAGGCCATCTATGAATATGCCTGTCATGAAGGAAACTACGCCATGCCGGGTATCCTAAGGGGCGCACGCCTCGAAGAGTCTGAGGGGGGTGGCGGCGGCTTTATGCAGACCTTGGCGGTCTGGCTGCGTTAGCGACTGTTTTAGTCGGTATCTTGTTCATCTAGAGGGGTTTCTCCGAGCGCTTGCCATGCGTTATTACGACGTTGCTCCCTGGCGCGGGCTGCGACATTCAGTATTTCGCGCTCAGTGTTCCAATGTGGGCGAACATCTGCCGCTGCGTTATTCCAATTTTCCCCGAGCGTCTGCCAATGAGTCCGTGAGGCGCGCAGGTAGCTGGTAATCAGCAAAATATCGCCGGGATCGTTCATTTCACTCGCGGCGATGGCCGCAGCTTGTACCACCAAACCGACCAGGTCTTCGCGTTGGGCATGACTCATGCCCGTCTGGGCACCGAGTTGCAGCAGACCTATTTGCATGGCCGTGGTGCTGAACACGTCTTCAACAAGACGAAATGGTTTGATGTACACGGTGTACGCGTCGCCGTCGAACACCAGGTTGTTGTGAACGGGTGTTAGTTCGAACTTCAGGTCGCAAATCGGCACGCCACCGGCGGGTCGTTCCGGGGGTAGGGGGATCTGGGTGATGGTAGGGCTGTTCGTTTCGATGCCCACCATGACTAGTTGGTTTTGACCGTCTTCCACACCGGTGCTTGCCGCCACATAAAGCAGGTCAGCAGCGGGTGCCATGGTGCCCCACATTTTCTCACCCGTAATGTGCTTATCGCCACCGCGATCTAAAAGCTGAGTCTCGATATATCGAGGGTGTGGCCCTTTGCTTTCACTCACGCAAAAAGCGGTGATAGCGTTCGCTGGTGTGGTCGGGAACAGTCTTCGAATGGCTGCTTGATGTCCGGCGATGGTTGCGTTGGTTTGACTGCCTGCTCGGCGTGCCGCATGTACTAAGCGTTCAAACGGATCGGTGAATGTGTTGATCGCATCAGATCTTAGCAACGCAATGAACTCTTCGGGATGAGATATAGCGTCTTGATCCGAGGCTTGGGTGATTAGGTCGAGAAGTTTTTGGGTTTGCATGAGTTCACTTAAATAGGTTGTCGAGTTTTTGGCTTGCTGCATCGTGGGGCTTAGGTATTAGCTCATCCTGCTGATCAGGGTCCAGTTGCTCCGCTTCGGGAGGGGTGTCATTTTCTATTGAGTCGGCGTCTTCCGAGCCCCCAAAAAGATCGTTAAGATTAGACTTGGCACCGTTACTTTTAGTAGTGGTCACTTGGGTATATGCGTTTGGAGTTGGTGAGAAGAATTCGCAAAAATTGGCATTTTCTTTTTGCAGTGGTGGGTCTGCGCGGTCTTCAAAACACTGCATGTTCCGCTTGTGGTCGTAGTGTTGGCACAGTCGGCAACAATGTAGCTCGTTAAAACAGGCCGAGCAGGCCGCATGTCTGCTAATGGGGCGGGGAACGTCGTCCAACGATTCGCCGCAATTCCAACACAAAAGCTTCACAGATCAACTTCACCGTACACCCAAGCGCGGATCAGATGGTGGGCAATGGCCATTTCTCCGGGCACGCTTAGTTTTTCTGGGTTAGAGCCTTCTACTGCCGCCCGCGCCTCGGCTCGGGTAACCCACTTAACGTCTGCCATTTCCTCAGGATCAATATTAATGTCCTGAGTTGTGGCAATGCCGTGGCAGCCGATCATCAACTGCGAGGGAAATGGCCATGGTTGTGAGGAGTGGTAGCGTACTTGTCCTACTGTTATGCCTGCTTCTTCTTTAACTTCGCGTCGTACACCTTCCTCTAAGGATTCGCCTTGCTCTAGAAAACCGGCGAGTGAAGTGTAGAACGGCGTATTGGCGAAGCGGCCGAGGGGCTTGCCGAGAAGACAGCGATCGCCACCAGGTTCATCGATGATCAACATAATGGCCACCGGGTCGGTGCGCGGGAATATGTGGCGTTCACATCCGTCGCATCGGCGAATTTGGCCTCCGCGCTCGGGGTGGCTTGTGGCGCCGCATTGAGCGCAATAGGGATTGCGTTGGTGCCAATCAAGTTGCGCCCGCGCGTGGGCTAGAATCCCTGTTTCCGACGTCGGTATGCTGGCTGCAATTTGTCGACAGTCGGTAAATTCAATTTCTGTGCTGGTTGTTTGTAGGGCGAAAACAGGTTGATCGTCGAGTAACCCTAAGAAGATGGTTTGTTCCTGGGGTAGGTCTTTAATTGCCTCGGCATCATGCCAACGCAAGCTGTCGCTACTTGTGGCAACTTTCAGCTTTTCGAACAGCAGGAACTTAGCGGCGGGGTCTTGCCGTAATAGTTCTAGTTTTTCCTCGTCCCGGCGTAGGCTTTCGCCTCGGTCAATGGGGCTTGCGGCGAATGTGTGGGGCAGTTCTAACATAGGGTGGGAGTCTATCACGCTGCCGTGAAATGGTGTTCAGGTTAAGGCAGTTGAGCTATTCTGGTCGCTTATAAGAGGCGTGAGGGCGATGAAGTGATAGAGCGAATACCGTTCGGAAAAACCGGTCATATAAGTTCGAGAGCTATTTTTGGCGCCGCCACGTTGGGGGCCATGCGCCAAGAGCGGGCAGATGACACGCTGGCCAAGCTGGACCACTTTGGCATTAACCACATCGACGTAGCCGCGAGTTATGGCGACGCTGAATTGCGATTGGCGCCTTTTCTGGCAACTCGCCGCAATGATTTCTTCCTGGCGACTAAAACCGGGCATCGAACCAAGGACAAGGCTCTGACAGAAATCAAAGCCTCACTCGAGCGCATGCAAGTGGAGCAAATTGATTTAGTACAAATGCACAACCTCACCAATCAGCGCGATTGGGACACGGCCATGGGGCCGGGTGGTGTGTTGGAAGCTTTTGTTGAAGCGCGTGATCAGGGTTGGGTGCGTTTTCTAGGTGTAACCGGGCACGGAACCTACTGTCCAAGCATGCACCAGCAGAGCCTAGAAGCATTCCCCTTCGATTCCATATTAGTGCCTTACAACTTTTCCATGATGGCGAACGATGAGTATGCAGAAGACTTTGATGCGCTCTATGAGCTTTGTCAGAGTCGCGAAGTTGCCATGCAAACCATCAAGGCCATAGCGCTGCGCCGTTGGCGTGAAGACGATCCAGAAAAACACTTCAGTTGGTATAAACCCATTACCGAAAGTGAGCCACTAAAAAGGGCGGTGGATTTTGTCTTGAGTCGCCCGGGATTATTTTTGAATTCGACCAGTGACGCCTCGCTTTTAGACCGAGTTTTTGGGGCCGCAGGCGAGATGGTGAGCGAGCCAGATGTGTTTGCGTTGGCTGCAGATGTAGAATCGTTGGGTGTCGAACCGTTGTTCGTTCGCGACGTAAGCGACGATGTGATGCTAAAGGAGGCGTAAAGTGACATTCGAAGTAAAAGGTCTGGCGGGAAGTTTGGGTGCCGAGGTGTTTGGCGTGAATTTGAGCGCGCCCAGCGAGGCAGATATTGCAGAGATAAAAGCGACCCTGTTAAAACACAAAGTACTATTTTTTCCTGGTCAGTCGGTCAGTGTCGATGAGCATGTGACATTTGGTAAGCAGTTTGGTCGCATCGAGTCTCATCCGAATTTGAAAAATCCGTTCACAGACCACCCAGATATTTTTGAATTGGCAGCAACCCAAGGGGGCGTTGCAGATGAGTGGCATACCGACATTACGTTTGAAGACCAACCCTCGATCCTGTCAATTTTGCACATGGTTAAGTGCCCGCCAATTGGTGGTGACACCATGTGGACCAGCCTTGAGCAGGCCTACGATGAGCTTTCTGCGCCAATGCAATCACTCTGCGAAGGCCTAACGGCTTTGCATGATGCCTTGCCACATAACCGGCCTGACAAAATGGCCATCCACCCTGTGGTGCGTTTGCACCCTGATACAGGCAAGAAGTCGCTGTATGTAAATGAGCATTTCACCCGACGGATTGTTGAACTCAACTGGAGTGAGAGCAAAGCGCTGCTTGAGTATTTGACCGAGTGGGTGAAAAACCCACGTTTCACAGTGAGATATCGCTGGAGCGAAGGCACCATCGCCATGTGGGACAACCGCTGTACACAGCACTTTGTCCTGAATGATTTTGAAGGCGAGCGCATCATTCAGCGCGTCACGGTGATGGGCGATGAAGTCCAAGCTGCCGCTGAGCCGGCTTGGCAACCCTACGTACGACCAGGCCCCATGTCGGCCATCAGTCGCCACGACCGACAGCTCGCTTCCTTCCTAAAACAGACCGCCGAATAAGAGCTAATAAAGAGGGTCAGGATCAGGGGTCAGACCCTAGGGTCTGACCCTCCTTTTTCCCCTGGGTTTTGGGGGGATGGGCGTACGGGCTTTGGGGGTGGTTAGGGCTGGTGGAGGTTAACGACTTGGATCTGGTCTTTGTCTAACGTTTTGTTTAGAGAACCAGATTGGAAGCCGCCAAGATCAAGGGCTACGTAGTGGTAGCCTGTTTCTGAGATTTTAGCTTGTAGTTCTTCAGCCTGTTCCAAGGCTTGTGCCAGTTGCGTCTTAGGAATTTCTAAACGTGCGACGTCGCCGTGATGGCGTACGCGACATTGGTCGAAACCCAACTCAAAAAGCACTTCTTCAGCGGCTTCAACTTGCGCGAGCAAATCTAGCGTTATTTCTGTGCCGTAAGGAAAGCGGCTTGAAAGGCATGCGGCTTGAGGTTTGTCGGCGTTGCGCAGCCCCAGTTCGTGGGCCAGTGCGCGAATATCAGCCTTATTAAAATCGCATTCGGACAGTGGCGATCGAACAGCGTAGTTGTCTGCTGCGACCAGTCCTGGGCGATGGTCGCCTAGATCATCTGTGTTGGTGCCGTTGAGTACCACTTCCACATGTTGCTGGGTACTTAGCTCATCTAAGAACGTGTATAGAGATGATTTGCAGTAGAAGCAGCGATTGGCGGGGTTTGAGCGGTAATTAGGGTTAGCCAGCTCGTCGGTGACAATGACTTTGTGTTGAATGCCCCACTCGCTGGCGAGTTCTTTCGCCAGTAGTAAGTCTGCGCGTTTCAGGCTTGCAGATGCACTGGTTACTGCCAGTGCCCGTTCGCCCAGTACCTGGCCAGCAACGAACGCCACCAGTGAGCTATCGACACCACCTGAAAAGGCCACAATGACACTGGAGTACTGTCCAAGATTGGCAGTTAAGGCTTCGTATTTTGCGGTGAGATTTGTATCCATGGCTTATCTTACAATCGGTTGATCGTATTCGCTAGGTATCCAGCACCGAAGCCATTGTCGATATTGACGACAGAGATGCCACTGGCGCAGCTGGTTAACATACCTAAAAGGGCTGCCACGCCTTCAAACGCGGCACCGTAACCTACGCTTGTAGGTACGGCGATTACGGGTTTGTCGACTAAACCACCCACTACGCTGGGTAGCGCGCCTTCCATACCGGCGACAACTACCAACACCCGCGCTTCACGTAAATCGTCCAAGCGATTCAGCAGCCGATGCAGGCCAGCAACGCCGACATCGTAAATACGTTCTACGCGGTTACCGAAAAACTCTGCGGTAATTGCCGCCTCTTCGGCCACACTAATATCAGAAGTACCGGCGGTGACCACCGCCACTTTGGTTGTCGGCACGTCGACCTGTTTTTGAACACAGGTCAGTGTTTGGCTGTGCTCGTTGTAGTTGGCGGTATCTGGCAACCCGGTGAGGGCGGCATACTTGTCTTCGTCTATGCGCGTAACGAGCACATTACTGCCGTGATTCCACATGGCGGCGGTAATGTCAGATATTTGAGCCGCGGTTTTCCCTGAGCCAAAAATGACTTCCCCGGCACCCGTGCGTGATTCGCGATCGTGATCGATTACGGTGTGACCCAAATCCTGAAAGAAGCCGCCGCGAATTTGTTTCTGCGCGTCTTCTAAGGAGACGGTGCCATCTTTGTAGGCTTGAAGAATCTCTTCCATGCTCATGCTTTAGGCAAGCCGATGGGTATTTAGCATGCGATGAGTAGGCGCACACAACTGGTTGATTTCGATGCCATTGGGACAGGCATCTTGGCACGGTGCGCCGGAGCAAGTCAGACAGGCGCTTGCGTTAGTTGCTAAAAGCCCATACTCGCTTTGGGCGAAGGCTACGTCTTGGTAATCTGTGGCGTACATTCGAGTACGCAAAACATCTGCAATAGGTACATCGTGAGGGCAGCTGCCTTCACACAGGTTGCAGGCGTGGGTGCAGTAATTGGCACCGTTCAGGTCGGCGTACTTGTCGAGTAGGTAACGTGCTTGTTTGTCGACATTGGAGGCGCCAGATGCCCCTAAGTACTCATCAATCTGTGCCTCACCTGTCATGGTAACAATCAGCGCATCAACGTGCGGATTGGACAACACCCAACTAAAGGCAGACTGGGCAAATGTTTTGCCGGTTCTTTCATAGGAGCGCATGTCGTTCAAACGTGCTCCCATGAGTGTTTTCATAGCCACCACGCCGATATCATGCTTTTTCGCCTTGGCAAGCACACGAGGCAAGTCAGGCTGAGTGGCAATCCAGTCGATGCCGCGAGTAAGACCTTCATAAAATTTAGGGTCTTGGCCAAAGTTGTAGGCGGACAAAATGACGTCGACCAAATCTTCGTCTATAGCGAAGTCGAGACACTCAATAAGGTGTCCTGCGTGGCCTGAGACACCTGTAAACCGAATTTTGCCTTGCTGCTTGGCTTTGACAACAAACTCAGCCCATTCAGCGTTTGCCACCACGTCAATATCGTTGACGGCGTGGTTCATATAGATATCGACATAATCTGTCTGCAAACGTTTTAGCGAACCTTCTAGGTCGTGCATCATGGTTTCGCTGGAAGTGCGCGGGCTAGTCATGGTTTTAGACACCAGATAAGCCTGATCACGTTTGCCTTTCAAAGCGTTTCCAATAACAGTTTCAGACTGGCCGTTGGTGTAGCCTTCGGCGGTGTCGATGTAGTTCACCCCTCGCGCTAGGGCGTGATCAATAAGACGCTCACTGCCTGTTCGCAGTCGGCTCGAACCGAAAGAGATGTCAGACACTTCTAATTCAGTGCGACCCAATCGCCGATAGCTTTGCACATGAGCATTCTTTACTTGTTGTGGCGGGGTGATGGCCTGGCTAGAGGTGCTGGCCAATAGTGATCCTGCACCCACCAAGGCGGTCTGCTTAATAAACTTACGTCGTTCGCTCATATGTCACCCCTTAATTAGTTCTCGTCCAGAAAAGGCATCCGTGCCTTTTCTTCCCAACGGTTTCCTAAAGAAAACCTCCCAAAACCCTACGGGTTTTGCTACGGGCATCCTGCCCTTGCTAGTTCGATCAAAAATACTGCGTATTTTGGACACGAACTAATACGTCTGTTTTTAAATCGCCTCGAACAAACCTGCTGCACCCATGCCTTTGCCGATGCACATGGAAACAATGCCATACTTCTGGTCGCGACGCTTAAGCTCGCGTAGCAAGCCTCCGGTGAGGCGGGCGCCGGTCATGCCAAATGGGTGGCCTATAGCGATAGAGCCGCCATTGACGTTGTAACGCTGCGGATCTATGCCTAAATGGTCGCGGCAGTATAAACATTGACTCGCAAATGCTTCGTTTAGTTCCACAAGATCGATGTCGTCAAGCGTAAGACCTGTGTACTTCAGCAGCTTGGGTATAGCGAAAACAGGACCGATGCCCATTTCGTCAGGCTCACATCCGGCAACCGTAAAACCGCGAAAATAACCCATAGGGGTTAGACCCAACTGCTCAGCCTTGGCTTCCGTCATAAGCAGAGCCATGGCTGCGCCGTCGGACAATTGCGATGCATTGCCTGCAGTTACTGATCCACCTTCTTCGAATGCGGGTCCCAACTTCTGTAAATCGGCCATGGTGGTGCCTGGCCGGTTGCACTCGTCTTTGTCGACCACGCCAGTGACTATTTCGGTTTCTTTAGTCTCTTTGTCGATGATCTTTTGCCATTGCACCTCCATGGGTGCAATTTCGTCTGCAATAAACCCTGATTCCACGGCTTTTGCGTAGCGTTGCTGACTTTGCAAAGCGAATTCGTCCTGCGCGTCTCGAGTCACTTGGTAGCGGCGTGCAACCACCTCAGCTGTGTTGCCCATGGCCATGAACATGTCTGGCATTTCGTCCATAAGCTTCGGGTTTTCAGCGTGTTCGCCCGGGATGCCTCGATTTAGCCCGGTAATAGACTCGACGCCGCCGGCCAAGAGTATTTCAGCGCAGCCACTGTTGATTTGTGTGGCGGCCATGGCAATGGAATTGAGCCCTGATGAGCATGCGCGGCTAATAGTCGTTGCTGGTACGGTTATAGGAAGTTTGCTAAGTGCCACCGCGTGACGGGCGACATTGGCCGACTGTTCGCCGACTTGTCGACCACAACCCAGAACCACATCCTCAACCAAGGCGGGGTCGACCTCTTGGTTTCTTTCTAACAAGGAATCTATGCAGTGCGCGACAAGTTCGTCTGACCGGGTCAGATTGAACGTGCCTCTGTGAGACTTGGCGAGTCCTGTTCTTATTACATCTACGACTACTACATTGTTCATGTAAACCTCCGCGGTTTGTGTCTTTCAATTTGATCAGGGGACAGTTCACAGTTCTGTCCCCTAGCTTAATGTGGTTAAGTGCCTCCGACTGTTCCCGCCTCGAAAAGTGCAGAAATGTCACTGCTGCTAAAACCAAATTCGTTTAGCAGTTCTGTGCTGTGCTCGCCAACGGTTGGTGCTGGAC
>JBNMMV010000163.1:0-9295 GCA_051270205.1 Limisphaerales bacterium
CTGGCCATAAAGCGTTTTAACATGGTGATTCAAGTGAATTTGATAGGAACGTTTTCCACACTCAGTCAGTGCGCCGCTGTAATGGCTGAAAACCAACCGGAAGGTAACGGCCTGGAACGCGGCGTGATCATCAACACTGCCTCCGTCGCAGCGTTCGACGGTCAAGTTGGCCAAGCTGCCTACGCAGCAAGTAAGGCAGGCGTAGCTGGTATGACGCTTCCTGTGGCGCGCGATCTCTCACGACAAGGCGTTCGTGTATGCACAATTGCCCCTGGGATCTTTGATACGCCAATGATGGCAGGCGCGCCGGAGGAAGTTCGAGCGCCTCTCATTGATATGGTGCAGTATCCAAAAAGGTTGGGCTTGCCACCAGAGTACGCTCTACTGGCGCAACAGATCATTCAAAACCCCTACCTCAATGGCGAAACAATTCGTCTTGATGGGGCAATTAGAATGGCGCCGAAGTAACCTTGGCCACAGGGCTGATCGTAAACAGCGTTCAGCCCTCTTATTAGAAAGAGACACCTGATTAGAAAGAGACACCTGATTAGAAAGAAATATCTAATCAGAGAGTGACGTCTGCTCGGAAAAATGACGAACAACTGCGGCAAGGTCTTCTGCAGTATCTACCCCGCCCGGAACCGACTGGCGTGCTTTAATGACCTGGATGTTTTCACCGGCCTCTAACCAACGCAACTGTTCCAACTTTTCTATGCTTTCCAGCGTGCCAAGCGCAAGACTAGTAATTCTCCGAAGTGCCGCGACTCGAAAGGCGTAGATACCAATGTGCCGGTATGCGTTCTGAACGTCACCAGACTCACGCGGATAAGGAATACCAGCACGTGAAAAATAAAGGGCACACCCAGAGTTAGCAATCACCACTTTGACCGCGTTAGGATCGGCAAAGATTTTGTTGTCTTCAATGGGCTCACATACGGTGGCAATACCCACCGCGCTTTCTGTAATTGCCTGAATGACATCGTCAATCACTACCGGCGGAATTAGAGGCTCGTCGCCCTGCACATTGACAACTATATCTTGCTCATCCCAACCCATCAAAGCAGCAACTTCCATCACTCGATCAGAGCCTGACAGGTGGGCTTCGTTGGTCATTACAGCAGCAAACCCTGCCTGCTCAACGACATCTTTCACGGCTGTATTATCTACTGCTGCGACACAACTATCACAAGCGGCCTGTGAGGCGCGCTCTAGAACGCGCACAATCATTGCTTTCCCAGCAACATCGGCCAGCGGTTTACCAGGTAGGCGCATAGATCCAAAACGAGCAGGTATTACGATGTGTACGCTCAAGAACGCTCCTCTACACGGCGCGGCGCGATGGCTCGTTGTGCTAAAAGGCCCTGAAGCCTGGCGAGCGCTTCCTCAGGCAGATCAACGCTAACCCGGAGAAACCATACATTCTCTAAATCGATATCCAGGCTCTTGAGTTTTGCCGCATCTTTCTCTGTACATACGACAGCCACATTGTCGTCAAATTTCACTTCTGTGCCACTGAATTCATGGTGATCACGATAGACATGCTGCACAACGTTTACACCCAACCCTCGTAGGGTGGAAAAAAACCTCGCAGGATTACCAATACCGCAAACCGCATGAACCTGGGGATGTCGTTCGAGAAATTCATCCACACTCATCATCGTCTCTTCGTCTAACGACCAAAAACCATCCGCTTTCATGCGCATGATTGATTCGTTGTCGACAAGATTACTCGGCTCCCCATTTGCAATCACCCAATCAACCTCCTGCAGCCGAGAAACAGGCTCTCGCAAGGGGCCGGCGGGTAACAGCATGCCATTACCAACGCCTCTGGCGCCGTCTATTACGCAAATCTCAACATCTCTGGCCATAGCGTAGTGCTGCAAACCATCATCGGAAATCGCGATGTCACAATCTTGGGTTTCAAGTATGCGTAGACCCTTAACTCGGTCTGCACACATTGCCATCGGGCAGTTCAATCGGTCCCGTAGCTGCACGCCTTCATCTGAGTAGCGCTCAGGATCAGCCGCAGTTGGGATGAGTGTTCCCTCTTTGCTCAACGCCCCTCCGTAGCCTCGCAAAACTACCCCGGGTGAAAAGCCCATAAGCCGCAACTGCTCGACAAGCCAAACCACCAAAGGAGTTTTACCGGTGCCGCCAACCGTAATATTTCCTACTACAATCACCGGCAAACTGGTGCGCCCGGGTTTTTGGGAAGCCAAGCGTCGCATTCGCCGCCGACGTAAAATGTCAAACAACCAACTCAGAGGCCGAAGTCCATGCAGCCACCAAGCGCCCTGGTACCATGCCTTGCTAAGGCCTAGGGCTGACTTTTCGAAGGCTTCGGAATTTGGCAGAGAAATCACCGGCGGCTTATTGACCTTTTTGGCTATGGGACTCTTGTTCACAACTTCTTCTTTAAACTGAGCATGGTGAAGCTCCGCGTAGTTACCGTTCGCACTAACCAAACTATGGTGATCACCCGATTCAATAATACGGCCGTCTTGCATAACAAGTATAACGTCGGCAGCTTCAATGGTTGAAAGGCGGTGTGCAATGACAATGGTTGTGCGCCCTTTCATTACAGCGGCTAAGGCGGCTTGAATGTGCCGTTCCGATTCAGTATCTAGCGCTGAGGTGGCCTCATCCAATATTAGAATCGGCGCATCTTTGAGAAGCGCACGTGCAATGGCCACACGTTGTCGCTGGCCACCAGACAACAAAACGCCATCATCCCCTACAAGAGTATTCATGCCCTCACTCATTTCACTAACGAATTCGTCTGCGTGAGCTTGGGCGACCGCTTTTTGGATATCTGCATCAGACCTGTCCGCAAGGTCCCCGTAGGCGATGTTGTTTCTCAGCGTGTCGTTGAACAAGGTAACATCTTGTGACACCAAGGCGATGTGATGGCGCAATGATCCTAATTTCAGCTCTTTAATGTCATGACCATCAATAGTTATTTGGCCGCTGGTAATATCATAGAATCTTGGCAATAAGGAAACTAACGTCGACTTACCGCTGCCTGATTTACCGACCACAGCGATGGTCTGACCTGCTTCTATTCGAATGTTTATATCACGCAGAACTCGCTTGTCGCCAGTATAAGAAAAATTCACACCCTTAAATTCTATCTGACCACTGACGTTCGCGAGTTCGTGCTCACCGAGGTCACTTTCGATTGGCTCATCCAGCTGAGCAAACACATCTTCCGCGGCGGCAAGGCCTCTTTGTAATTTTGCATTTACTTCGGAGAGTTTACGAATCGGGCGCCCTAACAGGCCTGCCAATGAAAGAAAGGTGACGGCATCCTCAACGCTCACTTCTGCGCCTTTGAGCAGGATAATAATGCCGCATAAGGCTGCAGCAACAATGGTCTCATTGAGCTGCGAACTTGAAACTTTCGTGATCGCCATCTTTAGGTTCTGCTGACGGTTAGTGCGGCTAGATCGATCGAAGCGACCTTCTTCATAGTTTTCACCACCGAAGGTACGCACGACACGATAGCCGGACACCGTTTCAGAAACGAAATGGGTAACATCTCCCATAGAATTCTGTATGCGGCGGCTAATTCTTCTAAAACGATTGCTGGCGAAAGCCACAACCATTGCCAGCAGTGGCGCCGTTGCAAGGAACAACAACGTGACTTCCCAATTCAACCACAACAGGCCACCAAGAAAGACAATCACTTTGATGCCATCTTGGATAATCGTCTTGAGGGCATCAGTACCCGCATCTCGCAATTGCGCAACGGTAAACGTCACCCGAGAAACTATGTGCCCTTGGGTATTGGCATCAAAATACGAACTTGGAAGACGCAGAATATGACTAAACAGCGCCTGGCGAATGTTATAAACGACATGGAAACTCACTCGTGAAATGAGTGCCTCCCCGAATATGGTGCCTACTGCTCTAAGCAATGCTGCACCCAGCATCATTAGTGGAATACTAGTCCAGCCTAGTGCCGAAGTCGTCGTCGCCCAGTCACCTATCAGCTCTCCAAAGAGCCGCGCAAAATAGGCCTCTCCAGAAGCGGCCAACAAAATTCCGACCGCACAAAGAAGCAAATGTAACCAGTAGGGACGCACATAGCTCAAAAGGCGTTTGTAGGTACCCCAGTCGCCCTTTGCTTTCCCCTCTTGTACCTCTACTTGCGCCTCTTCTTTAGCCTCTTCTTTAGCCTCTTTGTTATTCATGGGCCAATTAGTCTTCTTCTTCGGGCTGCTGGGTAGTGATACTGATTTGAGTTAGACCGACAGTACCCGCGGCATCCATGGCTTGTACAACTGCCTGATGGCTCGCAAGCGCATCTGCCGTAATAACAACTCGAGACGAGCTATGTTCAGGGTCTTTTACTTCTTGAAGTGCTCGCACCAGAGTCTTTTTGTCTGAGCTAACCAGTAATCGTCCACTCACTGAATATTCGCCACGCCGGTCGATAACAATCTCGATGGTACCGGGATCAACCTGCTGAGCTTCACCATTGGCTTCCGGTAGCTCAATTTTTAGTTGTGTTTCACGTACAAAGGTTGTGGAGACCATGAAGAAAATCAACAGTAGAAACACCACATCAATTAGCGGTGTTAACTCGACATTGGCTTCGTGGCGACCGCGTCGACGCTTAGGCATCTAGAACCTCTTCGACGTCTACTGCCCCTTGACCATGCGACATATCCACGAATTTCCTAGCTTCGTTTTCCACGTCAACGATAAGCTCATCGACCCTACGCAGGAAAAAACGATGGAACGCTAACGCTGGGATCGCAATTGAAAGGCCAGCTGCTGTGGTGATCAAAGCGGTAGATATGCCGCCTGCAAGAACGTTAGCATTTCCTGCACCTTCTGAGATCAAGGAATCGAATACATCAATCATACCCACTACCGTGCCTAGCAACCCAAGCAAAGGAGCAATGCTGGCGATGATACCTAGCGCAGTTAGATAGCGTTCCAAGTCGTGGTTAACTTGGATGGTCGCCTCTTCCATGGACTCTTTCATGATTTCGCGCCCACGTCGTATATTCACGACTCCGGCTGCGAACACTTGTCCGAGCGGAGAATGGGTACGCAGCTCACGGACCTTTTGCTGATCGAATTCGTCTTTCTTCGCAGCAGCCCACGTTTGAGCAAGCAAATTCTTTGGCAATATTCGACCACGCTGTAGTGACCACCATCGCTCGACACTAATAGCAGCCGCCACAACGCTACACAACAGAATCGGCACCATCAGCCAGCCGCCTGCTTGAATAATCTCTAACACTTCCCTACCTTTCTTAGCTTAACTATGTACTCGACCGCACGTTAGGGCGACCACCTACCAAGTACAACCCCTACCTGTGATCGGCCAACACGAATGGATGAGACCATCGTCTTCCAAAACCCAATACCAATCGTGAAGGTTGACCGTCGGATCACAATGAGGCGTTACTAACCTTACAACATCACCCAGCTGGACACTCTGGGCTACGGTCTTACCAATGAGCACACCGTGCTCATCGCCTGCAAAACGGAACTTTGTGTCGGCGTACTCATCACAAGCAGCCGGCACCGTATCTGATGCCATCGATTTAAAACCACCATCTAGCGTGATGCAATTATCTATAGGATTACTAATGGCCGTGCACGCTATTGTTAGAGAGACTTCAAAGTCTTCAAACCGTTCCGATTGCTGCCCGCCAATTTGGCGATACTCTTCGTCCATAAAAACATAGCTGCCAACTTGCAGATCTGTGATGCCTTTAATTTCAGTATCAATGTCATAGGTACCGGTGCCACAACCGGTCAATATGTCATAAGGCGCCGTGAGTTGATCCAATCGATTCTCGACCTCGTGCCACAACTCAAGCGATACCTTCGCTCGTTCTTCACGCCCGGCTATGTGCATGACATGACCTGCATAATGCTGGTAACCACGAAAGGTCAATTGCGGTGCATTGGAGACTTTTTCATGAATTCGTTCGACGGTTTGATTGCTGCGCGTGCCGGTGCGCCCCATGGCTACATCAAGGTCTACCAACACATCAAGTTTCCGGTCGCTCGACAAGCCCCGACTCAACAGTTCTACGCCAAGCTCGCTGTCAACTACCAGCGCCAGCTGCGCACCTTCGGCCAGCAGGCCATCGAGCACTGCCACCTTGCTCTTAGACGCAAGTGGAGAAGTTATTAATAGTGGTCCAACGCCAGCATGAGTCAGTGCTACCGCTTCTGAAATTTTAGCTACACATATTCCCACCGCTCCAGCATCTAACTGAAGACGCGCAATTTCTGGGCATTTGTGGGTTTTCGCGTGTGGTCTAAAACCTTTATTCGACCGCGCTAAAGCTGCTTTCATTAGCACAATATTCCTCTCTACTGCGCCACGGTCTAGCACTAGTGCTGGCGTGGGTAACTGTGAGAGTTCTAGAGGCTCATCCAGGCGCAACGGCTCGTGCGGCCGCTGCTTGATATTTTCTATAAGGAAATCTGTTGTCATGCCGCCTAGTCTAGCGGATTCACTCGGTGCGATTTAGAAAATTTTGATAGTAAAAGTTAGTGGCTTCAACAAAACCTGCCACGGAACCACAATCAAACCGCCGGCCTTTGAATTTATAGGCTATTACGCAACCTTCACGCGCTTGCGTAAGCAACGCATCCGTTATTTGAACCTCGTTGTTTTTGCCAGGTTCCGTGTTCCTTAGCACTTCGAATATGTCCGGAGTGAGGATGTATCGTCCAATAATGGCCAAGTTACTGGGTGCATCTTCAGGTTCGGGTTTTTCCACCATGTTCGTCACGCGGATTAAGCTGTCTGAAATCGCTTCACCTTCAATCACGCCATAATTCGAAACTTCATTCATTGGAACTTCTTCAACGGCTACTATCGTGCAACGAAATTGCTTAAATAAGGCCACCATTTGCGCAAGTACGCCTTTATCATCGCCAATACAGAGGTCATCTGCGAGAACGACACCAAACGGTTCATCGCCGATGAGTGTTTCACCCATTAAAATCGCATTTCCAAGTCCAGCCATGCTGGTCTGTCTTGTATAGGAGAACGTGCAGGTCTCAATCAGCTCACGAATACCTTGCAAGGCACGTTCTTTACCCGTACCTGCAATCTGATCTTCTAGCTCATAATTGGTATCGAAATGATCTTCGATGGCACGCTTGCCACGTCCTGTAACAAAACCAATTTGGGTAAGACCAGCCGCAGCAGCTTCCTCTACAGCATATTGAACAAGTGGCTTGTCCAGTATGGGCAATATCTCTTTCGGCATCGCCTTAGTTGCTGGCAGAAATCGGGTGCCGTAGCCGGCTACTGGGAATAGACACTTCTTAATCATGAAGAAATCCTTTTCTAATGGTGTCGAGTCGGGTGTCAAATGCGCAGCTATTGTAGCGGCAATCGCAGGCTTATGGGGCGTATGGGCGCGTAAATAGGCTGCGCAAACGGGGCGTTCGTCACAGAAAGGAAATCGTCTAGACAAAAACGGATGGGGACCGCTAAGTTAAGTGGCCTTAAACGCAGTGTTGCAAGGAGGCACGCAGATGATCACAGATCGCATGAGCGATGCGGTCTTTTTGACGGCTTTGTTTTATACCTTCCCGTTTACCGAGCTTCTTGCCTTGCCGTCTGCTAAGTACGTAATTATCGCGAGCAGCCTGCTCTGCCAATGATTCGGCCAGCCGAACGGCTATCTGCATATGAGGGTCTATAATCGTTGATGCCACTGTTGATGCCACTGTTGATGCCACGGCCGATCGCGCTTTTGCAGACGCCAACGACTTATTCGGCGTCCTATTCTGCGAAGAAGAAAGCGCGAACTGTGTTTCGGGGAAAAGTGGTAGCGTTTCCATGAGCTTACTGTACCACTACTGTATATATATACAATAGTATTATTGGAAAGCTAATTCACCGCTTGCCGCCACATCTCCCACGACCGTACTGTTTGGTAAAAATCGCCCTTCAAGAATCAGGTTGGCGAGCGGGTCTTCAATGAGTTGCTGAAATGCTCGGTGAAGTGGTCTAGCACCGTACACAGGGTCATACCCTCTCTCGACTACCTGCTCGAGCGCTGCTGTTGATAGCTCTAGACTCAAGTCTTGCTCCGCCATACGGCGATTCAGAGCGACCAATTGGAGTTCAGCAATTTGCTTAAGTTGGTCTCGTGCCAACGGCTCAAATACAATCAAATCATCAATTCGGTTAATAAACTCCGGTCTGAAATGTTGACTTACAACCCCCATCACCGTTTCTTTCATGCGCTCGACCTCACCCGATTCATGGAGCGCCTGAATGGCCTGGGAACCAAGATTTGACGTCATGACAATGATGCAATTACGAAAATCCACTGTACGTCCGTGACCGTCTGTTAACCGCCCATCGTCCAACACCTGCAACAAGATATTGAAAACATCACTGTGGGCCTTCTCGATTTCATCCAACAAGATAAGCGAATACGGTTTACGACGAACAGCTTCTGTTAGATAACCGCCCTCTTCGTATCCAACATAGCCGGGAGGTGCGCCGATTAGCCGAGCGACCGAATGCTTCTCCATAAACTCAGACATATCAATGCGGACCAGTGCTTCCTCGGTGTCAAATAAGGTAACCGCTAGCGCTTTACACAGTTCAGTTTTACCGACACCGGTAGGACCAAGAAACATAAATGAGCCGTTCGGACGATGAGGGTCAGATAGACCGGCACGCGACCTCCGCACCGCTTGCGCAACTGTCGACACCGCTTGGTGTTGCCCGATCACCCGCTGATGCAACAACGTTTCTAACTGCATCAGTTTTTCACGATCACCCTCTACCAGTTTAGCAACCGGAATACCGGTCCACTTTGCCACCACTTCGGCAACTTCGGTTTCGCTGACTTTGTTACGTAACAAGTTGGCTTCAACAGCCACCGTATCGGTTTGGAGTTGTGCTTCTAACTGAGGTATCAAGCCATACTGAAGTTCCGACATGCGGGCTAAATCTGAAGCACGGCTAGCCTGTTCGAACTCTAGACGAGCCGCTTCGAGCTCCTCCTTTACATCTTGCACACCTTTCAGGTTCTGCTTCTCAAGTAACCAAACTTCTTCCAGAGCTTGATACTCAGCATCTACTTGGTCTACTTGCGTCTGTAGTTCAGCTGAGCGTTTCTGACTCGCCTCATCGGTTTCTTTTTTGAGCGCTTCCAACTCCATTCGTAACTGTATAAGTCGTCGCTCGAGACGGTCCATGACCTCTGGTTTTGAGTCCATTTCCATGCGAATTCGGCTAGCCGCTTCGTCAATCAAATCAATGGCTTTATCAGGCAACTGCCTATCGGTG
>JBNMMV010000164.1:0-9187 GCA_051270205.1 Limisphaerales bacterium
CGGCGAGCGCCTGCCTGACAAGGGTACTTGAGATCCTCATGTCTCCTTGCTGAAGGGTCGACATACTGCCCACTTCAAAACCAAGGCGTTCCCCGGCACGTTGCATCATTGCAAAGTTGCCTTCCCGATCACGCCCGAAGTGGAAATCGTCGCCCACTACAACATAGCGGGCACCAAGCATTTTGTGTAACAAGACTTCGATTATCCATTCAGCTGGGATCTGCGCTGTTCGCTCGTTGAAAGGTAACAAAACCATGCGATCTAGACCTGTTTCCTCTAGCAGTCGCACCTTTTCCCTCAACCGAGTCAGTCGCGGTGGAACCTCTGTTCCCGCGAAGAATTCGCGAGGCTGCGGTTCGAAGGTGATTAACGCGCTGGGCACTCCAAGTTCTTTTCCTTTCGCACAAAGCGCATCCAGCAACATTTGGTGGCCTCGATGCACACCGTCAAAATTGCCTAGGGTAATGACATTCCCTATGTGTTTGGCAGCGATGTTGTGCAGACCATTAATTATTTCCATGGTGCCAGTATAAGCCTACTGAGCGGTCGCACTGTAGTGATTTAGGTCTGCTCGCCTCACACCCAACACCAACAGCACCGCCACGTAGATCAAGCCTCCTATCCCACACACCGCCAGCATTGTCCCTACTCGGTGGGATGGGTTGAGTTGTAACCAAGGTACCTCGGAAACAAAAAAGTAAAGCGCAGTAGCCAGTACACCACTCGCCAAACATGAGCGCCAAAGTAGACGCCAAAGGCGACTATCGATCTGATAGATTTCTCGCTTACGAAGTCCCGCGTAAAGTAAGACTACATTAACCCATGCCGAGATCGCTGTTGCCCACGCTAAACCCACGTGGCCAAACCAGGAGTACGTGGCTAGCCCGACAACAACATTGGCAGCCACAGCGATGGTTGCGTAGCGGAACGGCGCCTGGGTGTTTTCATGGGCATAGAACGCAGGCGAAAGTACCCGAACCAAGACAAACCCCGGCATCGCGATCGCGAACATCTCCAGCGCATAGCCAGCCATTTTGGCATCCAAGTCTGTCATCGCCCCACCAAAACTCATAAACAAGGTAGCGATTAATCCTTCAGCGAGCAGATAGAGCGCCACGGCTGCGGGGAGGCCGAGCATTAGACCAATATTTATACCCCACCCTACGGTTCGATGAAATGCCACGCGATCCCCATCGTTGGCCAAATTTGAAAGATGAGGCAACATCACTGTACCCAATGCAATCGCCACCAATCCGACGGGGAGTTCCAACAGGCGGTCAGCGTAGTAGAGCCAGGATATGCTACCGGTAATGAGTGTCGATGCCAAAATCGTACTTACCAACGCATTTATTTGACTCACGGAGCTTGCGAACAATGCTGGAAGCAATAGCTTGCCAAGCCTGGCAATGCCTTCGTGTCGATAGTTTAACGTGGGCTTGGGGAGTAACCCCAATCGAGCAATCGAAGGAAATTGAAACAGCAGTTGGACAATGCCGGCGATAAGAACAGCCCACGCCAATATTTCAATTTTGTGTGATGCATCAATTGCACTCAACGCGAGAAGCGAAGCCCCAATCAACACGAGATTTAGTAACACCGGTGTTATCGCCGGTATTGCAAACTTGCCGTGCGCGTTTAACAGAGCACCGGCATAAGCCGTTAAAGAGATGAATCCCAGATACGGAAAGGTAATTACAACGAGTTGTGCTGTTTCGCTAAGTTGGGCCGCGTCAAATCCCAAGGCAAAGAGGGTCGTCAATGGTTTGGCAAACACCATTCCGAGTACAACAATTGCGATCATGACCAGCGTAAACAGACCCGACAATGGCGCGAGAAACTGCAATAAGACTTCGTGGCCCATTGCTTTATAACGAATCATCACCGGCACAAAGGCTTGGTTGAACGCTCCCTCGGCGAACATTCGACGGAAAAAGTTCGGAATACGAAACGCGACCAAAAACATATCGGCGAAATGCGATGATCCCAATAGATATGCGAAAAAAATATCTCGCACCAAACCACTGATGCGTGACAACAGCGTCATCGACGCAACCACGACTCCATTTGTTGCCAAATCGCTGGTTTTTTTCGCTTCAGGCCTGCTTTGAGGGTGTTCTTCGCTCAATCTTTGTACTCTCGGGCTTGTCGCCCTTTTCTAGTCTTTGATAACCGATGGTTGACATCTAACCACGTCAACGGCATATTTGCCGCCCCAAAAATCACCCCTCGAAAGCGGAGAAACATTGGCTAATAGTTCACAAGCACGTAAGCGTGCTCGACAAGCGGAAAAGCGTCGTACACAAAACGCCAGCCAGCGCTCAATGGTACGTACCTACATTAAGCGCGTTGATGCAGCAATTGAAGCAAACGACTCAACTGCAGCGGCAACGGCACTGACTGAAGCGTCACCTTTGATCGACCAAATGGTTTCGAAAGGAATCATGCACAAAAATAAAGCTGCTCGTCATAAATCGCGTCTCAACAAGAAAGTAAAAGCACTCAGCGCCTAAAACCGTTCTAGAGAAGCCCAGTTGTGCTTCTCTTGTTTTTTCTCACTCTTAAAGAATGACCAAATTATCCCGGTGGACCAATTCTGGTTCACTGGGATGTTGTATGTGCTCGCTAAAAGATTCTGACTTAACGCCTTGCAGCAGCTGCAGTTCATCCGACGAATAGTTAACCAAACCCTGGGCAACGGGTTGTCCTGCTTGGTTATCAATCCGCACCACATCACCACGCGAAAAGCTTCCGCTCACCGCGGTCACACCCACAGCCAACAGGCTTACTCCCTGCTCGACCAGTGCCTTCGCCGCTCCAGCATCAACAGAAAGCGATCCCTTGGGTCGTAGATGATCTGCAATCCAACGTTTTCGTGCCGTCATAGGCGTCATTTGAGCACTCAACAGCGTGCCAACGTCATCACCGTTGAGCACCTGAGTGATGATTTCAGACGCCAATCCAGACGCGATCACAGTGTGCGCGCCTGAGCGAGCCGCCAAACGAGCCGCTCTTAGCTTAGTATGCATGCCACCGCGCCCTGTTTGGCCTACACGGGCACTAGCATACTGCTCTAGGCTAGGGTCATCTGCGCGCGCATGGCCGATACGCCGAGCGTCAGCCGCTTCAGCAGGGTCTTTATCCATTAGCCCTGGCACATCAGTAAGAATCACCAGCAGATCTGCTTCCACTAAGTTTGCAACCAATGCCGCCAACGTGTCGTTATCGCCAAACCGAATTTCGTCTGTTGCGACCGTATCATTTTCATTGATAACGGGGATAACACCCAGGGAGGTGAGTTGATGTAGGGTTGCTCGCGCATTGAGATAGCGCTGACGGTCAGCAAGATCGTCGTGGGTGAGCATAATCATCGCAGCATCGCAGCCGTGCTCACCTAACGCATTCTGATAAGCATGGGCCAGACCTATCTGACCCACTGCTGCAGCCGCTTGCAGTTGATGCAACGCCTTAGGTCGCACCTGCCAACCAAGTCGCACGCAGCCTTCGGCAACGGCACCAGAGGAGACCAATAGAATTTCAAAACCACGTGCCTGCTGCGCCGCAATTTGCGCGCAGTAATCTCGAATTTTGCCGATCGCCAAACCCTTGGAGGGGTCTGTGAGCAAAGCACTACCGACTTTGATCACTACCCGTTTCACACCGCTTAGCGCGGCGCGATCACTCATTGACGTAGATAACGTCCGGACCGCCCTCAGACAGCTCGTCGTCATCCTCGTTCGAAACATTTCTTTTTTTCCGCGACAGTCTGGATTGAGCCATCACATCATCGCCAATTCGCCGTTGTAGTTCCTCGTCGTATTCTGCAAATGCCTCATCCTCCTCGATGCGCCGATCGAGTTGTTGCAGAGTACGCATGACTTCTTTCACCAAATCATCCAAGCCAATGTCGCCCAAGGCTGACACCGCCAAAATAGTGCGATCTTCGAACACGTTGGCGAACGACTCGCCGAGCGTTTCTAATTCTTCAGCATCGAGCTGATCCACCTTGGTCAGTAGCGTGAGGATAGGCCTTTCCGCAAGCGCCGGTGAATACTGACTCATTTCCTCTTCAATAAGAATTGCGTTCTGCAGAGGGTCCGACTGATCTTCCGGACGCACATCAACAAGGTGTAGCAATACACGTGTCCGCGACAGGTGGCGTAAAAACTGTGCACCTAAGCCGGCACCGTCCGCGGCACCGACGATTAGGCCCGGTATGTCTGCCATAACGAAACTCGATTCTCGATCGACCCTGACGACGCCAAGGTTGGGAACAAGCGTCGTAAACGGATAGTCTGCAACTTTGGGGTTGGCAGCAGAAACCTGACCAATGAGGGTGGATTTACCAGCATTTGGCATACCGAGCAGACCCACGTCTGCCAATAGCTTGAGCTGTAAACGTAGGTGGCGTTCATCACCGAGCTTGCCAGGTGTAGTTTTGCGTGGCGCCCGATTGGTACTCGATTTGAAAGCCGCATTCCCCAAGCCACGATAACCGCCTTCCGCAACTTTTAACTGCTCGCCCTGCCTAGTCATATCGCCGATTACTTCTTCGGTTTCATCATCGATAACCGTCGTACCAACAGGCACTTTTACGTAGATACTTTCACCAGCCGCACCGGTTTTGTTGCGCCCATATCCTGAGGCGCCATTCTTACCTTGGTATCGAGGTTGGTAGCGAAAATCCACAAGCGTATTCAATGCATCGTCAGCGACTAAAATGACATCCCCACCGACACCACCGTTGCCACCATCGGGGCCGCCTTTGTCAATGTACTTTTCACGACGAAAGCTCAAGCAGCCATTACCGCCTTTGCCGGCTTGGGCCAAGATCATTGCTTCGTCAATAAATTGCATAGTTGCTGTTCAAATAGTTGCTGTTCAAATAGTTGCTGTTCATATAGTTACTACACATTTAGTCGTTTCACATATAAAAAACCCCGCTATGGAGCGGGGTTTGATGGGCTCTTAGCAATGAGGACTATGCCTCCGCTGGAACCACACTGATCGTACTGCGCTTAAGTGCGCCTTTGACAGCGAACTCAACATAGCCGTCTGATTTTGCAAACAACGTATGATCACGACCACAGCCCACATTACTACCTGGGTGAAACTTCGTGCCGCGCTGTCGAACGATGATATTGCCGGCCTTGACCAATTCGCCACCGAACTTTTTCACGCCCAGTCGTTTCGATTCGGAATCACGACCGTTGCGTGTACTACCGCCTGCTTTTTTATGTGCCATTGTTCTCTCCTACCCTTACGCGATCGCTGTAATTTTGACTTCAGTAAACCACTGGCGATGCCCTTGCCGACGTAAATAGTCCTTACGGCGCTTAAACTTTATGATGCGAATCTTCTTATCGCGCTCATTGCGTAGGACTTCACCTTTGACCTGACTGCCTTCGATAAATGGCGCACCGACGCTGACATCGTCACCGTTGGAAACCATCAACACTTCGTCGAATACAACTTCTTCGCCAGGCTCCACATCGAGGAGCTCTAACTTAACAACATCACCTTCACTTACACGGTGCTGTTTACCGCCGCTTTTGAAAACCGCAAACATTTTTCTCAACCTTTTTACTTACTGATTTACTGAGATACTTACTATCTGATTCGCCAACTCAACTAAGCTCACCCGACTAAACTGACACAAGGTCAAGGTTAGTAGGTACTTGGCTGAATAGGCCACCTGCGAAAGGCGCGTAAGTTTACGGATAAACTTTTGCGAATACAATGAGTTAAATAGGGCTAAAAGCGAGCCAACGGTAACTGATCCTGCTAGGATACCGCCAATCGTGACCGATCCAGCCGTACAATCATCTTCCAACCCCGTCGTCAGCACAAAAGTCTCGGCGATAACCGCTTTGCAGCCTGTATACAGCCTCGTTGAAGAAGATTTTCGCGCTGTAAACGAGCTCATTCCTCGCCAACTCACTACCGATGTGCAACTGGTCAAGCAAATAGGCAATTATATTGTCGCCAGCGGTGGCAAACGGCTTAGACCACTCATGGTTCTGCTGAGTACCGGTGCCTTAGGGTACAAAGGAGAGCGTCATGTGCAATTGGCTGCGATTATAGAGTTTCTCCACACCGCGACGTTATTGCATGACGATGTTGTTGACCATTCCGGCATGCGCCGCGGCAAACTTACCGCCAATGAAAAGTGGGGCAACGCTCCCAGCGTTTTGGTGGGAGATTTTCTCTACTCTCGAGCATTCCAATTAATGGTTGAAGTCGGCAGTCTTGAAATAATGGGTGTGTTGGCCAATGCCACAAATACCATTGCCGAAGGTGAAGTCATGCAATTGGCCAATATAGGTCGCATCGACCTCGACGAGGCGCAATATCGAGAAGTAATTCGCTGTAAAACCGCTCTCTTATTTCAGGCTGCGAGTCATACCGGCGCAATTTTGGCCACTGTGGACGAACCAGACTCGCTACAAGTAGAAACGCTACGTCAATATGGTCTGCACTTCGGACTAACTTATCAACTGGTCGATGACTGGCTAGACTACGCTGGTAGTAGCGAGGCGATGGGCAAGAATGTCGGTGACGATCTTGGTGAAGGTAAGCTCACCTTGCCGCTCATCTACGCTTTAAAACATGCCGGCGATAGCGCTCAGACTTTAATCAAGACCGCCATACAAGCCCGCAGCAAAGATGCATTAGATGAGATCATCCATATCGTCCAAGATTGCGGCGCATTGGACTACACACATCAAGCCGCAATTGACGAATCGAAGCTTGCGCTTGCATGTTTAAATGAACTCTTCCCTAACCCCTATGTGGAGGCCTTACGGACCGTCACGGAGTACAGCACATCAAGGCTCTACTAAGTCGAACCTCACTCTTAGCCACTCTCATCATTGCCGCGACAAACCCCGTTCAAGCACAAGCTCTGCAATTTGAACCGTGTGCCCTCACCGGCACCAATGGCAATGGCACTTTGCAGGCCGAGTGCGCGACATGGCAGCAACCACTTGACCGCACGGATCCTAGCGGCGAAACCCTAGCGCTTTTTGTTGCGCGATTAAAATCGACTGCTATCGAACCTGCGAAGGATGCTTTCACTATAGTCAATGGTGGTCCAGGCGGATCTTCGATAGACCTGCTGGTCGACATGGCCGGCGTCGTCGGGGCATTTACTCGAGAACGCGACGTCATCGTCATTGACCAACGTGGTACAGGACGTAGCGCACCTTTAACGTGCGAAGCGATAACCGATCGAGCCGAAGAATACACAGAGGAACAGACCCTCGAAGCCACGAAGGATTGTCTCGACAATCTTACTCACGATCCAAGATTTTTCACCACCAGCGTTGGCGTGGAAGACCTTGAAGCTTTACGAGAGGCTCTAGGCTACGAGCAGCTTAGCCTCTATGGAATATCCTACGGCACTCGAGTGGTACAACAGTATGTGCGCCGTTATCCCGTGACCAGTCGAGTGGCGGTTATCGATGGTGTCGTTCCTCCGCAACAAGCGCTTGGCCCGCGCATCGCAATTCATAGCCAAGACGCCCTGGACCACGCGCTGGCCAGATGTGTAGAAGAAGAAAGCTGCAACACAGCATTTCCAAACTTAGCAGCAGAGCTACGCACATTGCGTGCCAGCTTAGAGGAATCACCCGTACCTCTTTCCATCCCTCACCCGGTAACAGGCAAGCAAACCGAAATTGAGCTCACTTATCCACACGTTATGATGTGGTTGCGGTTTTCACTCTATGCAACTGAAACGACCGCATTGATTCCACTGACCATTCATGAGGCAGCGGTTTCTCAAAACTACATCCCCATCGCCTCCAACGCGCTACGCATGCTGCACAACATAACAACCGCTTTAAACTACGGCATGCACAACGCCGTCATCTGCACGGAAGATGCGCCTTTTTATGACGAACAATCCGTTGACTACGAAGCTATGGATGCGACTTACATAGGTGGTGAAATGCTCGGTTCTCTTAAGTCTATATGCGAGGTCTGGCCAGCGGGCTATATTCACGACGACATAAAACAACCGCTAATCTCAGACACACCCACCCTTGTCCTCAGTGGCGAGTTGGACCCAATCACACCTCCTGCCTGGGGCGACATATCGATGCAGGGGTTAAGCCAAGCGAAACACGTCATCGCACCGGGGCAAGGTCACGGCACACTAGCGCGCGGCTGTATTCCGAAAATGGTTTTGGAGTTCGTAGAAAAAACCAACGTCGCAGAAGTAGACGACTCATGCGTCAAACACTTAGGCGCTTACCCCTTCTTTATTGACGCCATGGGGCCGCCACCATGATTGAAGTCAAACAGATCGCCAAGAAGTTCAAAAAAGTTCAGGCCGTTCGATCTGTCTCTTTTTGCGCAGACGATCAAAAAATAACAGCTTTGCTTGGTCCTAATGGCGCTGGTAAATCCACCACCTTGCGGATTCTAGCTTCAGTGATCCGAGCAGATACCGGTACCGCAACAGTAGACGGCGTGAATGTTGCTGAAGATCCTTTAGAGGTGCGCAAGAACATTGGTGTGCTGCCTCACAATTCCGGGCTTTACGGACGATTGAGTGGCATTGAGAACATCCGCTACTACGGCCAATTGCAGGGTATGCGGGGTGCAGCACTCGACGAACGAGTAGAACAACTTATTAGCCAGTTATCGATGCAAGATTTTGCCGACCGACGTACAGCAGGCTTTTCCCAAGGACAAAAGATTAAGGTCGCGCTCGCTCGTGCCCTTGTACACAACCCCAAGCACATCATTTTGGACGAGCCTACGAACGGTCTTGATGTAATGGCAACGCGGGCGCTGCGCGAGATTATTCGAGAATTAAAAAACGACGGTAAGTGTGTATTGTTTTCCAGTCACATCATGCAAGAAGTTGACGCCTTATGTGATGATGTCATCGTGATTAGCCACGGAGAGGTGAAATTCGACGGTACCATTCAAGCCTTACGAGAAAAGGCAGGCACTGAAGATTTAGAAGAAGCCTTTATTGCGCTGGCCGGCCTCCAAGAAGGTGATATATGAGTTTCGGCGTTGTTCTGAAGAAAGAATGTCTCGACAACATTAGAGACCGCCGGACGATCATCTCTTCGTTCTCTCTCGCAATTCTTGGACCAATTTTCTTTGTCGGCATTATGGTCTTCGTGCTGGAACGTGCGCTCGGCGAAAACGACGATGGCATTGCTTTTACTGT
>JBNMMV010000165.1:0-9106 GCA_051270205.1 Limisphaerales bacterium
TCAGAGTAAAGGGTCAGAGTCGAGACTCTGACCCTTTACTCTGACCCCATTACTCATTTACTTAGCTGACGTCGAGCCAAAATCCGCCAGACGGGAGCTTTTTGATATGCCCGGCTGTTGGGGTCGCGAAATGAGTGCCTATGATCAGTACGTCGCCATCGACATACTTTTCAAGCAACCCTTCACGCGTGCTGCGACCTTGCTGTTGATCATAGTCGGCGCTGGAGCACCAGTCGGTGCGTGTCATTTGTACTGGGTGATGAATACAGTCGCCAGTAATCAAAGCTTCTTCACCGTTGGAGGTGATATGCACGCTGACATGCCCTGGCGTATGCCCTGGGGTTGGTTCGAGCACTACCCCTGGGCAGATTTCATGAGTTTCACCAACCAAATCGTGAAGACCGGCTTCTACTATGGGTCGAACTGAGTCGGCCAAAACCGGACCGTAGGTGCTTTCATCTTCGTTAGCATCCCAGTACGCCCATTCCTTTTCCGCCATAAGATAGCGGGCGTTTTCAAAGGTCGGAATCCATTTACCGTCAACCAACATGGTGTTCCAACCTACATGGTCAACATGCAGGTGTGTACACATTACCGTATCAATAGACTCCTTCGGATATCCTGCAGCTTCCAGATCGGTTAGAAAGGTCGTTTGTAGGTTGCTCCATGCTGGAATATTGCGCTCTTTGTCGTTACCTATGCAGGTATCGACAACGATCCGTCGCTCACCAGTATCGATGATCAACGCGTGAACGCTCATAATCAGATTGCCGTCTGCGTCCATAAAATGCGGCGCCATCCAATCTATTTCTCGACACGCCTCCCGCGTCGCATCAGGCAGAATAAATTTCGATCCGCCTGCAACTTCCATTTCGATCACGCGCGTGATTTTGATATCGCCAACTTGCCATTGATTCATATCTACTCCTAGATTTTTGGTATGGTTAGGCTCGCTTAATCATAACAACGGAGGGGGCTATGGGTATTGTTGATATGGTCTCAACACTAAAATACGTACCTACTTTGCTTGAACTCAAAAAGGCCATGGTGCCGCAGCCAGACGATACGCCAGGCAGTTGGGGCGCCTGGGTTGAGCACAACGCTGCAACGCTGGCTGACTCTTCGGCCATTCTGTTTGAAGGCAAAGAAGTGACTTGGGGGCAGTTCAACGCGCTTGCCAATCAATACGCCAACCACCTGAAGAGCGAAGGCATTCAACCAGGTGACACGGTGAGTGTCATCATGGAAAACCGTATTGAATTCCTAGCCGTGATCATCGCTTTAAACAAACTGGGCGCTGTGGGCGCGCTAATCAACACCAATTTAACCGGTCGGCCACTGACTCACTGCATTTCTGTTACCGAGTCTAAGAAGTGCATATTTGGCAGCGAAGTGACCGAAGCCATCGAAGAAATAAAAGGCGAACTCGCACTGCAAGAGGGAAGCGACTACTACATAGTTCCCGACGGCGATGCCGAGCTAGACAGCAATTGGGCCATCGACTTTTCGCAAGCCACGGCGTCAGCAGACACCTCAAATCCTCCAGAAGCCGCGTCCAACACCATCGGTCAAACCTCACTGTACATATTTACATCCGGCACTACCGGCTTACCCAAGGCCGCGGTTTTGTCGAACCGTCGATCAATGAACGCGAGCGGATTATCCGCTAAGGCTGGCTTAAAGCTAAAACCGAAAGATCGCATTTACCTATGCCTGCCGCTGTACCACGGCACCGGGCTTATGGTGGGTGCAGGTGCTGCCTTCGCCTCTGGCGCAAGTATGTTCGTACGCCGAAGATTCTCAGCTTCAAACTTTCTACCGGAAGTGCGCAAACACAACTGCACGGGGTTCGTCTATATCGGTGAATTATGCCGTTACCTTACTAACACTGAACCTAAGCCAGACGACCATAAGAATCCGCTAAGGGCGATGATTGGCAACGGTATGCGCCCTGATGTGTGGATGAAGTTCAAACAACGCTACAAAATAGGCATGGTTGCCGAGTTCTATGGCGCATCAGAAGGCAACGTTTCGTTCGCCAACCTACTCAACAAAGACTGCACCGTAGGCATGACGGCTTCAGAGGTGTGTCTAGTAAAGTACGATGTCGACGCCGATGAAATCATCCGCGACGAGCAAGGTTTCTGCATTCGCGCAGCCCACGGCGAGCCCGGTCTGATGCTGGGCAAGATTACTGAAGCCGCTCAATTCGAAGGCTACACCGACCCAGAAGCCACTGAAAAGAAAGTAGTGCGTGACGCCCTGGAAACCGGTGATGCCTGGTTTAACTCAGGCGATCTCATGTGCACCGTGGATGTGGGCTACACGTTAGGCTATGACCACTACCAGTTTGTAGATCGCATCGGCGATACTTTTCGATGGAAATCAGAAAATGTTTCTACCAACGAAATTGGCGAGATCATAAACGGCTTCAGCGAAGTGAAATTTTGCAACGTTTACGGGGTAGAGATACCTGGGGCAGATGGACGCGCTGGCATGGCTGCCCTGACACTCAATGAAGGCGTCACCCAGCTAGATTTAGCTGCGTTTGCAGCCTATGTGAAGGCTGAGTTACCAAGTTATGCAGCGCCTCTGTTTCTGCGTATTCAGCCTGACATTGATGTCACCGGCACTTTTAAAATGGTCAAAGGCGAACTACGTAAGCAAGCGTACGACATCACACAATTCAGTGACCCTGTGTTTGTACGCCAAAACGGCGATGATCATTACACGCCGCTGGATCAAGGCTACGTTGATCTCATTAAATCGGGGAACGCGGGCTACTAAAAAGTCGGTTCGCCGCAGCGGGGACGGGAGGGAGCAAATATCCCGCTTGGGAGCGAGATGCTGCGACGAACCTGGTGAGTACTGCTTGCTCTCACCCTGTGCACTACTCTACCTGCACCCAATGAACTCAACCTGAATAGGCAAATCGGCCGATGCAGCACAAGCCAACACTATTGTTCGACATAGGCAATGTCGTGCTTGGCATCGATTTCCATCGCGTCTTCGCCTATTGGGCCCGTGCTGCCAATGTTGATCCGGAACGGTTCTACAGGAACTGGAAAGCCGACCACGCCTACGCAAACCACGAAACTGGAGACATAGATTTTGAAACCTACACGGGGTTCCTAAGTGAGCAATTCGAGGTCAGCCTCTCTCAAGATGAATGGGCTCAAGGCTGGAATGCGCTGTGGACCGAACCCTTTCACGACGTGATCGGTCTACTGCCGAAGCTCAGCACTCATTACCGGCTCTTTGCATTTAGTAACACCAACCCGACACATGAGGCCTACTTTCGCCATCACTACGCGGATGCGATCGCCGGGTTTGAGAAAGTTTATACCTCCTCAACAGTAGGCAAACGCAAGCCCCACGTTGATGCCTATCATGCCGTGTGTGCCGACATTGGCGCGGCACCTGAAAGCGTAACTTTTATCGACGACAACGAAGAGAACATTCATGGGGCAATGCAAGCAGGCCTTGTTTCGCACCTCTGTCGAGGTGAGGATGAAGTTTTAGGAGCGCTAGCTACTTTGCTCTAACGTTGTGATTAAGCGCAAAGCCTGAAGACGGGAGTCACCACAGATTTCAGGTTCAGCAAGAAATTTTTCACACACCCGTGGACGCTCGGGAAGTCCGAAAATTTTGCACTGGTAATCGCTTGTTAGTTGAACGCATCTAGTGCCCGCTGCTTTGCCATTGGGCATACCCGGTATAGCGCTGCTTATGGACGGCGCGATGCAGCAAGCGCCGCAGCCCGCACGGCAGTTCAATTAATTGAACTGGTGCGCTAGCGCTGCGTATTGTTCAACGAGCGGCAAAACCGTATCCGCATCGGCGGACGGTAATCCAAAGACGAGGCGCGTGAAGCCTAGTTCTATTAAGGTCTCGACGGCTTTGGGGTCTGGACCCACACCAAAGATGCTAAAAGTTGGGGCGCCTTCGCGGCCTGCTTCATGCCACGCTTCGTTTATACGCGCAATCGACTCGCCATAATTCACCGCGCCGCTGGCAGCTGCGCGATCGATGTCTTGATAAATGGGAAACCAGCCATCGCAGTATTCGGCGATTCTTTTGGGTATGTACTTAGACGAGGCCCCTAACAAAATGGATGGACCGCCTGGGCTTACCGGTTTTGGGAAAGACCACAGGGGATCAAAATCTACCAGTTCGCCGTGAAACTCAGCTTCTTCCTGAGTCCAGATAGCGCGCATCGCTAAGATACGCTCTCGTAAAAGCTTCCAGCGAGTACTGTACTGGGTGCCGTGGTTTTCCATTTCCTCGACATTCCATCCCGCGCCTACACCGAGCAACAAACGACCACCGCTCAGGTAATCTAAGGTCGCTGCTTGTTTCGCCATTAAGATGGGGTCACGTTCCGTAACCAACGCAATACCTGTGCCGACCTTGAGTTTTTCGGTCACGGTTGCCGCAACAGTCAGGGAGACGAAAGGATCATGGGTGTGCCAATACTCTTGGGGTAACTCCCGTCCACCAGGCCACGGCGTTGCCCGACTTGCAGGTATGTGCGTATGTTCGGGAAAAAACAGCGACTCGAAACCGTGTGCTTCCACTTCGCGCGCTAATATATTCGGAGCCACAGCATAGTCTGTGGCAAACATCATCAAACCAAAATCAGCCACTTACATTCCCTTCAGGTTAGATTTAAGCGTGTTTCGATAAGTGTCATACGCTGGCAATTGTTCTTCAGTTAGAAACCCTGCGACTTCTTTGTCCATCGTCTTTAACAGAGAATTAGTTTTCTTTTTCCACTTACGCGGTAAATCAGTTTGATTGTTTTTCTGCATCAACCTAGCCAATGACGACCACCTACCGTCGAAAAATCGCGTAAGCGCGGCCTGAAATTGCGGTTTTTGAGCTTCGGTCATGTTGATGGCAAGCGCTGCGCGTAGCACTTCAGGCTGCATAAAAGCAGGCTTGGGTTGATCTTGAGCCTGCACCGCGTGCGAGCACAACAACGCGGCCAAAATGAAAATAATTTTATGCATAGTTTTCCTCAACTTTAGCTCCACAAGGAACCAGCAGTTTAGCTAAGTAAGAAAGGTTTGGAAAATTCTAAAGAGCGGTATCGCTAGTAGCGTTTTCAAGCGATAAGAGGTATCGGTCGATTTTGGCAACGTAGCGCTTAGCAGCAGCTTCCCGTTTCGCGTAAGGCCCAACGTTGTAAGCGGCTAATGCACAGCTGCGATCACCTTCGCAGCGTTCAAACAAATGGGAAAGCACTTGAGCACCACAGTAGATGTTTTGTTCGGGGTCAGTAAGGTCGTCTTTTGCTCCGCAGAAGGTACCCCAGTAGTCTGGGCGAACCTGGGTAGGTCCTACAGCACCGACATTCGATCGGGCATGTTTACGGAATGAACTTTCTGTTACCACCAAGCTTGCGAGCAATTCAGGCGTTAAGCCTTGGCGTTCAGAAGCTTCAAGGATCCAATCAGCAAATTCATGTGCTACCTGGTCTTTAATACCGAAGGCATTACTCACCTTGCTACCAAACTGGGCGACATCATGTTGACGAATGGTACGAATAACCGCGGCAGGCTTCGCCATGGAGACAGTTTCAAACCCTTGAGGGGCAACCACATGACTGACAGCTAAGCTAACAATTATGAGCGAGCCGATGAGTAGTCCAAAACCACAGGTTGTCGACCAAACAATACTCGGTACACGTCTGACGTGATCAATCACTGATTTTGCGTTCATAGCAAACATAGCCAATTTTCCTGCCAATCTGTCCGTGATTGTGAGTTCGTTCCGTGTCATACAGCTACTGTGTCTAACACCCACCGTACCTGGGACGAGTATTCTACCTGCGCCACGTCACAGTACATAGGGCAATCATAGCCCAAACGGTTCACATTGCTTGTACTAGCTTGTAAGTGGCTTATAAGTGAGTGGTTACTCACCCCAAAGGGCTTATTTATAAAGGGTTCGACCCCGAGCAATCGGGGTCGAACCGACCTTCTTATAACAAATCAGTCTAAACTTTAGCCTGCTTAGCCCGCTCTAAGAGCTTGGATGATTTGATCTCGCTGCGCATCGTCGGAAACCGGAAATGACGCCGATGTACGGTCAATAAGGCTGCCATAACGCGCCAACATCAGCGGTGCTACGTCTTTCGGCTCGCCCATCACACCAAACGCTTCCAACATGTCGTCTGTAACAAGCGTACCCATCTCTTTCCAACGACCTTGCTTAGACATGGCATTTAACTCGCCCTGAAGGTCACCACAACCAATGGCATCGAGCACCCCCTTGTACGCGGGTGTTGAACCATAGAAAGCGATGCGTTCCTGAGTCGCTTTTTTACTGGCCGCGAATTCCTCCTCATCGCGTCCGGTAATAACAAAACATGAATAGGACAACTCGAAGTCGTCGCGGCTGCGGCCTGCCTTCGCAAGTCCTTTTTCAATCGCCGGCATAGTCACCGATTCGATATAAGCCATATTGCTAAAGGGGTGGATGATCATGCCATCTGCCACTTCACCAGCCACCTCGGTCATGCCGGGTCCAACAGCCGCCAAAATGACACGTGGCGCGCCATACTCGGTGTTTTGGGGAGAGAACGCAGGCGTCATCAAAGTATGCCGATAGTGCTTGCCCACAAACTCCAATGGTTCACCTTCGTACCAGTTTGCCCAAATCGCTCGCATGGCAAGTACCAGTTCTCGCATCTGCTCTGCTGGCGCACCCCATTGCATGCTAAATCGCTTGGTAATGTGGGGCTTTATTTGTGAACCCAATCCAAGCGTGAAACGCCCTTTCGAATAAGCGTTCAAGTCATGGCCAATGTTGGCCAAATTCATGGGACTGCGCGCGAACGCGACAGCAATCGAGGTAGCCAGCTCCAATTTTTCCGAGTGTTCAGCAGCTAGCAATAGTGGAAAGAATGGATCGTGGTTCATTTCGGCGGTTCGCGCCCCGTCATAACCCGCCGCTTCGAGTGCGCGAACTGTCTCTGGAATTGTGTCTAAATTACTGCCTAAACCTGCATCTACTTTCATTGGGGGTTCCTTAGCTTGCTAAATCTTTGATAATTTTCACGCGATCTGATTTTGGTATGTTGGCATAGGCTGCTGATGTCCGGTCAACCAAATCACCGTAGCGGCTCTTGATTTGTGCGGCTATCTGTTGAGGCTCACCCACAACAGCAAACTCTTTGAGAAGGTCATCACCAATAAGCAAACCCATTTCATCCCAACGACCTTGTTTCGACATCTTGTTAAGATCGCCCTGCAGCTCTCCAGCATCAATACTGTCGAGCACGGGCTTGTAGGCTGGCGTCGAGCCGTAGAAAGCGATTTGCTTAGCGGTGGCAATTTTGGATTGTGCTAGTTCCTCTTCGGTTTGTCCGGTAACGACGAAAACCGGATAGCTAATCTCGAAATCTTCACGGCGCCTTCCAGATTTCGCCATACCACGTTCGAGGGCCGGCATCGTCGTTCCGCGCAGGTATTTTTCGGTGGTGAAAGCATGCACTATCATGCCATCGGCCACCTCACCCGCCGCCTCAGTCATTTTCGGACCCACGGCTGCAAGCATGACTTTCGGTGCACCGTAATCAATATCGGTTGGCGTAAACATTGGCGTCATTAGTGTGTGGGTATAGTACTTACCCGTAAACTCTAATGGTTTTCCCTCGTGCCAAGTGCCCCAGATCGCACGCATGGCCAGAATGAACTCGCGCATACGGGCAGCCGGTGACGACCACGGCATGCTGAATCTTTTGGTGATATGCGGCCGAATCTGCGACCCCAGACCTAATACGAACCGACCTTTTGAGAAGGAATTCAAATCATGGCCGATATTCGCGAGCACCATTGGCGTGCGTGCAAACGCAACGGCAATGGAGGTAATAAGCTCAACTTTTTCGGTATTTTGAGCAGCCACTAACAAAGGGAAGAAGGGATCATGCGACGTCTCCGCTGTCATGATACCGGAGTATCCCATTTCCTCTAGTTCTTGAGCTTGCGCCCCCACAGTCGAAAGGTCAGCTCCAACGCCACCATCTACTTTCATATATCCCCCTAATGGTTATTCCGATTGGGTACGAACCACGGGGCCGAGATCGTTATACAACAAACCCTTTTGCCCTGGTCCTCCCGCAATATAGTGCTCAGTTTCTATTTCTTGGGCGCCAAACGTCAAGCGATAGACGAGATCGTTTGGGTGGCGAAGGCGCCCGGTTTCGACTTCGTTCAAGTCTAAGTAGAATTTTAATATGACCTTGCTCATTACGCCGTGAGTCACCAATGCAACGCTCTCGAAATCTGAAGCATAGAGTGCGTCTAGAATTTCATGGACTCGCACCAGCATATCTTGCAAGTTCTCGCCATTGGGTGGTCGGAAATTATAGGGGTCATCCTCGCGTGTGGCCCAAGCTTGGGGAAACTGCGCGGCAATTTCACTGACGGTCATGCCAGACCAGACGCCACTGTCTCGTTCTTGCAGTTCATCAAAATACTCAATATTGCATTGAGTCAGAGAGTTCATTATGAACGCCGTCTCCATGGCTCTCCCAGCCGGGGAGACACAAAGTTGCTCAACACCACCCAGCTCTTTGATTAGCGTGCCATTTTGAAAAGCATGCTGGCGACCGTCTTCAGTGAGTGGAGAATCCAGTCGACCTTGCATCCGCTGCACTGCGTTCCACTCCGTTTGCCCGTGGCGAACGATATAGAGGTGTTTCATCCGCTCCCTGCGAACCCTTATGTAGCCGCCAAGCATACCATCGGTGGTCAGCAATAATCACGGCAGTGAGAGCTTATGCAATTTATCGGGATTGCGAACAATGTAGATTCTGCCAATGAGGTCGCCAGTGCCCTCGATCCAGCTCACTGAGTGCACGTCACCACCTTGACGGATGCGTTGGGTAACACGGTAGTCCGGATGTGTCATCGTCATGGATGCCACGTTTCTCATCGGAAGATGTATTTTTTGGACGGCGCTAGGAGCCGGTAATTGTTTCGAATATAAAAATGGCCCAAGTAAAGGTAGAGCGAAAGTGTAGCGACCTCAGTGCGCGATAATCAGGTTGCGCTTAGGTCCTTTGCCCGAGCCAAGCGTTCTAAGCAAGGCATGACTT